>NZ_JAWRWI010001352.1:0-203 GCF_046535585.1 Bacillus sp. SIMBA_005 | reverse complement strand
TGGCGGTCCGGACGGGACTCGAACCCGCGACCTCCTGCGTGACAGGCAGGCATTCTAACCAACTGAACTACCGGACCATTTTGGTTGCACTCAATGAGCACTCCCTATTGGTGTATAAAATAATTTGGTTGCGGGGGCAGGATTTGAACCTGCGACCTTCGGGTTATGAGCCCGACGAGCTACCGAACTGCTCCACCCCGCGA
>NZ_JAWRWI010001351.1:0-215 GCF_046535585.1 Bacillus sp. SIMBA_005 | reverse complement strand
GGACCAGTATCTCCAGTTACACCAGTGGTTCCAGTAGGACCGGTATCTCCGGTTACACCAGTGGCTCCAGTAGGACCTGTATCTCCAGTTACACCAGTAGGTCCCATTGGACCTGTATCACCAGTTGCGCCAGTTACACCAGTAGGACCAGTATCTCCAGTTGCCCCAGTAGAACCTGTATCTCCAGTTACACCAGTAACTCCAGTAGGACCGGT
>NZ_JAWRWI010001350.1:0-222 GCF_046535585.1 Bacillus sp. SIMBA_005 | reverse complement strand
AATCACTATGTGTGATGAACTTTGCATTGCATTCAATGTGAATGTATTACTTATTGTTATCTAGTTTTCAAAGAACAATCCTGTCTCGCTAGAGACATGTCTTGAAGGAATGATCCTTCAAAACTAAACAAGACGAAAACGCACGCTGCTCCATATATCCTTAGAAAGGAGGTGATCCAGCCGCACCTTCCGATACGGCTACCTTGTTACGACTTCACCCCA
>NZ_JAWRWI010001349.1:0-227 GCF_046535585.1 Bacillus sp. SIMBA_005 | reverse complement strand
GGGAGACCCCCAACTACCATCGGCGCTGAAGAGCTTAACTTCCGTGTTCGGTATGGGAACGGGTGTGACCTCTTCGCCATCATCACCAGACAATTTAGTGACAAAAGATATTATACTATGTATTGAAAATAAATCAAGAGATATTTAAAAAATGTTCTCTCAAAACTAGATAACAATGTTCAAACTTCACATTAGAATAAAGGTTAAGTCCTCGATCTATTAGTATC
>NZ_JAWRWI010001348.1:0-228 GCF_046535585.1 Bacillus sp. SIMBA_005 | reverse complement strand
GCCTCGGCGTCGCCGATGTCTCCGAGGCGCTCGAGCTGCGCGCCGCCCGCATCGACCATCTCGTCGTCGCCTGGCTGCACGGCCCCGACAGCGACTTCGCTCCCGCGGTCGCGGCGAACGTCGAGCTCGGCCTGTCGACGATCGAGCAGCTGCGTCGCGCCGCCGCGGCCGGCGGAACCCCCGTCGTGCACCTGAAGTTCGAGACGGGCCTGGGCCGCGGCGTATCAC
>NZ_JAWRWI010001347.1:0-228 GCF_046535585.1 Bacillus sp. SIMBA_005 | reverse complement strand
GAACATCGCCAACTTCGGCGGCACGGTCTACGGCATCGAGTCCGCAGCCAACTACTACTTCTCCACGACCGCCGCGAACCTCACCGTCGCGCAGGCGGCGACGCTCGCCGGCATCGTGCAGAACCCGAACATCTTCCGCATCGACCAGCCGGAGGGCACGTCGACGAACGACGACGGCACCGCGGTCAACGGAGCCGAAGACGGGTACTCGCTGACCAAGGACCGGCG
>NZ_JAWRWI010001346.1:0-228 GCF_046535585.1 Bacillus sp. SIMBA_005 | reverse complement strand
ATCGGATGCTATGGCGGTTTTCCGGCCGCAAATGAAGCGACGTCAGGCTATTTGTTTCAGTCAGGTGATTACTCTCTGCTTGTTGATTGCGGCAGTGCCGTTTTGTCTAAGCTGTTCGGATATGTGCCGGCGGAAAAGCTGGATGCAGTCGTTCTGTCTCATTATCACCATGACCATATCGCTGATATCGGGCCGCTGCAATTTGCCAAGCAAGTCGGTTCGTTTCTC
>NZ_JAWRWI010001345.1:0-228 GCF_046535585.1 Bacillus sp. SIMBA_005 | reverse complement strand
ATCATAAAATTTTCGAATCCAAATAATGCAGTAAATATGCGTATCATCCATTTTTGGTGTTCATAGACTATAAATGCTAATTTAAATATGTACATTCCTGCTTGAATAATGATGTACAAAAATGCTCTTCCATTTCATACTAATACCGAGGTGTTAGTATGCATATTCAACTAGAGATTGAGACAGAATTTAAAATTAATAGTCTTTCAGATTTAGCAAATTTTAAAC
>NZ_JAWRWI010001344.1:0-228 GCF_046535585.1 Bacillus sp. SIMBA_005 | reverse complement strand
ATTGATATTTTCTGAATATTAAGTATAATAAAAATGGTTGGACCAATTTTAATATTTATGAAGATTGGTATAACCTATTCATTTATCATTCATGACTTTGGGAAAATGGGAGAAAAAAAGGGGAGAATAAAATGATGGCAAGTGTAACAAATGAACAATTGGTGAGCGCGCTACAAGGTGTTCTGTCAGAAAGCCAAGTAACAATCAATCAAACAATTTTAGAACAAC
>NZ_JAWRWI010001343.1:0-228 GCF_046535585.1 Bacillus sp. SIMBA_005 | reverse complement strand
AAACGGGATATAAAGAGAATATTTAGTACATGGAATAATTTGTTAGAAGGAAGGGTGGGCACATATTGAAAGAAGAAAAAAGAAGTTCAACCGGTTTTTTAGTAAAACAAAGAGCCTTTTTAAAGCTTTACATGATTACAATGACAGAGCAGGAACGGCTTTACGGACTGAAGCTTCTCGAGGTGCTGCGTTCGGAATTTAAACCCATCGGTTTTAAGCCGAATCATA
>NZ_JAWRWI010001342.1:0-228 GCF_046535585.1 Bacillus sp. SIMBA_005 | reverse complement strand
CGATGTATCCGGTCGCTCCGAGCACGAGGGCGCGGGGTGCCGTGCCGTCTTCGCGCGGGACGGCGCGCAGCGCCTCTTCCTGTCCGGTGGGCTGGGTGAGCTCGGTCATGGCTCGAGCGTAGGCCGCGGCGGAGATGCGGAGAAGCGGGTGGCGCGCGGCGGGGCGGGCATGTAAGGGCGCCATCAAAGTGCAACCCAGGGGTTGCAGTACACGTCAAAATGTGCAAC
>NZ_JAWRWI010001341.1:0-228 GCF_046535585.1 Bacillus sp. SIMBA_005 | reverse complement strand
AGCAGCTAATAAAGTAACAGACCTAAAAGAAGTAAAGCATGCCGATATCATTGTGGCTGGAAATCAAGCCTACGTTGCAGTCGTTTTAACCAATGGAAATAAAGGTGCAGTAGAAAACAATCTGAAGAAAAAAATAGCCAAAAAGGTAAGATCTACTGACAAAAACATTGATAATGTTTACGTTTCAGCTAACCCTGATTTTGTAGAGCGTATGCAAGGATATGGAAA
>NZ_JAWRWI010001340.1:0-228 GCF_046535585.1 Bacillus sp. SIMBA_005 | reverse complement strand
ATATGGAGATTCTTTGGTTTATTCCGACGCATGGTGACGGCCGGTATTTAGGGACGCAAACGGGAGGGAGAACGGCGGATCATCTTTATTTTAAGCAAGTGGCACAGGCGGCGGACAGACTCGGGTATACGGGGGTTCTGCTGCCGACGGGGAGATCATGTGAAGACCCGTGGCTGACGGCTGCCGCTTTAGCGGGGGAAACGAGTGACTTGAAATTTTTAGTGGCGG
>NZ_JAWRWI010001339.1:0-228 GCF_046535585.1 Bacillus sp. SIMBA_005 | reverse complement strand
GGCGCCTCGCTGCCGAGATGCTTGAGATCGGGCGGTCCACTCTCTATCGCCGGATGGACTACTTCCGAGGTCGAGGCTTCGAAGTCTGACCGGTTGTCTGGAACGACCTGTAGCCCGCGCAACGCGCGGGCTACAGGTCGTTCTGACGTGAGAGGTGTGGTGTATCGATCTGGCACGCTTGCGCGCCTCATCTCGGAACTTCAATAGAGAGGTACTTCGGCCGTCGAC
>NZ_JAWRWI010001338.1:0-228 GCF_046535585.1 Bacillus sp. SIMBA_005 | reverse complement strand
CGACGAGCCGTCGCAGCATCCGCCGGACTGATGGAACATCAGCGGACCGTGCTGCGCGCTGAGCTCGCGCACGAGGGATGCCGCGGCATCCGTCACGTCCACCCGCTGGTACGTGCCGATGGTGACCATGTCCGTGCCTTTCGAGGTCGGTCGTTGAGCGAGCGGAGCGAGACGAAACGCCCCGCTCGCTCAGCGGCCCATCGGATCGAGCTCAGAAGAAGCCCATCG
>NZ_JAWRWI010001337.1:0-228 GCF_046535585.1 Bacillus sp. SIMBA_005 | reverse complement strand
AAGGAATCCTCCGAGGTCGCCAGCACCTCGTTGAACCAGCGATCGCCGCTGCGATCCCAGCGCAGCGACCAGCGGCGGTCATAGTTGTCGGTGACCGAACCATGCGAGCGCGCCGTCGCGCCGCCGAAGCCGTACTGGTTCTCCTGCCGGTCCTGGAAGGTCAGCGCCAGGTGGTCGCGGTCGCTTGGGGTGAGGTCGATCTTGGCGAACCACTGGTCCTGCTCGAAG
>NZ_JAWRWI010001336.1:0-228 GCF_046535585.1 Bacillus sp. SIMBA_005 | reverse complement strand
GGAAACTCTACAACGGGGCTTGGTTTCGGTGTAGGTCCTGGTTATTCTTATTTCATTACTCCAAACATCGGCCTTGAAGGTCTTGTAAAATATAATGGTATCACTGGTTTTGGTAATGAAGGTTTAACTTCTACTATTTCATTTAACGTAGGCTTTAGTATTTTCTTACCAACTTCCAAAGCGAAGCAGGTTATTAAAGATGTAAAATAAAAATCACTTCACATATAC
>NZ_JAWRWI010001335.1:0-228 GCF_046535585.1 Bacillus sp. SIMBA_005 | reverse complement strand
CTATCTTGTAATGCCGTCTGCGGCCTCAATTCTTTCTGCACATAGGAAAAACATAGGTCTGCGGAAAAGAAGAGGATCAGAAGCAGCGAAATTCTGACTGGTAGTTTCATGGTGAATTCTCTCTTTCTTTAATTGATTAAAATCTTTGTTTGCTCACTGCCATAAATTTGCTATGATAAAATATAACATAATTAGTAGCCGGAGGAAGGAGGCAAATCTATGAAATCC
>NZ_JAWRWI010001334.1:0-228 GCF_046535585.1 Bacillus sp. SIMBA_005 | reverse complement strand
GAGGTCGACGCCGAGGATCACGACGTTCGTACCTGTCTGGTCGACGTCGAATGACGGCAGCCCAAGATCCGACGCGATCTGGATTGCTGCGTCACCTATGAGTGGATCGATTACTCCGTCCACATCGTTGCCCCACCAGTGCCTGCCTGTGTGCCTACGCCCGTCCGATCCCCAGAAATCGTCACCCAAGGAGGCACCGAGAAATCTGCGCTCCGTTCCGCCTGCGGC
>NZ_JAWRWI010001333.1:0-228 GCF_046535585.1 Bacillus sp. SIMBA_005 | reverse complement strand
AAAATCGTCAAGGGAGCCGATGCCGTCATGGAAACGATGATGACGTTCCGTTTTCCGAAACGGTCTGCAAGCGGCCCGCCGAGAAACGTTCCGACAGCTCCGAAAAATAAAAAGACGAAGATGTAGCTCTGTGCCTGCTGAATGCTGACATGATAGGCATTCATCGCATAGAACGTATAGAAGTTGCCGATCGCGCTCACATACCAGGAGCGCGCGAAAATTAAGAAG
>NZ_JAWRWI010001332.1:0-228 GCF_046535585.1 Bacillus sp. SIMBA_005 | reverse complement strand
AGCTCGTCAACGTGAACATCGGGCACGAGCATCCGAAGGTCGTCGCGGCCATCCAGGCGCAGGCGGAGGTGCTGACGACCGTCGCTCCCGCACACGCCAACGCCGTGCGCGCCGAGGCCGCGCGGCTGATCGTCGACATCGCTCCCGAGGGATTCGAGAAGGTGTTCTTCACCAACGGCGGTGCCGACGCGAACGAGAACGCGATCCGGATGGCCCGCCTGTTCACCG
>NZ_JAWRWI010001331.1:0-228 GCF_046535585.1 Bacillus sp. SIMBA_005 | reverse complement strand
GGCGCATTCTGCAGGTGCCGTCGAACTATAACCCGCAGACGCGGCAATACAGCGGTATCTGGGACGGAACGTTTAAGCCGGCATATGGGGGCTGAAGCTGCCGACGTTGCGCCAGCGCCTGTTCCGCTGCGTGAGTATCCGTGAGAACGACGACGGCACGTATGCCATCACCGCCGTGCAGCATGTACCGGAAAAAGAGGCCATCGTGGATAACGGGGCGCACTTTGA
>NZ_JAWRWI010001330.1:0-228 GCF_046535585.1 Bacillus sp. SIMBA_005 | reverse complement strand
CACTGAAATAAAAAAACTGTAGACAAATCCCAAATTGCTTTGAGTTTGCCTACAGTCTTAAGCATCAATGAAGATGCCTATCGTCAGTTTAATAAAAATTAAAGTTTAACGATGTTTGTAGCTTGTGGTCCACGTTGACCATCTTCTACTGAAAATTCCACTTTTTGACCTTCGTCAAGTGATTTGAAACCGTCACCTTGGATAGCTGAGAAGTGAGCGAATACATCG
>NZ_JAWRWI010001329.1:0-228 GCF_046535585.1 Bacillus sp. SIMBA_005 | reverse complement strand
ATGATTCGTGCAAACTCTCATGCAATGGTTAAAGAACTAGCCGAGCATGCAACAATTCCTGTTATTAATGGTTTAACGGATATTTATCATCCTTGTCAGGCATTAGCAGATTTAGAAACAATCTTTGAAAATAAAAGTGAATTACAAGGTCTTAAAATTGCCTATGTTGGAGATGGCAACAATGTAGCGCACTCATTAGTAGTTGCGTCTGCACATGTAGGGATGCAT
>NZ_JAWRWI010001328.1:0-229 GCF_046535585.1 Bacillus sp. SIMBA_005 | reverse complement strand
GAAGAGAACTGAAAAAAGATTCGGCGCAATAAAAAATATCAGGCTGTCCTCTGCAGGGCAGCCTGTTTTTTGAAGTTTCATTGAACTTAAAATAGACATTTGCTATAATGACATACGCTTACATAATCAATCATCATTGTAAAAACATGTAGGGGGGTTCTTATGAACGTTCGTGAGTCGGAGCTTCCGGGCATCGGCCAGAAAGTAGAAGTCATTACGAAAAATCACG
>NZ_JAWRWI010001327.1:0-229 GCF_046535585.1 Bacillus sp. SIMBA_005 | reverse complement strand
ATCCGCTCTGAACTGGGAAACACCGTTGAGATTCTCGGTAAGAACTCGGGGCTTCACATCCTGCTGCGCCTTTTGTTTCCAGCAAGTGAGGAAGAAGCAATACAAGCAGCTGCAGACCACGGTGTAACCATCTATCCCGTGTCTCCCTTATATATAGAACAGACGGCTTTTACTTCTGTCTTAATCGGTTATGGCGGTTTGTTAGAAGAGGACATCAGGCTCGGCATCC
>NZ_JAWRWI010001326.1:0-229 GCF_046535585.1 Bacillus sp. SIMBA_005 | reverse complement strand
ACCGGCTCCGAGCGCGCCCGCGCGATGAAGACGTCGCGCGCCTGGTCCGCTCGTTCGAGCGAGAGCCGGAAAAGCGTTCCCAGTGCTCCGCAGGCCGCGCCCGCGATGAGCGAAACGATGGCGAGCGCGACGAGCCCTGCGTGCTGCTTCTCGATATCCTCGCTGTTCATGATCTACGCACTTCCGATAAGGAGCACGTGCAACGGAGGATCTCCGATGACGCTTGCCT
>NZ_JAWRWI010001325.1:0-229 GCF_046535585.1 Bacillus sp. SIMBA_005 | reverse complement strand
CGGCGCGACGGTCAGATGGTTCATCGCGGCCCCCGGCGCTGGTCGTCGGGCTCTTCGCCGTCGACGTGGTCGGGGCGCAGGTCGGCGTGTTCGCGCATCGCCACCACGACGGCCACGGCGGTCATCGCGAACGCGATGACGATCGCGGTCAGCGCCAGCGCCTGCGGCACGGGGTCGGAGTAGTTGGCGAGCGTCTGCGCGACGCCGTCGCGCAGCACAGGCGGCTTGC
>NZ_JAWRWI010001324.1:0-229 GCF_046535585.1 Bacillus sp. SIMBA_005 | reverse complement strand
CTACCTGTTCGACACCCAGACCCGTCGTGCCGAGCACGTGCTGAGCCGGCGCGACTGGGTCCAGCCGCGGACGGCCGCCACCGTGCAGGCCGTGTCGCTCAAGGCGCGCGACGGTTTGGCGCTGCAGGGTTTCGTGACGCGTCCGCGCGGCAGCGAGGGGCGCGCGCTGCCAATGGTCGTGCTGCCGCATGGCGGGCCGTTCGGCATAAGCGACAGTTGGGGCTACGAC
>NZ_JAWRWI010001323.1:0-229 GCF_046535585.1 Bacillus sp. SIMBA_005 | reverse complement strand
CGACGCCGTCCGGTCCCAGACGACACCTCCTGCCGCGGTGACCCTCGTCATGTGCGGCGATGCGACGACCGCTCGCGAGAGCGAGACGGTCGCCGGCACGGTCGAGGGCATCATCGAGGCGCGCGCGACGACGTCGTTCGCCGAGGCCGTGGAACTCGCACGCCCCCGCGTCGCCGACGGAACCGCGATCTGGCTCCTCGGCCAGGACACCGCACCTCACCCGCGCGCC
>NZ_JAWRWI010001322.1:0-229 GCF_046535585.1 Bacillus sp. SIMBA_005 | reverse complement strand
CGCATTGCTTGTTGCGCAATCGCCGTACCGCCTTGGTGACCACCTGATTGGCGACCCAAAGAAGTGCACGGAGTACTACAAGCGAACCGGCAGCAAGCAGGAAGCGCTCTTGCGGTGACACTGTCTTGCCGTACCGTCATGCCCAGCAGAGGTCTTGCACGGTGCGCCGATGGTTACAACATGCAGGATAGCTGATGTTGCACACATTCCCCGGCCCCGCCGGTTCCGC
>NZ_JAWRWI010001321.1:0-229 GCF_046535585.1 Bacillus sp. SIMBA_005 | reverse complement strand
CGCGTTCGCGCCGAACTTCCATGCCTTCGGCGGTTATACCAAGCTGAAGTACGACGACATTGGTCTGGACACCAACCTCTGGAATGTCGGCGTTGGCTACAACTACGAGATTGCCAGGAGCACCGATCTGCTGGCCCGCGTGGCTTACCAGAACTGGGATCCGGAATATCGGGAGAAGGATTTCAATGGCTGGAGCGCCGAGGTCGGCATCAACAACTCGTTCGGTCCG
>NZ_JAWRWI010001320.1:0-229 GCF_046535585.1 Bacillus sp. SIMBA_005 | reverse complement strand
GACGCTCGGCATGCGCGACCGGGTGCGCTTGGCCCTGGAGCAGGACCACGTCGGCGTGTGGCCGCACGCGGACGACGAGAGGGAGACCGACCGTGACGATCGCTGAGACGGAGCAGGGCACGGCGACCGAAGCGGGCACCCCGCTGCTGGTGGCCGAGGACGTGGCCCGCACGTTCGAGACCGATGCCGGCACGGTGACCGCTCTCGCCGATGCGAGCCTGACGGTGCA
>NZ_JAWRWI010001319.1:0-229 GCF_046535585.1 Bacillus sp. SIMBA_005 | reverse complement strand
CGATCGATGCCGGGCGCGCGATCGTGCACGGCACGCTGACGCTGCGCGGCGTGACCCGCGAGGTCGCGCTCGATGCGGTGCGCAACGGCGCGCGTCGCCATCCGCTGCCGCCGTTCCGGCGCACGGTGGGGTTTTCCGCGACGACGACGCTGACGCGCGCGGATTTCGGCGTCGATGCGTGGCGGTCGATGATCGGCGAGACCGTCGAGCTGCGGCTGGAAGTCGAGGC
>NZ_JAWRWI010001318.1:0-229 GCF_046535585.1 Bacillus sp. SIMBA_005 | reverse complement strand
AGGACGATGTCACTTTCGTAGGAGCCCGGGACGAACATCTTTCGCGCGGCGATACGACGGAACTTCCACAGTTCGTTATCGCCGCCGCTTGCGCGCTGGTCGGCGCGCGAAGCGAGAACATCGTCGTCCATGCCTGGGGTGAACGTGCGAGTATAAGTCGTGAGCGAGCGCGGGTCGGGCGCGGTGAGCGAGATCATTGGAGCCCCCCAGAAGTCCGGCTGCACCTTGC
>NZ_JAWRWI010001317.1:0-229 GCF_046535585.1 Bacillus sp. SIMBA_005 | reverse complement strand
CAACTGGGCGGGCAACCTCACGTATCGCGCATCACGCGTGGAGCACCCGTCGTCGACGGATGAGCTGGCCGCGCTTCTCGCGCAGGGCGGTCCGGTGCGGATGCTGGGATCACGCCACAGCTTCAACGACCTCGCCGACACCGACGGCCTGCTCGTGGCCCTCGACGCGCTGCCCGCGGTGTTCGAGGTGAACCGGGCGCGCGACGCCGTCCGCGTCTCGGGTGGGCTG
>NZ_JAWRWI010001316.1:0-229 GCF_046535585.1 Bacillus sp. SIMBA_005 | reverse complement strand
CATGATTCCGTTCAGCCTCCTTTCTCGCTTCTCGTCTGAAACGCATGGAGGAGAAGAAGACGTAGAGTCCGATCATGATCGAGATGTTGCTAATGATGGTTTCCAAGCTTCCTCCATGTGAGGATAGGAGGAATATGTTGCCTCCAATTAAACATGCTGTGAAGATCAAGGATAGCCGTGAAGGGAGTCTAAAGGCGGCATATATCATTAAAAATACAATCAAAAAATA
>NZ_JAWRWI010001315.1:0-229 GCF_046535585.1 Bacillus sp. SIMBA_005 | reverse complement strand
CGCCAGAATGACCGCGACGGCAACGTACGGGTGTGGGCCGACGAGGTGGGCGAGCAGCGCGCCGATCACGACGCCGATGACCGTGCCGATCACACGGAACGCTCCCTTGCGCACATGCTCCGCCGCATTGTTCGCGCCCATGAAGGTCACGAACGCCGCGATGACGGCCCAGTAGAAGCGATCCTGCGACACGATCGCGCCCACGAGGATCGCGATCACTCCGGCGATC
>NZ_JAWRWI010001314.1:0-229 GCF_046535585.1 Bacillus sp. SIMBA_005 | reverse complement strand
ATTAATGCTAAATGTAGTTTAGGTGTAACCATTGGCATTAAGACGCTAGAGCAATTAGAGCAAGCAGTGATAGTTGCTAAACAATATAGTCAAAAAATTATGCTTCAAAGATATGTAGTTGGACATGATTATCGCGTGTTAGTAATAGATGGTGAGATGATTGGTGTTTTAGAATATCGATCAGCTTTTATAGAAGGTGACGGCTATTCGACTATTCGTCAATTGCTAG
>NZ_JAWRWI010001313.1:0-229 GCF_046535585.1 Bacillus sp. SIMBA_005 | reverse complement strand
GTCGGACGACGATCAGACCGCGGTCGACGCGGCGATGGCGGCGACCGGGATCACGGAGCTGTCCGCACGACTCGTCGACGAGCTCTCGGGAGGACAGCGCCAGCGGGTCTGGGTCGCGATGGTCCTCGCGCAGCAGACGCCGCTCCTGCTCCTCGATGAGCCGACGACGTTCCTCGACATCGCTCATCAGATCGAGCTCCTCGAGCTGCTGACGGACCTGCACGAGGGA
>NZ_JAWRWI010001312.1:0-229 GCF_046535585.1 Bacillus sp. SIMBA_005 | reverse complement strand
ATAGGAATCAATATAATCAAAATGCTGTTTCTATTGTGGAAAGACATTCTATTGATAAAAAAATAGTATGCCAGTTTACCTAGCATACTATTTTAAAGTTTAGGGACATACCCTCGTTACATATTTTTTGTACAAATACCTGTGAGGAAAAATTCATTTCTCATTTTGCATGTTTTAACGCACTAACGATAATTAGCACCCAACCAGCTAAAAATAACACGCCACCAAT
>NZ_JAWRWI010001311.1:0-229 GCF_046535585.1 Bacillus sp. SIMBA_005 | reverse complement strand
CATGGGGAACGAGACCATCAGCATGCTGAAGACCACCTCTCTCGTGAGTGTCATCGCCCTACCGGAACTGCTCAACACTGCACAAACCATCTACGCACGCACATATCAGACGATCCCGCTGCTGGTGGTTGCGACCTTCTGGTATCTCCTGATGGTCGGGGTGCTCACCCTCTTCCAGGGCGCTCTGGAGCGTCGATTCGGACGCGGTAGCACGCGGACAGAGGCGACG
>NZ_JAWRWI010001310.1:0-229 GCF_046535585.1 Bacillus sp. SIMBA_005 | reverse complement strand
ACCGCTCCTGCTGATTCGGGCCGACCCATGTCCGTCCCGATACGGCCGGGGCGACGCCGGGAAGCGCGCATGCCGCGGCGTCCACCACAGCCGGGACGGCGCAGGCGTCCGCCGTCGCTGGATTCGTCGCGCTCATCGGTTCGCTCCCGTCGCCGTGGTCAGGGCCTGATCGAGGTCCCAGATGATGTCGTCGGCGTCTTCGAGACCGACGGAGATACGGATCAGATCC
>NZ_JAWRWI010001309.1:0-229 GCF_046535585.1 Bacillus sp. SIMBA_005 | reverse complement strand
ATTATTACTATTAAATCTAAAAAAGCGCGTGTGCTGATTGACGATAAGCCCACTATTGTTATTCAAAATGGGCTTATTTTAGAATCTGCACTAAAGAAAAATCGTTTACACATGGATGAGCTAACAATGATGTTACGTGAACAGGCTGTGTTTTCCGTTCAAGACGTCCAATATGCCATACTAGAAACTACTGGTAATTTAAGTGTATTATCTAAACCTACAGAGCAAC
>NZ_JAWRWI010001308.1:0-229 GCF_046535585.1 Bacillus sp. SIMBA_005 | reverse complement strand
CCAGGATCAAACTCTCCGAAAAAGTACAAAACCGAAGTTTTGTTTTTCGTCAGTGTTTGACTGACTACCTATGATATTTCATAGGATTTTTTTTATAAAAACTCGAATTAACAGGTACGTTTTGTCTTGTTTAGTTTTCAAAGATCATATTGGTGGAGCCTAGCGGGATCGAACCGCTGACCTCCTGCGTGCAAGGCAGGCGCTCTCCCAGCTGAGCTAAGGCCCCATA
>NZ_JAWRWI010001307.1:0-230 GCF_046535585.1 Bacillus sp. SIMBA_005 | reverse complement strand
CTCGCCGGTCAGCGTCACGCTGGGCAGCACATCGGCGGTGAGATTGGTCGTCACGCCGTCCATCGAGCGCCGGCCGGTGTACGCGCCGATGCCCTGGATGAGCATGATGAGCAGGACGACGCCGAAAGCCAGCATCAGCTTGGGCGCGAGCTTGACATTCGAGATCCAGTGCATGGTGCGGTGTCCCTCTGACGGGATGGAAAAAAGCCCGGTCGCGTGGGCGACCGGGC
>NZ_JAWRWI010001306.1:0-230 GCF_046535585.1 Bacillus sp. SIMBA_005 | reverse complement strand
ACTGATAGTGCACCGATGACCATAATCAGCGTAATCATATAAAAACTGGTCACAACGCCTGTCCCGATCACAACCGCTTTCACCGCATTTTTCGGCTTTTTCATAAATGCTACTAAAATGAGCATAATTTCTGAACATGTAAATGAAAGGTTCGTTGTCTTTACACCTCTGAGAACTGGCATGATTCCATCACCTAATACAGGGCGCAAATTGTTGATCTCAAATATGCC
>NZ_JAWRWI010001305.1:0-230 GCF_046535585.1 Bacillus sp. SIMBA_005 | reverse complement strand
ACAGAACTGCACCGGCAAAAGAGTTTTAGATCTTGGTTGTTATGATGAGACTGCTTTAATTAAAGAAAACACAGGTAAATATTTATTTACAGAAATTTCAAAAGTTGCAGAATTACATTTCGGGGTAGATAATTCTTCCAAATTACCCGAAACGGGCATCAGCTACTCTGATACAGGAAAAATTTTTAAAGGGGATATTTACAATTTGCATCAAATGAATTTCGGTAACA
>NZ_JAWRWI010001304.1:0-230 GCF_046535585.1 Bacillus sp. SIMBA_005 | reverse complement strand
CTCCAATAAAGCAATCTGTTCCCCGTACTGCCTGATCCTTAAAGCTAGACACAATACTCGTCAAGACAGCTAAGTCAATGGCAGGCTCATCTAGCTTTACTCCGCCAGCAACTTTAATATATGCATCTTGTGCCTGTAACATGAGGCCCATGCGCTTTTCAAGCACTGCCATAAGCAATTGCACACGGTTTTGGTCCACCCCTGTTGCCATCCGTTTCGGATAATTAAAG
>NZ_JAWRWI010001303.1:0-230 GCF_046535585.1 Bacillus sp. SIMBA_005 | reverse complement strand
ATTCTATCCAGACAATTGCGAAGCGGCTTTCCCGGGCACCGTCCACCATCTGCCGTGAGATCAGGCGTAACAGTGGACCAGAAGGCTATCGGGCAAGCCGCGTCGATCAGCTCGTATGGGATCGCGCGCAGCGCCCCAAAGCATGTAAACTCGTTCAGCACCGGATGCTGGCGAACATCGTCGCCGGCAAGCTCCAGTTGCAGTGGTCACCCCAGCAGATTGCCGGATGG
>NZ_JAWRWI010001302.1:0-230 GCF_046535585.1 Bacillus sp. SIMBA_005 | reverse complement strand
CAACTTATTCTAAATAATGTCGGTGTTTTATCAGGAGTGATGGTCAATACGGTAAGACCATCGGTTGTTCTTTCAACCACTTCCTCTTCGTATGACAACATAAAAACCATTACAGCAACTTTTTCCGAGCCGGTGACCGGCTTCACCATAGCGGATATCGACATGTCTGTTGTCGGGACTGCGAGCGCTGCTGCACACTCCCTGACTACTGCAGACAATATCACCTATAC
>NZ_JAWRWI010001301.1:0-230 GCF_046535585.1 Bacillus sp. SIMBA_005 | reverse complement strand
CGAAGATGATCAGGACTTTCCGGGTCAGGCGTATTCTCGATCAGAATATCTGGAAGATTGTGAGTAGCGTATACATCTTTACGCAAGATTCTTCGCTCATCTTCAGTGAGTATTCCAGAGAATGGTGATGACTGCCTAAGCTCTTGGAGATGATCACTCTTTTGAACAATAAACTCACAAATTCTCTCGACGTCGCATTTTAGGATTATCTCCCACTCCGCGACATTAAC
>NZ_JAWRWI010001300.1:0-230 GCF_046535585.1 Bacillus sp. SIMBA_005 | reverse complement strand
ATTATATTTTTAGAGCGTAAAGATGCTAGTTCTACATGGGCATGGATTCTTGTCCTATTTTTCTTGCCATTAGCTGGATTTATTTTATATTTACTACTTGGCAGACAACTGCGCAGGAAACATTTGTTTCGTTGGGAAGGGCGCAAAGATATTGGGATTGATAATCTGATTAGCTATCAAATAGACACCATTCGAGATAATACATTTGAGTTTCGTATTGAAAATGCCGA
>NZ_JAWRWI010001299.1:0-230 GCF_046535585.1 Bacillus sp. SIMBA_005 | reverse complement strand
ATCCGAGACCGCCGATGTCCGCGCGAGCGACGTCGTCGTCTCGTCCGACGGAACGGACTCGGTCATCGAGATCGACGGCGCGCGGCTCCCGTTGCACCTGCGCGTCCTCGGCGCCCACCACGTGAAGAACGCCCTGGCGGCGCTCACCGCGGCGACCGCGCTCGGCGTCGATCCGGCCGCCGCGATCGAGCGCCTCGAGACGATCGAGCTTGCCGAACGCTGGCGCATGC
>NZ_JAWRWI010001298.1:0-230 GCF_046535585.1 Bacillus sp. SIMBA_005 | reverse complement strand
CGAGCTCCCGATGACGCCCGGGCGTGAGGTGGCCGGTGTCGTCGATGCCGTGGGGCCGGGCGTCGACGCGGCCATCGCCGGATCGCGGGTCGTCGCCCACGTGGGCTTCCGCAGCGGCGGCTACGCCGAATACGCACTGGCGCCGGTCGAGGCCCTGCACCGCGTCCCCGATGGGGTGACCTTCCCGCAGGCCGTGGCCACGATCGGCACCGGACGCACGGCTCAGCTCG
>NZ_JAWRWI010001297.1:0-230 GCF_046535585.1 Bacillus sp. SIMBA_005 | reverse complement strand
ATGAATTTGCCACTATCGATTTTTATGTATATCAAAATGATTACAGCCAGTTTAAAAAGCATGTACTAAACAGCAAATCAAAAGAATATACGCATTATGTTCTGAATGCTGATTTTGACAGTTGTGAGGAAGATGCAGTTGAATTTCTGAAAAATGAAATCCCTTTGGACAAGCTTATTATGCTTGATAAAAAAGTAGCGACACTTGATGGTGTTGCCGGTGTTTATCAG
>NZ_JAWRWI010001296.1:0-230 GCF_046535585.1 Bacillus sp. SIMBA_005 | reverse complement strand
CTTGTCTACCTGCTGTCAGCTCTAACTCTAGTTTAGATAATACAGAACCTAGTTGTTCTTTTTTCATCCAATGCGTTTCAATTTCTTTACGCCCTGCTGGCATTTCATCAATTAACGAGACGTCCATTTCACCAAACGCTGTAATCGCCAGTGTTCGTGGGATAGGCGTTGCCGTCATAAAGAGCACATCAGGGTTTTCTCCTTTATCACGCAAAATCCTACGTTGCTCC
>NZ_JAWRWI010001295.1:0-230 GCF_046535585.1 Bacillus sp. SIMBA_005 | reverse complement strand
CGTCGCCGCTGCCGCTGAAGGGAATCGCGTAGGGGTGACCGGCGCCGTAGAGCAGGGGCGGCAGCACCCGCATCGCCGCGCTGGCCGGACGCGCCTTCTCCTGCGCGATGCCGGCGATCCACGTGGCCTTGATGCGCTCGATTTCCTTCTCGTCGAAGTTCGGGCGCCGCACCATGTCGGCGAACAGCGCCAGCGACGGATCCAGGTGCTCCTTGAGGGCCGACACGTAG
>NZ_JAWRWI010001294.1:0-230 GCF_046535585.1 Bacillus sp. SIMBA_005 | reverse complement strand
AATATCCGTTCCGATGATGAGCGCTTTCGCTCCCGGCGATGTTTGCGACAAGATGAAATTCACGCCCATTTGAAACCCGGCCGTTAAAGAATAGCAAGCCTGCTTCACCTCAAATAACCGGCAATTCCGCTTCAGCTGCAAATAATCATGGACATATGTACTGATGGATTTGCCAAAATCAATCCCGGATTCCGTACAGGTAATGACCATTTCAATCTGATTCCGTTCCT
>NZ_JAWRWI010001293.1:0-230 GCF_046535585.1 Bacillus sp. SIMBA_005 | reverse complement strand
CTCGTCACCCACGATATCGGTGAAGCCATCGCCATGAGCGATACGATCTATTTATTTTCGAATCAGCCGGGCACCATCCACCAAATATTCACCGTGCCTAAGGAGCTCGCGGCTTTAGATCCGTTTGACGCGCGTCAGGATCCGGCCTTTCAGCCGCTGTTTCAAACCATATGGAAGGAGCTGAATTCCCTTGAAAAACAGCAGCGGCACGATTGAACAGCTTCATCAGC
>NZ_JAWRWI010001292.1:0-230 GCF_046535585.1 Bacillus sp. SIMBA_005 | reverse complement strand
ATCTGTCGATATGCAAAGCGGCATCGCCGTGCATTTAGCCAATCTCCTGCATTTTTCGGAGAACCTTGAGACGTTGCCGGGAAATGTATTGTTTATGGCCAATCCCGATGAGGAGAGCCAGCATTCGGGCATTCTCGCCAGCATTTCAGAGCTGAACCGGCTAAAAAAAGAAAAACAGCTTCACTATTTGGCTGCTATTAATACGGATTTTATTACCCCGCTTTACGATG
>NZ_JAWRWI010001291.1:0-230 GCF_046535585.1 Bacillus sp. SIMBA_005 | reverse complement strand
GCCGTGCGCGGAGGCCATCAGTTGCCGGCCTGGATCTGCTCGAACATTTCCTGGTACATCGCCATGCCGCCGCCGAGCGTCAGCGAGTAGATCGTCCAGATCAGGCCGATGATGCACAGGCCGGTCGTCACCCAGCACCAGGTCTTGGCGGTGTTCGACGCGCGCTGCGCGCCGGGAAGATCGCCCATGCCCAGCAGCGTGTTGACCTTGGCCGCGAATACGATCGCGAC
>NZ_JAWRWI010001290.1:0-230 GCF_046535585.1 Bacillus sp. SIMBA_005 | reverse complement strand
ATTAATCCCTTTTTCAATGGCCCAGTTTCGTAATATTCCCTCAACATATTCAATGCTTAGCTTGCCAAGGTCTGCAGTTAATTTCATTGCTTCGATAATGAGTAAGTAATCTGGATACAGTTCAAGCAATTTGTCCATTTTTCTATGATCCGTAAAGTTGCTGATTCTAATTGTGGAATCAAAGCAATTTTTAATTTCTAAGAAAGGATTGACCGACTGATTCTCTTCTC
>NZ_JAWRWI010001289.1:0-230 GCF_046535585.1 Bacillus sp. SIMBA_005 | reverse complement strand
ATCGCCGCGGGGCCGAGCGCCCCGCGGCGAGCGCCGCCGCGACGACGCGGCATCACGAAAGAGGCTTCGATGACCACGGTCAACATCATCACGCAGGGGCGCAGGAAGCGGCGTCCCTTCGGCAGCCAGGGTGTCGGCACGGCTGCCCCTTACATCATCCCCGCGCTGCTGCTCTACGGCTGGTTCCTGCTGTATCCGATGCTGGATTCGATCCGGCTGTCGTTCTATCA
>NZ_JAWRWI010001288.1:0-230 GCF_046535585.1 Bacillus sp. SIMBA_005 | reverse complement strand
ATCAGAAAGTTTAATGGCTACACTAGAGTCCAAAAAATCAATTGAACTGTTAGAAGCCGTCAATAAAAGTGAGCAAAATGTTCAGCAATTTGCCGATCGAATGTTTTCATTAAAAGATGCTGGTGAAACAGAACAATATGAAAAATTAGATAGCACACAAGGACGTCTTATTTTAAAACAATTCGATGAGCGTGTTGAAAACCTTGCCAATTATCAAAGTGAAGCCGTAG
>NZ_JAWRWI010001287.1:0-231 GCF_046535585.1 Bacillus sp. SIMBA_005 | reverse complement strand
AGAATAGCTAAGCGTTTCGTTACAAAAAGAAATAGTGCCAGCTGTCGGTTTTAAAATACCATTTAAATGTTGAAATAACGTAGATTTACCTGCGCCATTGTGACCAAGCAGGGCAATTTTTTTCCCCTTTGGTATTTGCAAAGTAATATCTGTTAAAGCTCTAGGGCCGTCTGCATAAGCATAAGATAAATGTTGAAGATCAAAATATAGCTCAGTCATGAGAAATACCTC
>NZ_JAWRWI010001286.1:0-231 GCF_046535585.1 Bacillus sp. SIMBA_005 | reverse complement strand
ACGCAATACGTTTTATGATACCTTCTACATTCCTGCCTATGGAAACCATAATGTCCTTAGTTCATTAGCAGTCATTGCATTATGACACTATGAAGCCATTGATGTAGAGCTCATCAAAGGGGCACTAACGACATTCGGCGGAGTCAAACGCCGCTTTAATGAAAAAGTAGTCGGTGAGCAGGTATTAATTGACGACTATGCCCATCACCCAACGGAGATTGAAGTCACAAT
>NZ_JAWRWI010001285.1:0-231 GCF_046535585.1 Bacillus sp. SIMBA_005 | reverse complement strand
TATTTTGAAATCGCTTTCTTTTTGTTTATTTAAATGATTATTTGCCATCATCAAGCAAAAAACTCTTCTGGAATACCAGAAATTATGATATCCTCTTTTTAAGTTATTTGAAATCGGTTTCGACACAAATGAGAAGACATTGATTGTGGGAGTTTTCTGAATGAAAGAGAAAAAGCAAACGAAAGTGACCATCCAAGAAGTGGCAGCTTATGCAGGTGTTTCAAAATCAAC
>NZ_JAWRWI010001284.1:0-231 GCF_046535585.1 Bacillus sp. SIMBA_005 | reverse complement strand
ATTATATTGGCAATAAGTTTAGCTTTTCTGGGAGTCCATCTTGGTGTAGACTTGTATTTAGCAGGTATATTCGCATTTGGAGTCAGATTATTTCAGAATATAGCCGTTATCAGAAGAAATCTACTAACAAAGTGGACTCTTTCTAAAAAAAATAAAAAAAATGTGATATAAAAGAGGATATACATAGGATATAACGAATATTTTCAATAAACATAAAATGTGAAAAGCACA
>NZ_JAWRWI010001283.1:0-231 GCF_046535585.1 Bacillus sp. SIMBA_005 | reverse complement strand
AACTGCTGGCCGAGCAGGTGGAACAGGTGCTCGACACGGTGGCCTGGCCGGCGCGGCTGGAGGCGAAGGGCAAGCGGCTGGCTGCTGCGGTCGTTGCTGAAGAGACCGACGAGGCAGACGAAGAAGACAAGGAAGAGGAAGAGGACGACGAGGCCGAAGACGAAGACGAAGACGATGAAGCGGTGTCGATCGGGATTGCAGCGGCGGACAGCGACGACTACGACTTCGGCA
>NZ_JAWRWI010001282.1:0-231 GCF_046535585.1 Bacillus sp. SIMBA_005 | reverse complement strand
AAGACGTTTCCCAAGTTTTTCTCCTCTTGGCGTCAATGTAAGCCCACGATATTTTTCATAAACTAAATAACCATCTTTATCTAATTTTTGAACCATCTTAGTAACAGAAGAAGGAAGAACAGATAATGCTTCAGCAATGTCAGACACACGAGCATATCCTTTATTAGCAATCAATAAATATATTTGTTCGATATGGTCCTCCATACTAGGTGTTGGCATATCTAATTCCCT
>NZ_JAWRWI010001281.1:0-231 GCF_046535585.1 Bacillus sp. SIMBA_005 | reverse complement strand
AATGGAGATTTGGTTATCGAAAATAAAAAGAATGCTAATGCCTATATCACGTTGGAAGGAATTGGAAATGATGCTACAGCAGACGGATGGGGAATAAGAGTCAAAAATGCTTCAAACATCGAAATCAGAAATATTGGAATTATGAATTGCGCTAGTGACGAAGGGGATAATATTGGACTTCAGCAAGACAACGATTATGTTTGGGTTCATAACTGCGATTTCTTTTATGGA
>NZ_JAWRWI010001280.1:0-231 GCF_046535585.1 Bacillus sp. SIMBA_005 | reverse complement strand
ATCTTGGCATAAAAGTATTAACAGTGTATGCGTTCTCTACAGAAAATTGGAAACGGCCAAAGCCTGAAGTCGATTTTCTGATGCGTCTACCTGTAGAATTTTTAGGATCTTTTTTACCGGAAATGATGGAGCGCAATGTGCGAGTTGAAATGATTGGAGATCCGACGCTCTTGCCAGCACCTACACAAAAAGCATTGTATGAGGCAATGGAAGAGACGAAGCATAATACAG
>NZ_JAWRWI010001279.1:0-231 GCF_046535585.1 Bacillus sp. SIMBA_005 | reverse complement strand
CAAGCCTTTGGCTAAATGTCTTTTTGCGCCTTCTATTCCGTGCATGAACGCGGAAGAGAAGGCGTTTTGAGATTTTGCTGACGAAAACAATGGGAACCACTCACGCCGGTACTTGTTCTATACATAAATACGGGAACTGCCGTCTATACGTATAATACCGGAGCTGATATTTTAATGATTTTGCCGTCTCTGAAATAAAAGCGGGGGATGCGGCGGCTTAACACAGAAAGG
>NZ_JAWRWI010001278.1:0-231 GCF_046535585.1 Bacillus sp. SIMBA_005 | reverse complement strand
ATCATATACAGGAAGTGAACGAAAAGTGAAGGCAAGCGTCATTGTTCCCGCATATAATTCCAAGGAGAGGCTTTATAACAGCCTGCTGTCCCTGAATGAACAGGAATGCACAGAGCCGTTCGAAGTGATTGTGGCTGACAACGGTTCGGAAGACGGAACCTTATCCATGCTTGAATCATTCAGCGCGAATTTTCCGCTGATTTTTGTGAGAATTAAAGAAAACAGAGGGAT
>NZ_JAWRWI010001277.1:0-231 GCF_046535585.1 Bacillus sp. SIMBA_005 | reverse complement strand
CGGAGCTGGTCGGCGAGGTGCTCAAAGTGATTAAGGATCTGGCGAACGAAGGCTGGACGATGGTCGTCGTCACCCATGAAATCAAATTCGCGCAGGAAGTGGCCGATGAAGTCATCTTCATTGACGGCGGCGTCATTGTGGAACAAGGACCGCCGGCCCAGATTTTTTCCGCGCCGAAAGAAGAACGCACGCAGCGGTTTTTAAATCGTATACTGAATCCTTTGTAGGAGC
>NZ_JAWRWI010001276.1:0-231 GCF_046535585.1 Bacillus sp. SIMBA_005 | reverse complement strand
CTGCGCGCGCAGGCTGATGTCGAGGAAGCGGCGGATCTGCGGCTCGTCGTCGACGACGAGCACGCGGACCGGCGTGGATGCGGCGGCAGGATCAGTCGGCATCGGGCGAGTCTGACGGAGGCCGCTGCCGCGGCAGCGTGATCCGGATCAGGGTGCCGTGGCCGTCGGGCCCGCGCAGCGCTTCGACCGCGCCGCCGTGGGCGCCGATCATGCCCTGGCAGATCGTCAGGC
>NZ_JAWRWI010001275.1:0-231 GCF_046535585.1 Bacillus sp. SIMBA_005 | reverse complement strand
CTGCGTGTGCACGCGCACGTCGTCGGAATCGCGCAATGCCACCGGCAACTGCGCAAGCACGGTCGTGCGACCGCCGATCTCGATCCGTGCATCCCGCCAGTTGGCGATCGCCAGTTCGGTCGCTCCGCCGGCTCCGGCCAGGCGCTGGCGCGACTCGGCCAGCCCCTGCAGGACCTGAGGATGCGCCTGCGCGAACCTGGGCGACAACGAGGACGCGCTGCCGCCGCTGTC
>NZ_JAWRWI010001274.1:0-231 GCF_046535585.1 Bacillus sp. SIMBA_005 | reverse complement strand
GTATGTAAAAAACAACCATTTTAAATTTTAACATAGGAGTTAAAATATATCTATTATAGAAAAGGTCTTTGCAGCTTTACAACACGGTGCCTATGTGCTTCGTAGTTCACTTACTTTGTATCTCTATGTACTTTTGCTGATTTTTTAATGTTATCGGCAATTCCGCCATCCTTCTTTTATTAATTACAATGCAGTTATCAATATAAGAAAAAATCCTTCCTGCAACTAAGA
>NZ_JAWRWI010001273.1:0-231 GCF_046535585.1 Bacillus sp. SIMBA_005 | reverse complement strand
CGGGCGCAACTTCGACAGCGTCGATGCGCTGCTCAAGGCCGCCGACAACGTGCTGTACCGCTCCACGCACCGCGGTCGCAACCGGGTCACCGTCTATGCGGAGCAGGCCCTGGCCTGAAGCCGGGCGGCGCGGATTAACGGAAGTGTTACGCGCTCATGAACGCTGACGCGAAACTACGGGGTTTGCGCTAGAATCGCCGGCGTTTGCCCGCCGCCACACCAACGGAGACC
>NZ_JAWRWI010001272.1:0-231 GCF_046535585.1 Bacillus sp. SIMBA_005 | reverse complement strand
CTGGCGCGCGACCGACACCATGCGCCGGGTGCGCTCGCGGTTCGCATCGGGCGTGTCCGCCAGTTCCAGCGCGACGACGATCGGCGTCAGCAGATTGTTGAAGTCGTGTGCAACGCCGCCGGTCAGCTGGCCCATGGCCTCGAGCTTGCGCGACTGGCGCAATGCGTCTTCGGCCGCGCGCCGGTCGGTGGTGTCGATCGCCTCGGGCACCACGGCGATGATCGTGCCGGC
>NZ_JAWRWI010001271.1:0-231 GCF_046535585.1 Bacillus sp. SIMBA_005 | reverse complement strand
CGATCTTCTCGTGGGTGCTCAGCTGCGAGAGCAGCTCCTCGACGACGGCTTGCAGAGACATGAAAGGGGGTTCCTCACGGACGTTGGGAGGGAGTAATCGAATCGCTTCGATTCTGTTTCTGTCAGAGTATTGCGGATCATTCGCCGAAAAGCTACCTTGATGCGAAGCGCTTCGACAATGAGTTCGACGACGCGCCGACGGGGACATGTCCCGCCTTCTCGGAGACCAAA
>NZ_JAWRWI010001270.1:0-231 GCF_046535585.1 Bacillus sp. SIMBA_005 | reverse complement strand
CATCACTGTCTTTTTCATTATTAAAGTTCGGCGAAACGATGCTTAAGACAACAAAATCCTGTTCCTCACCAGCCAATGTATTTAGTTCTTCTAAGCCAGCTAAACAAATAGAGCACCAAGAAGCCCAAAACTTTACGTACACTTTTTTACCCTTGTAGTCAGCAAGATTATAACTATCCCCTTTAACATCAACTAAGTTAAAGGAGGGGGCCACAATGCCCTCGTTACTAG
>NZ_JAWRWI010001269.1:0-231 GCF_046535585.1 Bacillus sp. SIMBA_005 | reverse complement strand
CGACGTGCTCTACCGCTGGACGGGCGAGACCCGCTTCCTCGATTACATCGAGCTCAACCTCGTCAACGGCATCCTCGCGCAGCAGCATCCCCGCACCGGCATGCCCGCCTACTTCCTGCCGCTCGAGGGCGGCGCGATAAAGAACTGGGGTACCCCGACCGAAGACTTCTGGTGCTGCCACGGCACCCTCGTGCAGGCGCACACGCGGCACGCGTCGCTCACGTTCTATCG
>NZ_JAWRWI010001268.1:0-231 GCF_046535585.1 Bacillus sp. SIMBA_005 | reverse complement strand
CGTGTCTCCCAAAATGATACCTCTTGTAAAATCCTCGTGGTCAAGGTGAAAGACCTTTTCAAATGAATGCGAGAACGGCCCGTGCCCGAGGTCATGAAGCAGCGCCGCGGCCAAACAGAGTTCGCGCTCACTGTCATCCCATTCAGGGCGGCCTTTAAAGACGTCATCAACCATTCTTCTGACAATTTCATAGACACCGAGAGAATGGTTGAACCGGCTGTGCTCAGCCCC
>NZ_JAWRWI010001267.1:0-231 GCF_046535585.1 Bacillus sp. SIMBA_005 | reverse complement strand
GCACTCGGGGCGCTCGAAGCGATTAACAGCTCGGGCAAACACATTTTGGTCGTCGGTTTCGACGGAAATAAAGATGCGATTTCTTCCATTAAAAGCGGGAAGCTGACAGCCACGGTCGCCCAGCAGCCGGAGCTGATCGGAAAACTGGCGGTCGAAGCGGCGGAGCAGGTGCTCAAAGGAGAAAAAGTCAAAAAAACCATTTCCGCTCCATTGAAACTTCAAACGCAAAAA
>NZ_JAWRWI010001266.1:0-231 GCF_046535585.1 Bacillus sp. SIMBA_005 | reverse complement strand
CTGATTTGGTTCTTGCTATGACCCATCAGCACAAACAGATCATTGCCAGCCAATTTGGACGTTATCGTGATAAAGTGTTTACGCTAAAAGAATATGTCACAGGCAGCCATGGTGATGTCATCGATCCGTTCGGCGGCTCAATTGACATCTATAAACAAACGCGAGATGAGCTTGAAGAGCTTCTTCGGCAGCTGGCAAAACAGCTGAAAAAAGACCGCAGATAAGTTGTCA
>NZ_JAWRWI010001265.1:0-231 GCF_046535585.1 Bacillus sp. SIMBA_005 | reverse complement strand
AGATACTGGTCCAACCGGAGTAACTGGTGTAACTGGAGATACTGGTCCAACCGGCGCCACTGGTGTAACTGGAGATATCGGACCAACAGGAGTAACTGGAGATATCGGACCAACAGGAGTAACTGGTGTAACTGGAGATACTGGTCCAACCGGAGCCACTGGTGTAACTGGAGATATCGGACCAACAGGAGCCACTGGTGCAACTGGAGATACTGGTCCAACCGGCGCCAC
>NZ_JAWRWI010001264.1:0-232 GCF_046535585.1 Bacillus sp. SIMBA_005 | reverse complement strand
TGTATTTACAAACCTTGCTGAAGGAGAAACAGTCAGCATTAAAGCAAGCGGTTCAGTCAACAGAGAACAAGAAGATATTGTGAAGATTGAAAAATAAGGGTGTTAGTACGCCGTGCTTGTCAGATGACAAGTACGGCTGTATGATATAATATTGTGTAGTAAAATAGCTTTAATTTAAAGGAGAATGATAATCATGGCACAAAAAACATTTAAAGTAACAGCAGATTCCGGA
>NZ_JAWRWI010001263.1:0-232 GCF_046535585.1 Bacillus sp. SIMBA_005 | reverse complement strand
CTTATAAAAAGTCCATATTGAATGCAGAAATACTCTATGAATATTATAACGCTAATGAATTAAATTTTGTAGTATAATTTACCATGGAATTATATAGAACAGGTAATTGTGCCGTCGTTATGTGCATGTCTCATCACGTTGTAATGAACATGTAAAGTGATTGAAATATTATAATCGTCTTCTTGGTGCATAATTTTGCCTAGAATAAAGAATCAGGAGGACGAAAGCTTGA
>NZ_JAWRWI010001262.1:0-232 GCF_046535585.1 Bacillus sp. SIMBA_005 | reverse complement strand
ATAATATTAATAATAAGCAGGACATTACGAATAGATAAATATAGATATTAATTCCACCAATCCTTAAATAATACTGAAGAATCAGGATACTCATTATATATGAAATAAAAGTTATAATACTTATTTCAACTAAAAACTGTTGAATTATTTGCTTTTTCGTTGCTCCATTCAATAAATGAACCGCAAATTTTTTCAATCTCTTATTCTGTTGAATCAGAAGGATTAAATTAAT
>NZ_JAWRWI010001261.1:0-232 GCF_046535585.1 Bacillus sp. SIMBA_005 | reverse complement strand
AGTATCTTCATGTTTCATACTTCGATCCCACTTCTTTTTAATACACCAAGCTTTGTACCTCTTTAATTGTGCGTATAATTCATTGTTCATACTAATTTTCCTATAGCCATTATCGCTTTTCGGTGGCCCAAGCCCTGTTCGTGTCCGAGCTTTATTAATAGTTATTGTCTTATTTTTAAAGTCGATATCATTCCATGTTAACCCCATCATTTCACCTTTACGCATTCCTGTC
>NZ_JAWRWI010001260.1:0-232 GCF_046535585.1 Bacillus sp. SIMBA_005 | reverse complement strand
GTTTTATCCATCGCTTTTTGCGGGTCACCATCGCTGTACTGAACGGGTAAGACTTTAATGTCAGGATATTTTTCTTTCATACGCTCCATGAAGCCTTCCGAGCGTTCAATAGCGGAAGATGTTCCTGCAACGTGCGCGATAATCCCAACTTTCCCTTTATTATTTACCTGCGAGGCTAAGGCATCAGCTGCCTGAGCACCTGCTTTACGGTTATTGGTGGCGACAAAACTCA
>NZ_JAWRWI010001259.1:0-232 GCF_046535585.1 Bacillus sp. SIMBA_005 | reverse complement strand
AGTTAAATGCCCCCATGTACTTATAGCATATAAAGTATCGTCAATACCATAAATAATATCGCTGGTATAATTTGTAATTGTAGCGAATAATGTTACTACATTAGAATTATCTATTTTAAAGATTTGTGCATTCGAACCAACATACAAATTATCATTTTTATCAATACAAATAGGATTACCAAAACTTCCATTAGGAATAGACAATCCTGTCAGTGGTAATAGCGAACTTTGC
>NZ_JAWRWI010001258.1:0-232 GCF_046535585.1 Bacillus sp. SIMBA_005 | reverse complement strand
CGAGCGAGAACGGCACGCCGCGCAGGTCGATCATCCCCAGGTAGGTGAAGCCGAAATACATCGCGACGATGGCGACGCTGACCGAAGCGAAGAACTCCAGCACCGCCGACGACAGGAAGGCGATGCGCAGCACCTTGAGGCTGCGGTCGCGGATCGTGTCGGCGGCCTCGGTGACCTGCGCCAGTTCGGCGTCGCCGCGCCCGTAGACGCGGATCAGGTCCAGCCCGCGCAG
>NZ_JAWRWI010001257.1:0-232 GCF_046535585.1 Bacillus sp. SIMBA_005 | reverse complement strand
CGATATCTGAGTGAAGATAACGCACGCGCTCGCCATGTTCTTCGAGATATTCGGTAAGATCTTCCGCCATCCGCTTGGTCAGTGTGGTGACCAGTACGCGTTCGTTAATTGCCGCTCGCTGACGAATCTCCGAAAGAAGATCATCAACCTGTGTCGCCACCGGCCGCACTTCGATAATCGGGTCAAGCAATCCGGTTGGACGCACCACCTGATCCACCACATCGCCGCCGGA
>NZ_JAWRWI010001256.1:0-232 GCF_046535585.1 Bacillus sp. SIMBA_005 | reverse complement strand
CAGCATTGCGAAACTGGGGATGTTTGTGATCGCTTCATACGCCGCGCTTATCGTCATGTTTATCATTCACCTGCTGCTGATTACGTTCAGCGGTTTAAATCCGATCACATACGTGAAAAAAGCATTTCCTGTCATGGTGTTTGCGTTTACGTCCCGTTCAAGCGCAGGGGCTTTGCCGCTTAATATTAAAACGCAAAAAAGCATGGGCGTCCCTGAAGGAATTGCGAACTTC
>NZ_JAWRWI010001255.1:0-232 GCF_046535585.1 Bacillus sp. SIMBA_005 | reverse complement strand
GCACCGTGTGATACGGATTCAGGGAGGCGAACGGATCCTGGAACACCATGCGCACCTGCTGCCGGTAGCCGCGCAGTGCCCGTCCCGATCGCGGAATGGGCGCTCCGTTGAACAGCACGTCGCCCGATGTCTGGCGCTCGAGCTGCGTAATGATCTTTGCGATCGTCGACTTTCCGGATCCGGACTGTCCGACGAGGGCGAGCGTCTGTCCGCTCGCGAGCGAGAAGCTCAC
>NZ_JAWRWI010001254.1:0-232 GCF_046535585.1 Bacillus sp. SIMBA_005 | reverse complement strand
CGTCTGCCTCATCGGCCCCTCCGGTTCCGGTAAGAGCACCTTGCTTCGGTGCATCAACCACCTCGAATCCATTGATGGCGGTGAACTGACGGTCGCTGGTGACCATGTCGGGTACGAACTCCGCGGCAACGTTCTGCATGAGATCAAGGAAGCTGAGGCCGGACGACGACGGACTCAGATTGGCATGGTCTTCCAGCAGTTCAATCTCTTTCCTCACATGACAGTTCTCGAG
>NZ_JAWRWI010001253.1:0-232 GCF_046535585.1 Bacillus sp. SIMBA_005 | reverse complement strand
AGTTCGCCATCCCGAACATGCTCGCCGCGCTCGGATCGAGGGTCCGCGGCGGGAGTGCGGCGAGGGTGGTGCGGGCGAAAGCGGCATCCGTTCCCGCGCTTGCCGTCACCTCCGCCAGAGCGATCCCCTGCGCGGGAACGGTGAGGGTGAACGTGTGCTCGGCCGTCCCGGCCGCGCCGACGGGCACGGTCACGGTGCTGGCTGCCAGCTCGGTGCCGTTGAAGTCGCGAAC
>NZ_JAWRWI010001252.1:0-232 GCF_046535585.1 Bacillus sp. SIMBA_005 | reverse complement strand
GCCCATACGAGTATCTTTATGTGTGGGCCTGAAAAAATGGTAAAACGTTTTACAAAACAGTTTAAACAATCTAGCGCTAACGATATCGATATCAACTTTGAAGCTTTTAAATTTAAATAATAGCCTTATTTCCAAATAAAAGAGGCTTACATCCCATAGAAGAGATGTAGGCCTCTTTATTATTGATTCATATTGATCACAAACAACTGTCTATTTTTACCGATTATGATAC
>NZ_JAWRWI010001251.1:0-232 GCF_046535585.1 Bacillus sp. SIMBA_005 | reverse complement strand
CATCCGCTGCTGCGCGTCGCGCTCGGCCTGATCGGCGTCGCGGTGCTGGGTGTGTTGCTGGTGGTCGGTCTGTTCGTCGGCGCGGCGATGATACTGCTCGGTGTCGCCCGCCGCCTGGTGCTGCGTCCGCGTGCGACGCCGGTGCGCGATGCACGCGTCGTCGACGCGGAATACCGCGTCGTCCGCGACCGCGATCCGCTGCTGCGCTGATCCGCCTCCGCGTGGCGCGGTC
>NZ_JAWRWI010001250.1:0-232 GCF_046535585.1 Bacillus sp. SIMBA_005 | reverse complement strand
AGACTCGACGGTTCAGGCTTAGCGACTGACGGTCGCAGCGGGCGGATCACTCGCGACACTTGAAGGATTCGCCGCGCGTACCGAGCCACTGAGAAATTGGAGGTCCCGCGCAAATTGATGCGCTCCACGTAAGTCGGCGAGATTCGCCTTAACTGTTCAGATTCCAGCGGCTGGCCGGTGGTAGCCTGTATTTCTTCAAGCACGCGGTCATGCGAGCGGCGAAACCGTGATC
>NZ_JAWRWI010001249.1:0-232 GCF_046535585.1 Bacillus sp. SIMBA_005 | reverse complement strand
AATTATGGTAGTCCAAAGATCACAAAACAATTGAATTCAGAAGGAGTCTCTGTATCGCAAAAAACCGTATCAAGAATTATGAAAGAAGAAGGCATTCGCTCAAAAACAGTGAAAAAATACAAAGCGACGACGAATTCAAAACATAATCTACCAGTATATCCAAATCTATTAGACCAACAATTCAAAGTAGAACGCCCTGGACAAGCGTGGGTAGCTGACATTACGTATATAT
>NZ_JAWRWI010001248.1:0-232 GCF_046535585.1 Bacillus sp. SIMBA_005 | reverse complement strand
AGATCGGCGGTAGGCGGCATGCGGTTCCAGAATGGGCGCGTCGGCCGCACCGCGAGTTCGGTCCGGCGAGCGGTCGCGCGTTGTGCCACACACTACGTGCAGGGGCGGTGGAGTCCGGTGACGGTCCCGGATCGCCCGTCGTCCCCTGCCCGCCTCGTCGCAGCACCCGCGCTCCAAGCCGCGCAAACGCCTGTCGCGACCCGCGCCGTCAGCGGCACGCGCGCGTTGCCCG
>NZ_JAWRWI010001247.1:0-232 GCF_046535585.1 Bacillus sp. SIMBA_005 | reverse complement strand
GACGACAGCCGGCGCACAAAGCTGTCCTGCTTCTGACCGACCCGCCCCGCTTGTCCCGTTCGTACACAGTCGCATCCCGACGCAGTGCCTAGGCTCCGAGTCCCGCAAGCCGATCTGATGCACTCATGGCCTCTTCACCCGCACGTTGTCCGCATGTCTCGCGTCCCGTCACGTCGCCAGGCATTGCGCCCTCCGCCCATCTGCCCGAGTTGTTCTTCGAGAAGATCCGCGC
>NZ_JAWRWI010001246.1:0-232 GCF_046535585.1 Bacillus sp. SIMBA_005 | reverse complement strand
ATGTAACTCCTCTAAAATATGAGCAAAATGATGATGCTCGACTTTCTCTGAGCCCGGTGTCACAACCATTAACCGACTTGCCGTACGATCGACAAGCGGCGTTTGTGCGATAAGCTCCTCTGGTAATTCAAAATCAAAATCTTCTACACGCATGAAAAAACTTCCTTTTTTTATGTTTGTTGTGGATAATCATATCCAAAATGTGCGTAAGCCAGATGCGTTGCGACACGTC
>NZ_JAWRWI010001245.1:0-232 GCF_046535585.1 Bacillus sp. SIMBA_005 | reverse complement strand
GTGTAAGTTTTGTAAATAGTTTACGAGTTGTTTTTGTTGTTCTTCATCTTCTATAAAAATCGTTTCATAATCCTCTATATTGCCTTTGATTATCCCAATTCCAAGCTTTATGTTATCCGCACTAAAAACCGCATCTTTAAGTATGTCCGTGACCGTATAAATTTTTTCGGCTTCCTTCTTCTTAGTAGCTTCTCTCTTTTATTTTCATATACATCCAATCCCATTTAAACAC
>NZ_JAWRWI010001244.1:0-232 GCF_046535585.1 Bacillus sp. SIMBA_005 | reverse complement strand
ATGCATGACATGTTTGTAGCGTTCAATGTTCATATATTTCACAAGCTTTACGGTGCCAATCTTAGAAATTCTTCCAATATCATTACGCCCTAAGTCAACTAACATTCGATGCTCAGCGATTTCTTTTTCATCCGTCAATAAGCTTTCAGCAATCGCTTCATCTTGCTGTTGTGTTGTACCACGTGGTTTCGTTCCAGCAATTGGATTTGTTGTAACTTTGCGATTCTTGACC
>NZ_JAWRWI010001243.1:0-232 GCF_046535585.1 Bacillus sp. SIMBA_005 | reverse complement strand
CTATTTGCAGGCGTTATGATGAGCTTACGACTTCGAGCAAGTTTGATGAAGGTTGTCAGTTCAGTAGGATTTTTCATTGCACTTATGATTAGCTTTGTCATACACGAGCCAACTCCATTTTTTAGTATAGAACATATCGCTTTATTGATGCCAGGGGTATATCTCTTCATTATTTATATGTATGCACTACGTCGTAAAGAAACATTAAATGCCTTTGAGAAATTGATGAAAG
>NZ_JAWRWI010001242.1:0-232 GCF_046535585.1 Bacillus sp. SIMBA_005 | reverse complement strand
CACTGAATCCGGGATCGGGCATATTCCTCAGGATCGCCATAAACACGGTCTCGTCCTTGATTTTCCAATCGGAGAGAATATCCTGCTGCAAAGCTATTACAAAAAGCCGTATTCAGCATTGGGCGTTTTACATAAAGGCGAAATGTACAAAAAAGCACGCAGCCTGATCACTGAGTACGATGTCAGAACGCCGGATGAATATACACACGCTCGGGCATTGTCAGGCGGAAAC
>NZ_JAWRWI010001241.1:0-233 GCF_046535585.1 Bacillus sp. SIMBA_005 | reverse complement strand
CCTGATCAACTTCACGGTTCAGCGCGATGATGCCGCCGAAAATGGAGGTTTTATCAGCTGCATACGCTTTATTGAATGCTTCCTCAATTGAAGCTCCCGTACCGACTCCGCATGGATTCATATGTTTAACGGCAACAGCTGCGGGTTCTGTAAATTCCCGGACGATTTGAACGGCCGCATCCGCGTCCTTAATATTGTTATAAGAAAGCTCTTTGCCGTGAAGCTGTTTTGCC
>NZ_JAWRWI010001240.1:0-233 GCF_046535585.1 Bacillus sp. SIMBA_005 | reverse complement strand
ATGACGACGTCCTGTTCAACATGATCGCTGAGGCGCATGAGCACTTTGGCACGCCGACGGGACCATTCATGATGAGTGGATACTCCGGGGGCGGACAGTTTGTCCACCGTTTTGCCCTCTTCCACGCGAAGGAACTGATGTGCGTCGCCGTGGGTGCGCCCGGTCGCGTGACTCTGCCGACAGCGGACGAGCCGTGGTGGCTCGGTCTGTCCGACACAGAAGAGCAATTGGGG
>NZ_JAWRWI010001239.1:0-233 GCF_046535585.1 Bacillus sp. SIMBA_005 | reverse complement strand
GGCACCCGGCCGGCCATTGATGATGTCGGCGTCGTTGCTGAAGGTCTGGGCGTATCCGTTCTGCTCGTTCGACAGTTCCTTGATCGTCACGACATTGCCCTTGGCTTCCGCGGCCTTGTCGAACTCGGCCAGCATCTGCTGTCCGGCCGGCGAGGAGCGCAGGAAGTTCAGTTCCGACTCCATCCGCTGGACGAAGGCGTCCGAGCCTTCGACGCTGACACCGCGGTCGCCCA
>NZ_JAWRWI010001238.1:0-233 GCF_046535585.1 Bacillus sp. SIMBA_005 | reverse complement strand
GGCAAGCGCTTAATATTAACGGAGACACTGTGGCGAGTGAAGTAGCCCTCGCTGTGGGAGCGGAGAGTTTACTTCTTGTTACGGATGTCTCCGGTATTCGTATTCAAGGCGATTATCAAACAGAAGTAACGCCTTCATTAATAACACAATGGATTGAGGAAGGTCATATTTACGGTGGAATGATTCCAAAAGTGCAAGGGGCGATCGATTGTCTAAATGCAGGAATTCCATCA
>NZ_JAWRWI010001237.1:0-233 GCF_046535585.1 Bacillus sp. SIMBA_005 | reverse complement strand
CCCTGCGGGCTCTGCGCACCGGGGCCGACAGTGCCCGCCCAGTGGGGTCCGTACGGGTGGGTGGCGAACTCCTCGTCGGGATCCGATGCTCCGGCGAGGCGGATGCGGGTCTCCCAGAACCGGTCTCCGTGGCGACCGAGCACCTTCGTGGGCACCACGAGCACGCTGTCGGCGGCCGACTCCTCGTCGAAGGCGAAGGCGCCGAAGGCCACCAGCCCCGTGCCGGGGAGGCC
>NZ_JAWRWI010001236.1:0-233 GCF_046535585.1 Bacillus sp. SIMBA_005 | reverse complement strand
CCCTCGCCGAAGCATCCGGTGTCAGCGGCGCGGCCGAGCTCCACCACCGGGTGTCCCACGAGCTCTACGCGTACTTCATCCCGTACCGGATCGACTACCTCCGCGCCTCGAACGATGAGCACGCCCGCCTGGTCGCAGCCCTTCGGGCGCAGGATGCCGCCACGGCGAGCCGCCTCGCCTTCGACCACGTCGCCGAGCTGCACGCCTCGATGTACGTCGGCCTCCCCCGCACC
>NZ_JAWRWI010001235.1:0-233 GCF_046535585.1 Bacillus sp. SIMBA_005 | reverse complement strand
GGGACTGCAGTCGGAACACGGTGCTCAAGTCGAACGGAGCCGAATCGCTGATCGTGAACGAAATCGGCGCATACTCCGGCTCGCATCTCGTCAACATCAACGAAGGGTCGATGATCACGCAGCTGATTATCGAGTCGGCCGGCAACTGGTCGCTGACCGTCGATGATGTGAGCACTGCCCCGAACATCGACAAGGCTGCATCCGGCTCCGGTTCGAGCGTGGTTATCTTCACC
>NZ_JAWRWI010001234.1:0-233 GCF_046535585.1 Bacillus sp. SIMBA_005 | reverse complement strand
CGTCCAAGGTTGTTCCAGGAGTAACGGTATTGATCCCTACTCCGGTCTGGGCATACATTGCTGTGCTTGTCATCAGCAATACCCCACTTAATACTAATAATTTTCTTTTCATAATTTTTGTGAAATTTAAAGTTGCTTGGATATTATTTTTAATTAATTCACATTACAGGCATCTTTTGTTCTTACTTTAAGTCTGTATTTCCTGTATTTTTTAAATTCAATCAATTCAATTC
>NZ_JAWRWI010001233.1:0-233 GCF_046535585.1 Bacillus sp. SIMBA_005 | reverse complement strand
CTTCCGTCGCCGAAAAGTTATCGAAAATGGTATTCCGCTACGCCACCTGGCTTCGCATTCAGTGTGAAAGGACCGCGGTACCTGACACATATGCTGCGATTTCGCAGCGAAGGCACGCGCCCCGCCCTCGCCAATTTTTTCGCTTCGGGCGTGCTATCGCTGGATGAAAAACTGGCAGCGTTTCTATGGCAGTTTCCCCCAAGCTTCGCTTTTGTTCCCGCAACGTTCTGCGC
>NZ_JAWRWI010001232.1:0-233 GCF_046535585.1 Bacillus sp. SIMBA_005 | reverse complement strand
GCACGATCGACGCTGGCTACCGTGGCGAGATCAAGGTCGCGCTGCTGAACACCGACCGTGAGAGTCCCTATTCGATCGCAGCGGGCGACCGCATCGCGCAGCTGATCATCGCCCCGGTGTTGCGCGCGAACTTCCTTCCCGTCACCGAGCTTGACGAGAGCATTCGGGGCGAGGGCGGCTTCGGCTCGTCCGGATACGCCGCGCCCGCCAACTGATCCGAGAGACACAAGGCA
>NZ_JAWRWI010001231.1:0-233 GCF_046535585.1 Bacillus sp. SIMBA_005 | reverse complement strand
CCGCTGACCGGTAATGAGTATCTGTGCTCAATCCCGGCGAGCCTGCGGGAAATATGGGGCGCGATCAGTCCGACAAATGCCATGCTGCCCGCTGCGGTTACACATGCGCTGATCAAAGCGATGCAGGCAATGAGTAAAATGGTTTTTTCTTTATTGGTTGAAACACCGAGGCTTTTCACCGTGTCCTCATCGAAACGAATGGTATCAAGCAATGACGTTTTCGCCATAAGAAG
>NZ_JAWRWI010001230.1:0-233 GCF_046535585.1 Bacillus sp. SIMBA_005 | reverse complement strand
GACAGGGAGAGCGTCGTGGATGTTTTGGGCGCTAAGATTAGTGTCGGTCTCGGTGGTGGCGGTAATATAAATTAATGGACGCCGCCACCGGCCATGGCGATGCCTTCAACTTCCTTCATTGCCTCTTGGTCAATCGCGTTTTCTTCCATAATCCCTATAACATTCACCGTAATCCCCTGCTCCTTGGCGAAAGCCGCCATTGCAATCGGGTCTTCACCATGATTGGAGCAGCC
>NZ_JAWRWI010001229.1:0-233 GCF_046535585.1 Bacillus sp. SIMBA_005 | reverse complement strand
ATTCTCTGCTTCTTGTTCACTCTTTTAAAGAAGGCATGAATGATCCGTATACGGGCGCTCTTGCAGGCTGTTTAAAAACGGCAAATATGTTGGTGCCATCCGCAGAGAATGTGAAGTCAATCGGTTTTTCAGAACGTATATCAATTGAAAAAATGGCTGAATTTTGTCTTAACGAAATGGTTTCCGGCGTGGAACGGCAGGCGGAAGAAGTTAAATATATAAATGACAAGAGG
>NZ_JAWRWI010001228.1:0-233 GCF_046535585.1 Bacillus sp. SIMBA_005 | reverse complement strand
ATATCAGCTTTTAGGAGAAAATTATCTTGAGCTGCATGATTATAAAAATTCTGATTCCTATAATTTAAAAGCGCTGGAAATTTTACCGGAAAAATTCATTGGAACCACCTTAGCTTACATTGGATTAGGAATATCGAAAACCAATCAAAAACAATATCAGGATGCTGAAAAATACCTTTTAAAAGGGTTGGAGTATGCTGAAACTGCCGATCATCCGGCTGCTAAAAGAACAG
>NZ_JAWRWI010001227.1:0-233 GCF_046535585.1 Bacillus sp. SIMBA_005 | reverse complement strand
TCAAGTTTGATGGCGTCACGTACAAGCTTCATTTAATCCCATCAGGAATTTTTTATAAAGCAAAAGCGTGTGTCATCGGGAACGGAATGGTTGTTGATCCGAAAGCGCTCGTAACGGAGCTTGCGTATCTTCATGAACGCAATGTGAGCACGGATAACTTGAGAATCAGCAACAGAGCCCACGTCATTCTTCCATACCATCTGAAACTGGATGAAGTAGAGGAAGAACGCAAA
>NZ_JAWRWI010001226.1:0-233 GCF_046535585.1 Bacillus sp. SIMBA_005 | reverse complement strand
CGGGAACTTCGCCCAGCTCGAACACCTGATCGCGGAGCGCCTCGATGGCATCCGCTTGTTCGGCGCGATCTTCTGCCTCAGCCGCCGCGCTGGCCTCCGCCTGGGAGGCCCGTGCGGACTGCTGGTTCGCGACAACGCCGAGGGCGACGACACCGCCGATCGTGATGATCTGAACGATGATGATCGCGCTGACGATCCCGATTGTCCGTCTCGTCCACCTAGTCATAGAGATC
>NZ_JAWRWI010001225.1:0-234 GCF_046535585.1 Bacillus sp. SIMBA_005 | reverse complement strand
ACACCATTTATCAGTTCGCTCCCATCCGTACCAGTCCGCAAAATCCCCTGAATATCAAGCATTCCGTAGATTTACAGTTCGTCATGGTTCGCTGTTCGCAACCTAACCAAACAGTCACTTTCGAGCAATTTTCCTTGAAAAAGAGGTTGACGCTGCAAGGCTCTATACGCATAATGCGCCCCGCAACGCCGATAAGGTATCGCGAAAAAAAAGATGGCTACGTAGCTCAGTTGG
>NZ_JAWRWI010001224.1:0-234 GCF_046535585.1 Bacillus sp. SIMBA_005 | reverse complement strand
CCCTTGCCGTCGATCAGGCCGGCGGTCTGCAGCTGGCCGACATTGACCGCATCGCCCGCGGCGGTACCCGCCTTGACATTGCTGATCGTGGTGCCGCCCTTGCCTTCCAGCGCCACCGAGGTCTTGTCTGCGTTGGCGTATTTCACCGCCTGCGAGCTGGCGGCGGTCCCGGCATCGGCAGCGGCCTTGAGCGCGTCACCGACATTGCCGTACTTCGCGCCACCGACCTCGTAG
>NZ_JAWRWI010001223.1:0-234 GCF_046535585.1 Bacillus sp. SIMBA_005 | reverse complement strand
GCACCCGGCCAGTCTGGAGAGTAAAGGCTATGCTCATAAGATCGCGGCCGCTGTATCTTTTTTCACGGATGGCGTCTCTGAGCTGTTTTGCTTTTTCAGTGAGCCGTTCGCTGTTTTTCGCGGACAGGACGATGATGGCGGGCTGATCTGCCGGCGTCTCATCAGGCTCTTTGTCTGCCGTATATTCTTCTATGATGAGGTGGGCGTTTGCTCCTCCTGCGCCGAAGCTGCTTA
>NZ_JAWRWI010001222.1:0-234 GCF_046535585.1 Bacillus sp. SIMBA_005 | reverse complement strand
AAAATCTGTTGCTACAAAATGAAACATTTCTCTGGAATTTTAAAAAATTACTTTTTAAGAGAAGCCAAAACCTTATTCAATTCAATTACATCGTCTTTATAACGTGGATATGCCACAATATTTCTCACACTATGATTTTGATTATTTATTATACCTACTCCATCAATATTTTGAAATCCTTCTTCCACAACCAAACCATTTAAAATACAATCGGCAAGATATTCAGAATGCGTT
>NZ_JAWRWI010001221.1:0-234 GCF_046535585.1 Bacillus sp. SIMBA_005 | reverse complement strand
CAGCGCGATCGACGCGGGAACGGCGACGACGGTCGCGATCCGCGCGCGCAGGGACTGGTCCGCGCGCCGCGCGGCGACCCGTGCCAGCCCGCGCAGGCCCCAATGCACGGCGATGCCGAGGACAAGGGCGACGACGAGCGGCCAGGCGATGGTGGCGATCTGGTTCCAGTCCAGCGACATGAGGATTCCGGCTGACGGCAGGGCGCGATCGATTGTGCGGTGCAGCAGGTCCAG
>NZ_JAWRWI010001220.1:0-234 GCF_046535585.1 Bacillus sp. SIMBA_005 | reverse complement strand
CCAAGACGTCATCTTACTTGACTAAAAGCCACACTAACTAATGAGAGAAGTTGAAATGAAATATCCGACAGGCGTGGAAAACCATGGAGGGAAATTACGTATCTGGTTTGTTTATAAAGGCGTAAGAGTCAGGGAAAATCTGGGGGTTCCTGACACAGCAAAAAACAGGCGCGTTGCAGGTGAACTACGCGCCTCTGTTTGTTACGCAATAAAAACTGGTGTTTTCGACTATGC
>NZ_JAWRWI010001219.1:0-234 GCF_046535585.1 Bacillus sp. SIMBA_005 | reverse complement strand
GCCGTACTCTGGGTGATCTGGCTCACTGGTTAAATAAGGCTTTTTCGATCCGCAAAACGGACAAGGTTTAAGTGTTGCGCTCATTTGCCACCTGCCAGTGATTCATATTGGGAAGGAGTGGTGTCGGTTTCGGCGCGGAGCCGGGAGGCGCTATGTTTGGGTAACTGCTTGTTGGCTTCCAGCACCATTTTGCTACCATCATCTAGGCTCCATTCAACGCGGCCACCCTCGGAC
>NZ_JAWRWI010001218.1:0-234 GCF_046535585.1 Bacillus sp. SIMBA_005 | reverse complement strand
CGGCGGGCTGGGACATGGCGACTGCGCACGTGGAGATGAAGCCCGGCGGAGCCTGGGCGAGAAGCTGCGCCCGGAGCTCCGGGATGTCCGTGCCCTCGACGGTCGCGGTCTTCTTCTCAGCGGGGCGGATCAGAGCAGCGAGCATCCACCCAGCCTAGGCGAGGCGTCGAAGCGCTCGGCGCGTACTCAGCGCCTGCTCACTCCTCGATCGAGCAGCGATCGCTCGTGTCGAAC
>NZ_JAWRWI010001217.1:0-234 GCF_046535585.1 Bacillus sp. SIMBA_005 | reverse complement strand
CGATAGGTAAACCGATTTCCAACATTCAATTGTATATCGTACACCCCGAATCGGAATATTTTCAACCGCTCGGTGTGGCAGGAGAGCTGTGTATCGCCGGAGACGGGCTCGCACGGGGCTATTTGAACCGCCCGGAGCTGACGGCTGAGAAGTTTGCAGCTCACCCATATAAAGCAGGGAAGCTGATGTACCGTACAGGCGACTTGGCAAGATGGCTGCCTGACGGCAATATCG
>NZ_JAWRWI010001216.1:0-234 GCF_046535585.1 Bacillus sp. SIMBA_005 | reverse complement strand
CGAGCAGTATGAGAACCTCCGCCAGGTCGTCGACGCGCACTGCCCGGTCCTCGACCTCTTCGCGAACACGGTTCCCACGGCGAGCGCGCTCGCCTGAGGGAAACCCATCGGCAAAGACCGGGTGGTACCCTGATCTCATGGATACCACCTTTGTCGCTCCGATGGGCGACCGGGGCCGCCTGGTCGTCCCCGCCGAGCTCCGTGCGCGGCAGCACTGGGAACAGGGTGCGCGGC
>NZ_JAWRWI010001215.1:0-234 GCF_046535585.1 Bacillus sp. SIMBA_005 | reverse complement strand
AGATACGGCCCACGCCACCGCGCATCAGCGTACCGCCGACGACGACAGCGGTAATGGCATGCAGTTCCCACATCATGCCGGTCTGGGCCGAGGTGGAGCCGAGACGCGGTACATAAAGCAGCACCGCAACAGCCACGCACAACCCTTGCACCATATAAGCAATAGTGCGCACCTTCTTGACCGAGATACCGGAATAGCGCGCCACATCTTCGTTGGAACCTGCCGCCAGCAAAT
>NZ_JAWRWI010001214.1:0-234 GCF_046535585.1 Bacillus sp. SIMBA_005 | reverse complement strand
CCTGTCGCTCTGACCGTCCGTCGGAAGAACTGGGTTCGCGCCACTCCCCGGTCGCGGACTACGGTCGCGGGGGTCTGCGTTAGGGGACGAGGTAATCCGCAAGGCTATGCGTCGCGGTGCTTTCGGGGATGCGTGGGAGCGATCGTAATAGAAGAGCGATCACGGGCCGGTTTGACCCGTCGGTGCCGTAACGTCGCGGTCGGATTCCTCGGCTTCGCGAGAGACGGTCTTGAG
>NZ_JAWRWI010001213.1:0-234 GCF_046535585.1 Bacillus sp. SIMBA_005 | reverse complement strand
GCAGCGGCAAAGAATATGAAAACCTGTACCATTCTGCCGTCGCCAGAGCGGAAGCGGATTGGATTGTGGGGATCAACGCCACCCGTGCACTTACCACAAAATTCAATGCCCAGCTCTCATGCGGGCGTGTGCAGACTCCGACGCTTGCCATGATTGCAAAGCGCGAGGCAGACATTCAGGCGTTTACGCCCGTTTCGTATTACGGCATTCGTGCTGCAGTCGACGGCATGACGC
>NZ_JAWRWI010001212.1:0-234 GCF_046535585.1 Bacillus sp. SIMBA_005 | reverse complement strand
ATTACGAATCTTGTATTTTTCCGCAAACTTTTGCATACGTTCTCCTCCGGCTAGATAGGCCTGTACTACTTCTAATTTCAATCCATTTGAATACGTATTATTTTTTCTAGACATAGAAAAAACCCCTTAAGTAAAATAAAATGTTATCTACAGCGTACTGTAGTTTTTCATTGTCTACTTAAAGGGGATAATATCATTTTTCATTTAACCCATCAATCTCTTTGTTTTCTTCAC
>NZ_JAWRWI010001211.1:0-234 GCF_046535585.1 Bacillus sp. SIMBA_005 | reverse complement strand
CGGAGCGGATGCCGCAGACGACGCGCACGATATGCCGCGACCGGCGGCCTCGCCCCGGAGGACCCTCGCCGCCGTCGGCGCGGTCACCGGCGGAGTCGTCGCCACGGGCGTGGTCGCCGCCGCCCTCGTGCTGCCGCCGGCGTCGTTGTCGGTGGAACTGGCGATGTCGCGCGCGGGGGAGCAGACCGCACTCTTCGCCGGGGCCGACACCGTCGCTCTCGGCGTCGCGGACAC
>NZ_JAWRWI010001210.1:0-234 GCF_046535585.1 Bacillus sp. SIMBA_005 | reverse complement strand
CGGGATATCTCCGAAAGAAGCTGAAATGATGGATCCTCAGCAGCGCCTATTAATGATGTATGTGTGGAAAGCCATTGAAGACGCGGGGTACTCGGCAAAACGGATTGCCGGAACAAAAACCGGCATTTTCACCGGCACATTGGGAAGCGGATATCAAACCTTAATCAATAAGGCGGGTCTTCCTGTCGAGGGGTATACGATGACCGGAATCGTGCCGTCCGTCGGGCCGAACCG
>NZ_JAWRWI010001209.1:0-234 GCF_046535585.1 Bacillus sp. SIMBA_005 | reverse complement strand
ATATCAATTGTTAGCAGAAGCAGCATAAAAAGTGAGTTAATAATTAGGATATGCCTTTGGAATCCATTGTTGTATCGATAAGGATGATGTTCCAACTGTAGTGGTTAACAAACCGAAGAAAATGGCATTGTAAATAAAGGAAGTGAATTATTTTGAATAATAAGTTATTAAATATTGAGGAAATAACGATAATTTTAGATAGAGATTTTATTCCTTTAGAGTCCGTTGTTACAG
>NZ_JAWRWI010001208.1:0-234 GCF_046535585.1 Bacillus sp. SIMBA_005 | reverse complement strand
GGCGCCACGGGTTCTCGCGGTGCGCGTTGCCGCGTGCCGTGGACGCATCCCCCAGCGCTCGTACGACGCAGGAGATCCATCGGCGCGACGTCGCCCCAGGCGATGAAATGCCGGTCCAAGCGGCGCGCCGTCGAGCCGACAAGCCATCGGCGCCGTGGAATCGATCCGAGTCGACGCACCCGCCGTCGCGCGCCGCGCGCGACGCAGACGATCAGCGGTGACCGGCCTCGCCGA
>NZ_JAWRWI010001207.1:0-234 GCF_046535585.1 Bacillus sp. SIMBA_005 | reverse complement strand
CCGAGCGAAGCGCGGGGGAGGTTTGCCCTCCCGACTGACCCGTCCCCAGACGATCTCGTCGAGAGGGCCACCGCCCTACCCGGACGGTTGGGGAGGCGGCGAAGATATCGCTGCACTCATCGGCTGATTCCCCAGTCCTCAGCCTCGTAGCCCCCGCTACATATAGCAGAGTACATCGATTCTGTCTTGTCCACCATTTGGGGGACAAAGAAAGTTACGAAAGTTCTCTGGACG
>NZ_JAWRWI010001206.1:0-234 GCF_046535585.1 Bacillus sp. SIMBA_005 | reverse complement strand
CAAAAGATTTATCATTTATTTTTAAAGATAAGCAAATCTGTTTGCCAAATCATTCAAAAATGATTGTGAATACCGGACAGTCTGAAATCTCATTACCGGTAAAACGTATAGAGTTAGAGCCTAATTGCACAAAATTGACGGTAAACGTGCAGAGTTTGCTTGAACAGCTAGCTCATGTAAAGAAAGAGCGATTAATTGAATTTGCGATAAACACTTCTCAAAATAAAATCAGTG
>NZ_JAWRWI010001205.1:0-234 GCF_046535585.1 Bacillus sp. SIMBA_005 | reverse complement strand
CAGCGCACCGGGCGCGCCGTCGAAGGCCTGCGCGTCGAGCCAGGCCTGCACCGGCGCCGGTTGCGCGTCGCGCCAGGCCGCGACGTCGTCGTGCGTGACCACGTGCAGCGGGCGCGTGTCGGTGGCGCCGACGGCGAACAGGGCCTCGGCGGCGGAATGCGTGACGGCATCGGACATGGAATTACCTCGGGATCAGGGGCGGTCGCCGGCGACGGGCACGGTGTCGAGCCAGTC
>NZ_JAWRWI010001204.1:0-234 GCF_046535585.1 Bacillus sp. SIMBA_005 | reverse complement strand
GTCAGGCTTTGTAATCAACAAGAGTATCACATAAGCTTACCGACATTTGCAAAAGCTATCATTTTCTGTTGTATGAATGTAGACATACTACTTCGTTTTCATTCTTTTTTTAATCGTCTTTTGATTTCTGATGTATGTAAATCAATATTTCTTTTATCTTTCAAAGTGTTTTTAAACTCCAAAATTCCAAAGATTAACATTGCTATACTTAGAGGAGCAAATAAGAGTAAAAAC
>NZ_JAWRWI010001203.1:0-234 GCF_046535585.1 Bacillus sp. SIMBA_005 | reverse complement strand
ATCATAGGTTGGTTTGTTGTTTTAAAAAGTAAACCATCCCACCAACCAACAGGGACCTTCGACTTTGTTTGTTTTCAATGTCTTAACCTCGGCAAGGTGAGGTCTAGTGTGTCAAAGGTGAGGTTCGCTGTGCACGAAGGTGAGTGCTGCTGTGTGAGAAGGGTGAGGCCCGCTGTGCAGCAAGGTGAGGTCTGATGTGCTCATTTTGCCTCTCAGTGCCTGGGTGAGGTTGGC
>NZ_JAWRWI010001202.1:0-234 GCF_046535585.1 Bacillus sp. SIMBA_005 | reverse complement strand
CTTGTGAGAGGAACATGGTGACTGTCCTATGATTGCTCAAATTCCGTTTTTCGGACTTGATCCGAAGCAAATCGATGAGAAATGGGTGGAAGCGGGATACGGTCTGGAAGCGAATATTTTTGACGGCAGCTCCTTTAGTGAAGCGGATTATCTCAAAACATTCAATCAGACGCAGGAATATGCAAAACAGCTGGATCCTTCATTATTGACGCTGCATTTCCCGACAGATCATGC
>NZ_JAWRWI010001201.1:0-234 GCF_046535585.1 Bacillus sp. SIMBA_005 | reverse complement strand
CATTTATAACACAATCTGTTTGATCCTGGCTAACTCCGATCAGACTAGCATTTCCTTCAATCACTTTATTTAAAACTTCTGGATTTTTGGTTAAGTATCCTACAATTTCCTGCATTATTTTTCATCCTCCTCTAAATTAACAATCGCATTTAATAAAGCTTCCGTTTTATTTCTTTCTATCTCCAATTCAAATATCTTACTTTTTAATTTTTTTAACGACAAATGTTTCAAAAC
>NZ_JAWRWI010001200.1:0-235 GCF_046535585.1 Bacillus sp. SIMBA_005 | reverse complement strand
ATATTATCGTTGCTTGTGAAAATAGCAAGCTGGCAATGAACTTTATCGGGATTGGCTTAATACCAGATGGTGGGGGTCATTTCTTTATGAAGGAAAGAATTGGCACTGTAAAGGCAAAACAAATGATTTGGGAAGGAAAAGTGCTAACAGCCGAGGAAGCACATAGTGTAGGCTTAATTGATTATGTTGCGCCTGAAGGGTCGGTTTTTGCAGTGGCTGATCAGTTAGTAGGAAA
>NZ_JAWRWI010001199.1:0-235 GCF_046535585.1 Bacillus sp. SIMBA_005 | reverse complement strand
GTCACACGCTTAGCGGTGAAATTAGATTTTATTATTGGTGTCTTGCTAAAGGCATTAAAGACAGCAGGTACGGATCAATTCCGAGGTGTCCAAGTGCATATTGGCGAGATTATGGCGTGGCGTCATATGTTCTGGTCATTAAGTGATGCGATGGCGCTGAATCCAGAGAAAAAAGAGAATGGCATTGTCATTCCAAATTTAAATGGTGGATTAGCCTATCGGGTATTTTTGCAGG
>NZ_JAWRWI010001198.1:0-235 GCF_046535585.1 Bacillus sp. SIMBA_005 | reverse complement strand
CTCGCCGATGGCAGTGCCAACAGGGAAAGCACGCCCTTGATCTTTTCTTCCCCCTCTCCCGACGCGCCCCTACCCGTCGGGGCGGCGCTCCCAGACGCAAGCCAGAGCCAAGCTTCCGCCACCACGGCGCGCCCTCAATAGCCCGCGCAAGCGGGCGCCCCGCTTCCCCCCAAAAAAGCCAAGATAAACGGCAGCTGTCTCCAACGCGGAAAAACCTTGCTATTAAATAGTGCAC
>NZ_JAWRWI010001197.1:0-235 GCF_046535585.1 Bacillus sp. SIMBA_005 | reverse complement strand
CGCGCATCTCGCCCTCGACGCCGCCCTCCCGATAGGCGACCACGACGCCCTGCCCGTCGTCGCGCACGCGGATCACCTCGATGCCCCGGCGCGGCTCGGGCGCGCACGCGCGGAGCGCCTCCTCCGTGACGGCCTGCGGCACGGTCGCGATGAAGCCGTAGCGGGCGCCCGGACGGTCGAAGCGCACCCTGCCGATCACGCGGCCGCGGCAGACCGCGACGCCCGCGGCGACGCG
>NZ_JAWRWI010001196.1:0-235 GCF_046535585.1 Bacillus sp. SIMBA_005 | reverse complement strand
ATCCGTCGCCGTAGTCCTCGCAGACCTTGCCCACGAGGTCGATCTGGTCGCCGGGGATCGTCTCCACTACGAACTCATCGTCGAACGAGGACGAGGACGCCCACGACTTCGAGGACGAGTTACCCGCGTCCCAGACGCTCCCCGCGGTGTAGCCGAACGCGCTCAGTACGACGCCGGCGATGAGCGCGAACACCGCGATCTTCTTCCGGGTGACGTCGAGGCGGCCGAGGGCAAG
>NZ_JAWRWI010001195.1:0-235 GCF_046535585.1 Bacillus sp. SIMBA_005 | reverse complement strand
GGTTTGCCTTTTGATGAAGCTCATAGCACATGTCCATGATTTCCTTACGTCCGCGTGGATCTAACTCTGCAGTCGGCTCATCCAGCACTAGCACTTCCGGTCCCATCGCTAGAACACCTGCAATCGCCACACGTCTCATTTGACCACGGCTTGGTTCAAAGGGAGATCGAGATAATAGGGATTCAGGAAGAGCAACCAGCTTAAGCATTTCCTTCGCCTGTGCTTCTGCCTTTTC
>NZ_JAWRWI010001194.1:0-235 GCF_046535585.1 Bacillus sp. SIMBA_005 | reverse complement strand
CCCTGGATGAGCTGCTGGCGCGCTGCCGCGAGCATGGCGCAGGTCTTGCCGACCCCGGCGGAAGCGCCAAAGAAGATCTTCAAGCGCCCGCGGCCGGCGCGCGCCTCATCCTGCTGCACCCGCGCGAGCAGTTCGTCGGGGTCGGGACGGGCATTGCCGGGGAGTTCGCCGAGGCCCATTCCTACTGCTCCGGCTTCCTGAACACGCGGGCCAGGGACGCCCACTTGGCACGGAG
>NZ_JAWRWI010001193.1:0-235 GCF_046535585.1 Bacillus sp. SIMBA_005 | reverse complement strand
GGAGACGAACTTCCTCCAGGTGTTAACCAGTTAGTACGCGTATATATCGTTCAGAAACGTAAGATTTCTGAAGGGGATAAAATGGCCGGTCGTCACGGTAACAAAGGTGTTATCTCTAAGATTCTTCCTGAAGAGGATATGCCTTACCTTCCTGACGGCACACCAATTGATATCATGCTTAACCCGCTGGGCGTACCATCACGTATGAACATCGGGCAGGTATTGGAACTTCACA
>NZ_JAWRWI010001192.1:0-235 GCF_046535585.1 Bacillus sp. SIMBA_005 | reverse complement strand
CGTGCTCGATCTCGATGCGAGGCTGGTGGATGCCCTTGCGGCAGCAGGAGGCACCACCGACGACGCCGACCTGGCGGCGGTGAACCTTGCGCGTGTCCTCGCCGATGGTGAGCAGATCGTCGTTCCCGCAGTGGGCGCGACCTCGGATGCCTCGGGCGGCGCGGCGCCGGGGGACGACCGCATCGACCTGAATGCCGCTGACCAGGCGGCGCTCGAGACCCTGCCGCGCATCGGC
>NZ_JAWRWI010001191.1:0-235 GCF_046535585.1 Bacillus sp. SIMBA_005 | reverse complement strand
GGGCAAAAGGCCGCAAAGTTTGTAAAAAACGGAGTGTATCTCATCATCGGAGGGTTAAGCGGCATCGGCTGGATTATTTCAGCGTTTATTTATGCAAATCACGGAGCCAGCGTTATCATTGCCGGACGATCGAAAATGACAGCAGAAATGGAAGAAAAATTAGACAGCATCCGATATGACGGGGCAAACATTTCTTACATCCAGGCTGACATGTCAGATAAACAGCAGGTCATCA
>NZ_JAWRWI010001190.1:0-235 GCF_046535585.1 Bacillus sp. SIMBA_005 | reverse complement strand
ATCGTCGCCAGTGGTCTCTACATGTTCCGCCGCGAAAAGGCGTTGTCGGAGACCGGCACGGTGGATGCCGGCGTCAAGCGGCTCGACGGCACGCCGCCGCCCTGAGCCGGCACCGTGACCCGCATCCGATCGCACGCAATCCGGTCCGATGACCGGGACACGGACCGGGACACGTTCGCCTGCCTCGCCATCTGCACGCCGCAACCGGCATGCTGCGCGGATGCCGATCCTCCTG
>NZ_JAWRWI010001189.1:0-235 GCF_046535585.1 Bacillus sp. SIMBA_005 | reverse complement strand
GGGCCGTCCCCGTCGGAAGGATGACGGCATCGCGCAGATCGCCGTGCGTCTGCAGCTCGCCCACGATCCCGATCACCGCGTAGGCCGTGCCGTCGATGAAGATGGACGGCTGGCTGTCGACGCGGGCGATGTTGAGTTTCTCGGCGACCCGCGATCCGAGCACGGCGACGCGGTCGCCGCGCGCATCGTGGCCGTCGTCGAACATCCGGCCCGTCTGCATCTCCCCGCCCACGAC
>NZ_JAWRWI010001188.1:0-235 GCF_046535585.1 Bacillus sp. SIMBA_005 | reverse complement strand
CCGGCGCGTCCTCCGATACAGACATCGCGCAGCCGGTATGGCAGCGTGTGCGGTCGTCCACGCGCGATGCAGATCCGGGCGATCGCCCTATAATCCTCGCGTGTAACCGTTTTCACAGGAACAAGAATGCGCCTCGACGATCGACTGGAAGCCCTGCTGGCCGACATGACCGTGGACGAGAAGGTCGGCCAGCTCGGCATCTTCGCCGACATGCTGCGGCCGTTCGCCGCGGACG
>NZ_JAWRWI010001187.1:0-235 GCF_046535585.1 Bacillus sp. SIMBA_005 | reverse complement strand
GCGGTCGCCGAGCGCGTCGGGCGTGTCGTGGGCTGCAGTCATGGGCGGAAACCGGAATGGGAGCGGAACGCCGGCCTGACCGCACCGGGCGCGCAGTCTAGCAGCGGGCCGTTCGGTGGCCGTGGTCGCAGGCCGGGGACTGCCTTCGCGCACGGGCGCGCTTCGGCACAAAAGCGGCCGGGCGTGCAGACCAAGGGGGCGAGACGGCTCCGTCTCGACAGCAACCCGAGCCACC
>NZ_JAWRWI010001186.1:0-235 GCF_046535585.1 Bacillus sp. SIMBA_005 | reverse complement strand
GCGCGCCATCGGGACCATCCTCGCGCCGGGGCGGCGGCGCGACGGTGGCGCCCGCCAGATCGAAGACGATACGGGTCGTGCCCGCGACGGGCTGGCCGCTGCGCACCGACTTGACGATGCCGCCCGCGCCGGACAACGCCAGGCCCGACCGCAGCCGAGTGCCGGGCAGGTCGACGACGAGGCGATCGGGATTGGACAGCGAGATGATCGCGAACTCGGCCCTGGCGTCGAACAC
>NZ_JAWRWI010001185.1:0-235 GCF_046535585.1 Bacillus sp. SIMBA_005 | reverse complement strand
CGTTAAAAGCAACGATTTTTTCTGCGTCAGCTACCGTCTTTGCTACGTCAAGAGCGACCAGTGCCCGCGCAATACCATCGGTGGCCGCCTTCGGAACATTCTTTTTGACCCATGCGGAAGATTTTTCATCTAAATCGCTGAGGATATCGCTAATAGATTTCAAGGTCACCAACGCGTTAGCCCTTCGAAAATTATCGATGTCAATTCGGTCAAGCTCGGCCAAAATGTCTCGTAC
>NZ_JAWRWI010001184.1:0-235 GCF_046535585.1 Bacillus sp. SIMBA_005 | reverse complement strand
CCCTTCTCCACCAAGGAACTGGTGGCCAAGGTGAAATCCCTGCTGGATGTCGCGGCGTGAGCGTCAAGTCGCGGCAGGCACTGGCGATTGCCACGGCCTGCCTGCTGGTGGTGGGCGTCATGGCCGCGGCGGGCATCGCCGTGTGGCGCGATCTGGGCCCGGAAGAGCGGGACGCCATCGAACCCATTCTCAATCCGCGTCTGGGGCTGCTTCTCATGATCACCATGGTCGGCGC
>NZ_JAWRWI010001183.1:0-235 GCF_046535585.1 Bacillus sp. SIMBA_005 | reverse complement strand
CCACCAGCTGATGCCGATCTCGCCGCTGATCTCGCCGGTGCCGTCTACGGCGTCCGACGGGCTCTCTGCCCCGCCGCCCCCGGTCACGCACCCGGAAAGCAGAAGCGTCGTCGCTCCCACCGCAACAGCAGCTCCGATGCCGCGTTTGATGATCATCGTCATTCCTTTCGGTTGTCGTGTTTCGATGAGGTGACGCCGTGCGACGTCACTTCAGTCCCGTCGTTGCAATGCCCTC
>NZ_JAWRWI010001182.1:0-235 GCF_046535585.1 Bacillus sp. SIMBA_005 | reverse complement strand
AACCATCCATAAAAGTATAGGGAAGCGAAATCTGCACACGAGCCAACTTATTGGACAAACCAAAAGTCCGAATATAATTGAATGCTAAATTATGACTGTGAAGTGTAAAATCTGTTATAGGTAAAGAAGGATCTGTAAGCACATTCCCATTCATAAACAAATAGCCTGCAGCAACTACGTTTAGATTTTTAGGGACATTGGCATAAACTCTTGGTTCCAGATCCTGGCTATACGA
>NZ_JAWRWI010001181.1:0-235 GCF_046535585.1 Bacillus sp. SIMBA_005 | reverse complement strand
CTGGATCAGGAACGTCCGCAGCGGCTCCTTGCCGGCGTCGATCATCGTCAACAGGCGGTTGGTGTCGAAGGACGTGCCCATCGGCGAGCCGGATGGCGCGGGCGTTCCGGCCGGCGTCACGATCTCCTCGGCGAGGCCCTGGGGCGGCGGGGCGGCGGCTTCCGGCGGATCGGCGCTCGAGCCGCCTTCGACGGCGGCGAACATCGGATCCGGCGCCGGGCCCGCGGTCTGCGCC
>NZ_JAWRWI010001180.1:0-235 GCF_046535585.1 Bacillus sp. SIMBA_005 | reverse complement strand
CAGGCGAGCGCGGCCGACGGCCGCTTCAACATGTACCAGAACGGCAGGGTCATGACGGCGGACGATTTCGACGCCTGGCTGACCGCCCGTGGTCTGCGCCTGGAGAACGGGCGTCAGGTGCCGATCCATCCCGCGCCCGCTGCCACCGCTGCCGCCAGCCCGGCGCCTGCGCCGGTCGTCGCGCCGCAGGCGACCGCCCCGGCACCCGCACCCACGCAGGTCGTCGCCAGTCCCG
>NZ_JAWRWI010001179.1:0-235 GCF_046535585.1 Bacillus sp. SIMBA_005 | reverse complement strand
CCCGACCGGCCCAGCGCTGCTTCGCGGGGAGCTTGCGGCGCGGCGGGTCGGGTGCAGTCGCTCCTGCTGATCATCATGGCGCTGATCGCGCTCGTGCCGATCATCGCCATCTTCCTGGGCACGTTCCAGGACGGCGGCACGCTGCTGCGCAGCGGCATCACGTTCGCGATCGACTTCAGATCGTTCGACCTCGACAGCTACCGGGTGCTCTTCACCGACTCCGGCGACTACTTCC
>NZ_JAWRWI010001178.1:0-235 GCF_046535585.1 Bacillus sp. SIMBA_005 | reverse complement strand
GGCCGCAACCGACGACGAGGGCCGATCGCCCCGCGACGTCGCCGACACGCGAAACAGCGTGCCATGCCACGCTCGCGGGCTCGATGAGGGCGGCCTCTCGCAAGTCCGTCCCGTCGGGAAGCGCCCGCAGCATTGTCGCGGGCAGCGCGACACTGTGGGCGAAGGCGCCATCGCGGTGCGGGAACCGCGCGGCGGATCCGAGATAGCCACCGCCCGCGATGTTGGGGCGGTCGAC
>NZ_JAWRWI010001177.1:0-235 GCF_046535585.1 Bacillus sp. SIMBA_005 | reverse complement strand
ATTTGTGTAACAGGCTGTTATGCGCAAACATCGCCAGCAGAAATTATGGCTATTCCTGGTGTTGATATTGTGGTAGGGACACAGGACCGTACAAAATTACTAGGCTATATTGAACAATATCGTAATGAGCGTCAACCGATTAATGCTGTACGCAACATTATGAAAAACCGTGTATATGAAGAGTTGGATGTACCGGCATTTACAGACCGAACACGTGCATCGTTAAAAATACAAG
>NZ_JAWRWI010001176.1:0-235 GCF_046535585.1 Bacillus sp. SIMBA_005 | reverse complement strand
CGAGCAGGGCCTGGTCGCGGGGTTGCAGGCGGCACACGCGCATCGTGCCGCTCTGGTCGAGGCGTGCATTGATGGCGCCGCCGCGCGCGAGTTGCCGCGCGCGGGCCGCGTCGACGCGCGACCGAATGCGGTCGCTGGCTTCACCCTCCGGCGCGTCCGGTCGCAATGCGGCAGGCGGCAGGCGGGGCACATCGACATGCAGATCGATGCGGTCGAGCAGGGGGCCGGAAATGCG
>NZ_JAWRWI010001175.1:0-236 GCF_046535585.1 Bacillus sp. SIMBA_005 | reverse complement strand
AAACAGCGCTACCTCGGCGCAAAACGTTTCTTCTGATACCTGATAAGCTGTACGGCCGCATAAGGCTGTGCAGCGTTTTTACAGTCTGAAAATATGGACGCTGATCAGGTGTTTTGTTACGGGATGGAAATACACTTCAGCACGGGATGAAAACGTTTCTTTTGCGGTTTGCACCGTCCCGCGAAACACGTCTTTCGTCTGTTCCCTGTTCACTTTTGTACGGCCCATGTACGAAT
>NZ_JAWRWI010001174.1:0-236 GCF_046535585.1 Bacillus sp. SIMBA_005 | reverse complement strand
AATAACGTTAACACGTCCGTTTTCGTATTTACCTAGACGTGGTCCAACCATTATGGCTGCTATAAACGCAGCTACTGCACCAGTTAAATGGACAACAGTAGAACCAGCAAAATCGATAAAGCCGAGGTCAGTTAACCAACCTTGACCGCTCCACACCCAATGACCTACTACGGGATAAACAAGTATTGTCATTAGTATGATGACACCGATATAAGCAAAAATATTTGTACGTTCTG
>NZ_JAWRWI010001173.1:0-236 GCF_046535585.1 Bacillus sp. SIMBA_005 | reverse complement strand
GCAAGGGCAAGGCTGCCATTGTTTTGCGAACGGAAGAAGAGGTGCTGCACATTTTCAAAGCCGCCTCCACCTGCGGTCGCATACCTAACATGTCCAATCGCACGTTTTCCTTTCAAATCCTTTAGCTCACCGTTTTGAAAGACTTCCGTGATCACTCCAAGGCCTTTGTGTGACGTCAGTTTCTCACCATCTGGTGCAATGATTCCCGCACCTTCTTGTCCACGGTGCTGAAGGCT
>NZ_JAWRWI010001172.1:0-236 GCF_046535585.1 Bacillus sp. SIMBA_005 | reverse complement strand
CACCATCAGGCTGCCGAGCCCGGTGGCCAGGCCCGCGGCCGTGGTAACGGCGAGGGCGATCAGGAAGTTGGCGTTGGAGACTTCGATCATGTCGGCGCAGGAACTCGGGCGGGGACGGCTGGCGGGTTCGCCCGGCTGCAAGCGACGGTGCGGGAGTGCGGCGCCATGCTAGCCGAACGCCGTGCCGGTAGGTGTCAGCGTGGCGCGTCGGGCGGCGTGGGCGGCGGTTCGTCGCG
>NZ_JAWRWI010001171.1:0-236 GCF_046535585.1 Bacillus sp. SIMBA_005 | reverse complement strand
CAGTCCGACGAGCCCGAAGAGCAGGAAGAACGGGGAGATGTAGAAGTACGGAGACGCGTTCTGGTCGAAGCGCGAGACGCGATGGCGCCACGGCCGCTTCGGCACGGCATCCGTCTTCTGCGGGGGCGCGGATGCCGTCGCCCGGCGCTCATCGGTGAGAGTCATGGGTCTTCCTTGTCGGATGCGAGCAGTGGGCGTTTCGTCTCGCTGCGCTCGCTCAACGACCGGATGGTGTC
>NZ_JAWRWI010001170.1:0-236 GCF_046535585.1 Bacillus sp. SIMBA_005 | reverse complement strand
CGGTGATTTTGCAAACCTGCGCATTCGCCATCCAGTACGCCATCTGAAGGGGCCGGGCCTGAATGGCGGCTTCCGCGGTGCAAGGGTCGCCATCCGGAGCCACAACTGACCCGACGCCACGAACGGGGAGTGAATGACCGTTGCACCCTTTGTCGTCGTCAACCTCGGCGTTCCGTTTCACGTCCGAAGCGAGTACCGCCGCACTCAGGTCCCGGATTATCTGGCGCGCCTGCTCC
>NZ_JAWRWI010001169.1:0-236 GCF_046535585.1 Bacillus sp. SIMBA_005 | reverse complement strand
GCGCAGCGTCCACGAGCGGAACGGCCGCAGGCGGGGGAACCGGCGTCTCGCGGGTCGGGCGTCCGGTGCGGTGGTCGGTGGGGCGGCGGTCGGTGGGGCACCCGCGACGCGGGCTGAGGTCACTGCGCGGCCTTCACCATGTAGCCGGCGCCCCGGACCGTGTGGATCATGGGCGCGCGACCGGCGTCGATCTTCTTGCGCAGGTACGAGATGTACAGCTCGACCACGCTGGAGGA
>NZ_JAWRWI010001168.1:0-236 GCF_046535585.1 Bacillus sp. SIMBA_005 | reverse complement strand
AGTTCACGCGAAACCGTCCGTGCCAGACCGAGCGCGGCTCAGTGAAGCGCAGCGTCGGCAGGCCCGCTGCGCCAGGAATGGAAACGGACGGTCAGCCCTGCACGGGTGGGAGCGCACACGAACGGCCCCGCGTAAGCGACGAGACCCGGGGCGAACGGCACGAGCCGGACGAGGCGCAAGCTTCCGCTGTCGACCGATGCGCGCACGGTGAGGGCATCGCCGGAGCGACTGATCCG
>NZ_JAWRWI010001167.1:0-236 GCF_046535585.1 Bacillus sp. SIMBA_005 | reverse complement strand
GACGAGGCCGGTCCCGGCTACGCGCCGCCGGTGGCGCTGGGCGAGGTGATGGTCGGCGGCACGGTCAGCCGCGTGGTGACCTCGCGCCATCCGGATTTCCAGCCCGGGCAGCGGGTGGTGGCCGGTGCAGGCTGGCAGGACTACGCCTTGTCCGATGGCAGCGGCCTGCAGCGCATCGATGGCCTGGCGCGGCCGTCGCTGGCGCTGGGTGCGCTGGGCATGCCGGGCTTCACCGC
>NZ_JAWRWI010001166.1:0-236 GCF_046535585.1 Bacillus sp. SIMBA_005 | reverse complement strand
CCATATTGTTGATTGATTTCATTTCCGAGTCTGGTAAACGTAATAGAATCAAATCCGTACTCGCCGAATGAAGTCTCTTCTTCCATTTCCTTTCTGTCAATCTTTAAAATACTGGACATCATCTTTGCGATGCCCTCAATCAGATTTTCTCTCCTGTCTTTCGCCGCAGATTCATCTGAAGAAAAAGATCCGCAGAGATGAAGCTCTTCGGAATACTCACTCTTTAAAAACTCAAG
>NZ_JAWRWI010001165.1:0-236 GCF_046535585.1 Bacillus sp. SIMBA_005 | reverse complement strand
ACATCCTCGCCCACGGCGTCCGCGACCAGCCGATCGACGCCGCGCTGGCCGCGGCGATGCGCGCCGCCGGCACCGGCTACATCGCGACGCTGCAGATCGACGAGGCGAACTATCTCTACGCCGAGCAGCCCGCCCTGCTGGAGACGCCGTTCCTGCGCGCCGCCCTGCCGGACGTCGTGCGCCGCCGGTGGTCGGACGCGGCATGGCGCGCGGCCACGGTCGAAGATCCCGGGACC
>NZ_JAWRWI010001164.1:0-236 GCF_046535585.1 Bacillus sp. SIMBA_005 | reverse complement strand
CGAACTATCAAGCAAACACTACAATGAATGCTAAAAAAGGGATACCTATTTGGGGGAATTGGTGTGGTCCTGGACATGGTTCTGGTACGCCAAAAGATGTATTAGATAGAGGTTGTCAAATACATCATAAGTGCTATGAAGATAAAGGTTATTTTAGCTGTTCTTGTGATTGGGAGCTTGTTGCGTATATAAATAGAAATTTTCATAGAATGGGACTCAAAGAAAAAATAGCTGCA
>NZ_JAWRWI010001163.1:0-236 GCF_046535585.1 Bacillus sp. SIMBA_005 | reverse complement strand
CGACTGACCACGCGCTCCGCGACCCGGTCGGCGCCGAGGCGCACGGTGTCGACCTCGCGATAGCGGATGCCGGCGTCCTGCCAGTCGACGGCGGCGTCGCCGTTGCGGTCGGACGTGAGGAACACGGTCACCTTCGGCAGCTCGTACGTCGTCACCCGCGCATCGACGGCGGTCGTCGGGTGGATCAGCCAGGGGCTCGATCCGATCTCGGCCGTGCGTCCGCCGGCGGTCGTCAC
>NZ_JAWRWI010001162.1:0-236 GCF_046535585.1 Bacillus sp. SIMBA_005 | reverse complement strand
GTTATTTATCAGTAAGTTGAAAGAACTTTCTAGATTAATTTTGAGGAGCCTTCCCCACATTTGGGTGATTTTGACCCAAAACATTATTACCTTTTATATCAATATCTTACATTACTTTATTAATGTGTCTTGGCGCTTTCAGGCCAGTCGGAAACTTAACGAAACCCTTGTACCATGGCCCTCGCTGCTGCTGAGCCGAACCGAACCGCCGAAGCGTTCCATGATGCGTTTCACCA
>NZ_JAWRWI010001161.1:0-236 GCF_046535585.1 Bacillus sp. SIMBA_005 | reverse complement strand
CCGCTCCCGCCCCCGTCGCGCAGACGGCACCCGCCTTCACCCGGCCGACGGAGCCCGGAGCGCAGAAGGCGGATGCCGCTGCCCCCAGTGCACCGAGCGAGGCTCGGCGCGAACCCGTCGAGGAGCAGGCGCCGGCCGCTGTCGGTCCGCGCACGCACCCGATCGTCCTCCCGCAGGTCGACGTCGCGGAGCTCGGCGTCGCCGATCGCCTCGGCCTGTCCGACGACGATGCCGAG
>NZ_JAWRWI010001160.1:0-236 GCF_046535585.1 Bacillus sp. SIMBA_005 | reverse complement strand
GGTGGCAGCTGCAGGCGCGCTTCCGCGCGCACATGTACGGGGTTTTGCAGCACGACGGACGGCAGGGGAACCGCTGCTCGTGCGGCAGCGTGTCGGGGCATGCTCCGGGCGGCAGGTTCTTCACGACGGCGCCCCCTGCTTCTTCCGGGGGACGGGCATGCCGCGCCGCTCCTTGTGGGAATCGGAGACCTTCGAGCAGAGGCCGAACAGGTCGAGGCGGTTCACCGTCTGCCCAC
>NZ_JAWRWI010001159.1:0-236 GCF_046535585.1 Bacillus sp. SIMBA_005 | reverse complement strand
CCAATATCGATTCTCCGGGAATTGAAATCTTAAGAAGCTTCTCAGAATTCACTCAAAATGAGTCTAAAGCATATAGAAAAAATATCAAATTTAATTTTTTAAACACTTCCCTGTTCTATGCAGAAAGTGTGGAAATTAATCTGCAACGTTTACAGCCTGATAAAATGCTTGTTGATTGCTGTTTGAAGCAACAATTGTAGCTTTTCCGTTGGCAAACACCCATTGCGCACCTGTAG
>NZ_JAWRWI010001158.1:0-236 GCF_046535585.1 Bacillus sp. SIMBA_005 | reverse complement strand
AATGAAGCTGTTTGCCCAAAACCTCTGTTTTCAGCCCGAAACGGATTTCGGATTCACTGAGTTTCCCCGGTTTTTTAATGAGCCTGTACCCTTTTCGTCTGACCGCCTCAACCTCATAGCCCTCTTTGCGGAGCTCCTCTATATGTTTCCAAACGGCGGTTCTCGAGCAGTCGAGCGCGTCACTTATTTTCTGCCCGGAGATAAAGCCGTCACCCGCCTCAGAAAATAAATCAATT
>NZ_JAWRWI010001157.1:0-237 GCF_046535585.1 Bacillus sp. SIMBA_005 | reverse complement strand
GGCCAACGATGGCCGGGAGGACGAGGGCGCGCGGACGACGGACACGATGCATCGGGTGACACCTGGGGTGCGAGGGCGACCCGCGTCGATATGACACGCACGTTGCAGGCCGATGGCAGCGCGGACGACGAAATGCGCCGCAATGCCTATCTGCTCGAAGCCGAACTGCATCGCGACTACGACACCGGCGCCGCCGAGCTCGAGGTCTACAACCGCGGCCTGGCCGCGATCCCAGAC
>NZ_JAWRWI010001156.1:0-237 GCF_046535585.1 Bacillus sp. SIMBA_005 | reverse complement strand
CCTGCGGTCGTCCCCGCAGCAATGCTGCCGATGCCGGCAGGGCGGGCGATAGCACCTATCAGAGCACCAGCTCCTGCGTCAACGCCAGATCAGCTCCATTGATACTTCCACCACCGGTCTGGCTACCGAGATAAGTAGCAACTCCAACTGCCGCACCACCGACTGCCCCAGGAGGACCAAAGGCGCCTGCCATCATCTCGAGTTCTTCTACTGCGATATCTCGCATTGTTACAACTC
>NZ_JAWRWI010001155.1:0-237 GCF_046535585.1 Bacillus sp. SIMBA_005 | reverse complement strand
CCATAAGCCTAGAAAAAACAACTGTCTCCATCTGTTTTAAACCTAACTTTCCACTAGCAACGAGTGCTTCGTGAGCTGTTATCTCCCCTTTTGTTAATTGTCTGTGGAGGAAATAGACATTACCATATTCTTTGCATTTAAGGTTCCTACAATTTTTTAACTTATCGACGAGGAAATCAGTTAGCTCTGATCTTTGGCTTGCGTCTGCCCACTCCATTGCTTCCACAATAACCATCC
>NZ_JAWRWI010001154.1:0-237 GCF_046535585.1 Bacillus sp. SIMBA_005 | reverse complement strand
CGTCTTTGTCACGCGCGAAATCGCCGATTAAGTAGCCGTAGCTTTCTTCATACCCGAACTGGAACGTGTATTGGCCTGATTTTTCATATTCTTTGATCTTTTCACCGATAAATTTGAAGCCTGTCAGCGTGTCAACCGTATCTAATCCGAACGATGAAGCGACAGCGCGGCCCAATTCGCTCGTGACAATCGTTTTCATGACGACACCGTTTTCAGGAAGGGTGCCCTGTTTTTTCT
>NZ_JAWRWI010001153.1:0-237 GCF_046535585.1 Bacillus sp. SIMBA_005 | reverse complement strand
AGCAGGGGGCGTCCGCCTCACCCGTCATCGCCGCGAAGGCGGGGATCCATGGACGTGAGGCAATGCACGGCAGCGTCCCTGGATGCCCGCGATCGCGGGCATCACGTGCAGGCGCCGCGTGGATGGAACGCGTGCACGCGACGGGACAGGCGTCCGCTCGAATAAGCGCGACGCCCTTTCGGCGGAGGGCGCACGCGCGTTCGCGGAACGCGCGCAAGACCGCGACGCCGCGCAGCG
>NZ_JAWRWI010001152.1:0-237 GCF_046535585.1 Bacillus sp. SIMBA_005 | reverse complement strand
AGTCGCCAGTCCTCGCCCCGCGCGCCCCGGTAGTAGAGCTTTATCGCATTGTCCGAGTCGGCACCGGCGGAGAACCGGACCTGGCCATGGTTGTCGGCCAGGAAGCCCGCCCGCGTCACCGGCGAGCGTCCCAGGCTCACCCGGCGACCGTTGCTCGTATCCAGGCGCTCGATCGTGCTGGTCACCGGCTTGTCGGAGAACGGAGTGATCGACACCAGCACGTTGTCCGCATCCACC
>NZ_JAWRWI010001151.1:0-237 GCF_046535585.1 Bacillus sp. SIMBA_005 | reverse complement strand
CCAGGTTCAGCAATGGGTAAAAGACGGACAGGTTGTCGTGAACGGAAGCGCGGTGAAAGCGAATTATAAAATTCAGCCGGGTGATCAGGTGACCGTCACTGTACCTGAACCGGAAGCGCTCGACGTCCTGGCAGAGCCTATGGATCTGGATATTTATTATGAGGACCAGGATGTGCTGGTCGTCAACAAACCTCGCGGAATGGTTGTTCACCCAGCACCCGGGCATCTTACGGGCAC
>NZ_JAWRWI010001150.1:0-237 GCF_046535585.1 Bacillus sp. SIMBA_005 | reverse complement strand
CAGTTAATGTCTTAATTGATAAAGGCAGTTCCTCCGCTTCTGAAATACTTGCAGGTTCTATGAAAGAAGCCGGAAAATATGAAGTTGTCGGTGATGTCTCCTTGGGCAAAGGCACTGTGCAGCAGGCGGTTCCAATGGGTGACGGCAGTGACATAAAATTAACGTTGTATAAATGGCTCACGCCAAAAGGGAACTGGATTCACAAAAAAGGTGTCGTACCGGCCATTGCGATTCATC
>NZ_JAWRWI010001149.1:0-237 GCF_046535585.1 Bacillus sp. SIMBA_005 | reverse complement strand
ATGAGAGAATCCGATTGGTCACTTTGGAAGGGTCACGTACAAACAGAAATATCCCTCCTGACAACTTCCAAGATTATGACATCTCGTATTTTGTAACTGATGTAGATTCTTTTAAAGAAAATGATCAGTGGCTCGAAATCTTTGGGAAGCGCATTATGATGCAAAAACCAGAAGATATGGAGCTTTTTCCTCCCGAATTAGGTAATTGGTTTTCATACATCATTCTTTTTGAGGATG
>NZ_JAWRWI010001148.1:0-237 GCF_046535585.1 Bacillus sp. SIMBA_005 | reverse complement strand
ACCACCGGCGAGAGCACGCTGAACTTGCCGATGCCGATGCGCTCGTGAGCCTGGTGCGATTGCCAGTGTGCGATCTCGGCCTGCACGTCGATGACGGAGGGATCCCTGTTCATTCGATTCGTCGCCTTGCTGCGGGAAGCACGAGCCTAGCGACGTGGATGTCAACGCGTGATCAGAGAAACCTTCAAAAAGCTCGTCATCCGCGTCAATGCGCGACGACGATGCTGAACTGCTCAT
>NZ_JAWRWI010001147.1:0-237 GCF_046535585.1 Bacillus sp. SIMBA_005 | reverse complement strand
GGCGAAGTCGGGGAGTTTCTTCAGGTCCGGCAGCGCCGGCGGCGGGGCTGGCGGCAGCGGTTCGGGCAGGACGTGCAGGGGGGTGATGCCGCCGGTGGTGACGCCGAGCAGGACCTGCTGGCCACCGACTTCGACCACCACCACGCGTTCCTTGGCGCCCAGCGGCAGGCTGGCGACCAGCTTCAGTCCGGCGGCCGGGCGGAAGCCGCTGCCCGGCAGGCGCTTGAGCAGCCAGCC
>NZ_JAWRWI010001146.1:0-237 GCF_046535585.1 Bacillus sp. SIMBA_005 | reverse complement strand
CAGGTCTGCCTTGATCTGCAGCCACAGAGGGTTCTTGCTCGCCGGCCCGATGACCTTCACCCGACGCGCAGTGGACGGGAAGAGCTCGAGCACGTCCCGGTATTGCCGCGCCATGCCGAGGAACGCCCCGAAGATGATCTCGGGGAGCTGGGTGTCCGTCCGAAGGCCCGAGATGAGCCCGCGCGCCGACGAGTCCTTCGTGGGAGGCGGCGCGCCCCGAAACTGCGGGAGCACCAG
>NZ_JAWRWI010001145.1:0-237 GCF_046535585.1 Bacillus sp. SIMBA_005 | reverse complement strand
CGATGAGCTTCCGGACCGTGCGGAGGTTGCGCGCCGTGCCCGCGACGCCGAGAGCGCGGTCCAGCACCGCCTTCGTCAGCTTCGTCGAGTGCACGCCGCCGCTGCCATAGTCGATCCAGAGATCGTCGTCCACGAGCGCGAGGCGCTCTCCGGGCTGGAGCCGCTCCTCCAGCGCCTCGAGCGCGCCCGCCTTGCCGGCCCTCTCGAGGAACATGGCGTGCACGAACTTCTCCTCAC
>NZ_JAWRWI010001144.1:0-237 GCF_046535585.1 Bacillus sp. SIMBA_005 | reverse complement strand
GCCTCAACTGCACCCTCAAATCCGGCGATGCCCCGTCGTCGACGCAACGCCTGCTCGATGAGCTGCTCGAGGCGATGGGCCGCTACGGCGTCGAGACGGATTCCGCCCGCGTTGCCGATTTCGATGTGCGCCCCGGCGTGACCGCCGATGAAGGCGACGGCGACCAGTGGCCCGCGCTGCGCCAGCGGATCATGGAGGCGCAGATCCTCGTCGTCGCCACGCCGATCTGGATGGGCC
>NZ_JAWRWI010001143.1:0-237 GCF_046535585.1 Bacillus sp. SIMBA_005 | reverse complement strand
GGAAGTGTCGTTAGGGCGAAGCGAGTTCCGGCGTTCTTCCCTATGCTCCGCATTCAGATCACCGGAACTGACCGCTTGGATCTCGAAGCAAATGTACGAAACTTGTACAACGTCATTGGCGGGAGCAACCTTCTTCTCACGAGTTACCCGTTTGTCGACGGTTCTCTAGATGGGGCGAGAGTCAAGCAGGCATCTGTGGTCCCGAACGGCGTGCCTTCTGAGTTCTACGATGAGGGA
>NZ_JAWRWI010001142.1:0-237 GCF_046535585.1 Bacillus sp. SIMBA_005 | reverse complement strand
ATGAACTCCTCACTGATCGCGGCCGCGCGGCCGATGACAAGGCGCGTGTCGCTCGAGACGCGACTCACGCGGATCCGCATCGTCTGCGCGGGCGAGCGGCCGCTTCGACGCGCCTGCTTCATCAGTTCTCGGAGTTCCTCCTGCGCCAGGTGTTTCCCGGCGACGGCGCCGAGCCAGCGCGAGGAGGGGGACGCGGCGAGAACGACGCCGGATGCGTCGGTCACGACGGCCGCGTCC
>NZ_JAWRWI010001141.1:0-237 GCF_046535585.1 Bacillus sp. SIMBA_005 | reverse complement strand
CGGGGGTTGCGCCGCCGGTGATCGTCACCGTAGTCATTTGTGCGCTTATCGCTATTCAGCCCGACTTCGGAACGGCGATGATTATCGGTCTGATCGCGTTTTGCGTCATTATGTGTTCGGGATTCAGCGGAAGGACCCTGCTCAGGCTGGTTCTCATGGCGGGAATCGTATTACTCCTTGTCAGCCCGATCATTTATCTGAAATGGGACGATATTTTGACACCCGGGCGTATGAGCC
>NZ_JAWRWI010001140.1:0-237 GCF_046535585.1 Bacillus sp. SIMBA_005 | reverse complement strand
ATAACAAAAGTAATTCACAACTACTTAGTATCAAATTAATTATAATAAAAAAAACTAAAATAAAAAGCTCTTGTTATCAAAATAAAATATGTTTCACAGAAAATTAAATGATCATGACACATCAAAAAAAACTGAGCTCAACATCAGCTCATATCAATGCAAAAAAAGGGTTTAACATTCACCTTTTAGTTTTCTTACTTGCCACACCTGTTATCTGGTTGGTCTGGTATCTAACAG
>NZ_JAWRWI010001139.1:0-237 GCF_046535585.1 Bacillus sp. SIMBA_005 | reverse complement strand
ATTTCCACAGTAACCCGTTATTTTAACTGAATAATTGTTTTTTGACAACTGAACACTGTCACAATTGTCATAGCTTTCATCTTTTAAATTTTCATAGTTTAAGTAATAGTCTTTATCCCAATCAATTATCGCAGAGATATCTGATATAATGACATTTCCGCTTGTGACTTGTAGCGGATAAGGTATTGAAGTAAAAATTAAATTTTCTTTAGGTATCGAAATATTTTCTTTTTCAGG
>NZ_JAWRWI010001138.1:0-237 GCF_046535585.1 Bacillus sp. SIMBA_005 | reverse complement strand
CGTGTTCCACTACCGCGACGCGAAGGGGCGCGACGAGATCGATGTCATCGTCGAAGCGGCAGATGGCGAGTGGCTCGCGATCGAGGTCAAACTCGGCCAGGGCTCTGTAGACGCAGCGTCGACGAACCTCATCCGCATCGGCGACAAGTTCGTGAAGCCACCGCGGGAACGCATCGTCGTCGTGCCAACAGGCATCGCCCACCGCCGCACCGACGGCACGCTTATCGTCCCCCTGAC
>NZ_JAWRWI010001137.1:0-237 GCF_046535585.1 Bacillus sp. SIMBA_005 | reverse complement strand
GTACTTGCTGTGCGCAGCGAACGGGCTGACGTGTTGTACGCGAGCATTTCGATCATCGGGTACACCGCGGACCTTGATGACTCCGTCCGTATTGCGGGCGTGTACCAGAGGACGCTGGTCGCGGCCGCGTTCGAGAAGGGCTCTGAAGTCGCCCCGCATGTTCAGGCGGCCATTCAGAGCCTGATGGACGACGGAGCTTATGAGGAAATTCTCGCCAAGTGGGGCCTGGACGAAAAC
>NZ_JAWRWI010001136.1:0-237 GCF_046535585.1 Bacillus sp. SIMBA_005 | reverse complement strand
CTGCAACGGCACCAGCCGTGGCACGAGGCGCACCATCACGACCATCGCGACAAGCTCCACGAGCGTCTGCGTGATGACCGCGAGCGGCGCGAGTCCGAACTCCGCCGGGAGCGCCAGAACGAGAGGCAGCACAACGAGCCCATTGCGTGTGGTGCCGCTGAACACGACCGCGCGTCGAGCCGGCGGATCCAGCCGTGCCACGCGGCCCGCGATCGCGCCGAGGGGAACCATCACGAC
>NZ_JAWRWI010001135.1:0-237 GCF_046535585.1 Bacillus sp. SIMBA_005 | reverse complement strand
GATCGCGTTGTTCATTCAGGTTCAACGGCTGACAGACGACCAGAAGGCGCTATTAACGGGAAGGTTTGCGGAGATGCTCGAAGGAGACGGCGCGATAAAGATCACTGTAAATTGCGGAAGACCCTCCATATACGACATGGTAAGTAGAACGACGAGCTTCGAAATCCTCGAATCGATTACGAAATGATAAACGAAGGGGTAGACGTTGCCCCATAAATGCGACGTTTGCGAAAAAGA
>NZ_JAWRWI010001134.1:0-237 GCF_046535585.1 Bacillus sp. SIMBA_005 | reverse complement strand
AATTAAACTCATATAACTATTTGCGTTTAAAATTGCTTTATTTAATAGTGTTTCTCCATAAAATGCTCTTAAAGTAGTGGGAGGTATATTTATATCTATTAAACTTTTCCCTATTTTAATAAGTGCTTTAAAAGCATCTATTCGATTAACAATAGAAATAAAGATCACCTCAATTATAATTCAATTTATTTATGATAAGGCTCCCCACGATTAATCCGAAACGCCCGATAAATCTGC
>NZ_JAWRWI010001133.1:0-237 GCF_046535585.1 Bacillus sp. SIMBA_005 | reverse complement strand
CTTCGGATACGTCGTACCTCGAATGCGCTCACACGCGACGCGCAGGGAACGCCGGGCGGCGGCACGTCCGCTCGTGCGGATTTACGAAGCGACGCGTGCGAGACGCCCGTCCCCGGAGGAGCGCGCTCGCGCGCGATCGGCGTTCCGCGCAACACCCTTTTTCGCGTGAGGCGCGCTTGCAGACTGCGGATCGCGCCCGCATCGTCGACAAGCGCGCGCAAAAAAAAAGCGGGCCCC
>NZ_JAWRWI010001132.1:0-237 GCF_046535585.1 Bacillus sp. SIMBA_005 | reverse complement strand
AGACCGATCCGAGGAGGCGGATGTACTCGTCGGCGCGTGCGCCGTAGGCGCCACGCACCCGATCGCTGGTTGTCATGCCCTCCAGTCAAGCACCGATAGCGTGGAGGTATGACCGACGAAATCTGGGACCTGCTGGACGCCGACGCGAACCCGACGGGGGAGACGCACGTGCGCGACATGCCCCTGCCGGAGGGGCGCAGGCATCTCGTGGTCGCGGCCGCGGTCGTCCGTCGGGAC
>NZ_JAWRWI010001131.1:0-237 GCF_046535585.1 Bacillus sp. SIMBA_005 | reverse complement strand
GCGCCGGTTGGACCAGTATCTCCAGTTACACCAGTTACTCCTGTTGGTCCGATATCTCCAGTTACACCAGTTACTCCGGTTGGTCCGGTATCTCCAGTTACACCAGTGGCGCCGGTTGGACCAGTATCTCCAGTTGCACCAGTGGCTCCGGTTGGACCAGTATCTCCAGTTACACCAGTGGCGCCGGTTGGACCAGTATCTCCAGTTACACCAGTTACTCCGGTTGGACCAGTATCT
>NZ_JAWRWI010001130.1:0-237 GCF_046535585.1 Bacillus sp. SIMBA_005 | reverse complement strand
GAACCCCCGCGGGCTTTGACACCCCTGTCGGTTTTCAAGACCGATCCCTTCAGCCGGACTTGGGTATTCCTCCGTATAGATGGTGGACCTTGTAGGACTCGAACCTACGACCGGACGGTTATGAGCCGTCTGCTCTAACCAACTGAGCTAAAGGTCCTTTATAGCGGCGGAGGGGATCGAACCCCCGACCTCACGGGTATGAACCGTACGCTCTAGCCAGCTGAGCTACACCGCCAT
>NZ_JAWRWI010001129.1:0-238 GCF_046535585.1 Bacillus sp. SIMBA_005 | reverse complement strand
CGGGAAACGGAGGGTGGACGTCGGAATGTCGGGGAACCGCCCGCCTGCGTGCTCAGGCGGTTCCCGATCGTTTGCCGTCGGCGTCGCCGGTCGTCGCCGTGACCGGCGACGGCGGTTTTCCCGCATCCGGGCCGTGGCCGAGGGCGGCGATCAGGTTGTCGACGGCGAGCGAAACCATCGCGCGACGCGTGGCCAGGCTGCCGCTGGCGATGTGCGGCGTCAGTACGATGTTGTCGAG
>NZ_JAWRWI010001128.1:0-238 GCF_046535585.1 Bacillus sp. SIMBA_005 | reverse complement strand
CGAAGTCGCCGAGGTCTTCGCCTACTGGTGCGGCCATTGCGCCGCGTTCGAACCGCTGGTCAACGCGTGGAAGGCCAAGCAGCCGTCCGACGTGGCCTTCGTCGCGGTGCCGGCCGTGTTCCAGGAAGCCGACAATTTCCCGCGCGCCTACTACGCGGCCGAAACGATGGGCGTGCTGGGCCAGACCCACGAGGCGACGTTAAACGCGATCCACCTGCAGCGCCGGCTGCCGCCCAAC
>NZ_JAWRWI010001127.1:0-238 GCF_046535585.1 Bacillus sp. SIMBA_005 | reverse complement strand
GATAATGATCCTGAACAATGCCTGTGTATCTGTCATCCCAACAATGTAGGCGGCCTCCAGATGATGCTTCCCGACAGATGAATACGCACTGCGAAAAACTTCAGGTAAATAAGCGCCCGTATGTAAAGAAAACGTCATCATCACAAATAAGACACGATCCCAATGATTGATTTGAATCCCGGCCACAAGCAAAAGCTGAGGCAGTACAAAATAAATCAAGAAGAGCTGAACAATTAAA
>NZ_JAWRWI010001126.1:0-238 GCF_046535585.1 Bacillus sp. SIMBA_005 | reverse complement strand
AGGGTGCAAAGAGCAGCGTACTCTAAAGACTTTTTTGCGATGCTTTTTAGTGAAAATGCGGCGTGAAACAGTGGGGTAAAGAGTGTCTTACGAACATTTCAGCGCGCGTGGTGGTGATAATATGCGCCGTCTGCGGGATGCCGTGGAGGGTGGCGGTTCGTGCCGGTGACGGCTACGGGACCGGTCGGGCGAAGGTGTTCAGCGAAAAAATATTGGTTCTGAATACAGATCTCTTCCC
>NZ_JAWRWI010001125.1:0-238 GCF_046535585.1 Bacillus sp. SIMBA_005 | reverse complement strand
CGAACACGCCATAAAGTGAACCTTTTAGATTATCTTCTGGTTTTTTATTATTAGCCATTCTTACTCCCTCCTAAGCTTTCATAGTGCTTTCTTAAAGTCATAATATTAAAATTCAATTCAATTTGATGTGAAAAAAATCACACATTCAAGTAGAATGTGTGAAAAAAATGTGAAATATTGAAATGCGAAAGGAGTTGGCTCTAACATAAGCCAACTCCTTTTTATGCGTGTAACAAAG
>NZ_JAWRWI010001124.1:0-238 GCF_046535585.1 Bacillus sp. SIMBA_005 | reverse complement strand
GCAGGCGCGGGTTGACGTATTCGTCGATTCCGAAGTTGATGAGCGACAGCGCCATGCCGATGCCGCCGCCGCTCCAGGCCATCGCGCTGCGCCAGAACAGGCCGTTGCAGGCCAGGGCGAAGAACAGGCTGGTGGCGAGGATCAGGCCCTCGGTGGACAGTGCCGGCTGCCAGCGCCAGTCGATGGCGCGCAGGCGTTCGCGCCACCAGGGGCGGGTGATCGACAGGCTCATGCGTCC
>NZ_JAWRWI010001123.1:0-238 GCF_046535585.1 Bacillus sp. SIMBA_005 | reverse complement strand
AACAGTTACTACAGACAACCTGTTTACAGTAGATGAAAACACTAACATATCGACGTTTATATAGTACGATGTGAAAATTATTATTGTTCAATTAAATTGTTTACGCTGCGTACTCCTGACGACTAAGTAATGCCCTTTTACCTGAATTTCACTTTTTGTTTAAATGCCTCCGTTTTTAGGTACAATCTTTCATGTTTGAGGAAAAGCTGCAATATAAGAGCTCCGTTTTCTTTAATCT
>NZ_JAWRWI010001122.1:0-238 GCF_046535585.1 Bacillus sp. SIMBA_005 | reverse complement strand
ATATCAAGCTGATAATCAATGCCATAGCGCTCCGCAAGCCCGGCCAGATGTTTTCTGAGCTGATAATGGTACGGTCCGCTCGCATCCTTCACGCAAATGGAGACGGTATATTCATCCGTAGACTGGCCGTCGCCGATCGCTCCCATATCAACAGCCAAGTATTCGACGGTCTCAGGAGGAATGTTGGAATTGCCGCCGTAGCCGATTTCTTCATTATTAGAAATCAGAAAATGCGTCG
>NZ_JAWRWI010001121.1:0-238 GCF_046535585.1 Bacillus sp. SIMBA_005 | reverse complement strand
ACCTCGGATTCACAGCAGGAGACGCGGTGCTCATCACCGGTGCCGGGAGCGGGATCGGGCGGGCCACCGCCGTGCATGCGGCAGAGCTCGGTCTCGCCGTCAGCCTCTGGGACCTGAACCCGGCGGGGCTCGAGGAGACGGCCGCGCAGGTGCGCTCGACAGCCCCCGCTGTGCACACCTGGGTGGCGGACGTGTCGGACGACGCGGCCGTGGATGCCGGCTTCGCCGACGCCGAGCG
>NZ_JAWRWI010001120.1:0-238 GCF_046535585.1 Bacillus sp. SIMBA_005 | reverse complement strand
ATGTAAAAATCGTTTCCTGGCTTCTCTCCTTATATATAAACGGATTCGGCGTGAAAATCTGATAGCCGATGCCGCCGTTCTCTATGACAATATATTGGGGAGATACATAATCAATCGTCCCTTTAACAAATTCAATCACGCAAATTCACCTCTTTGACTGTTCTTCATTGTACCATAAAAACAGCCAAAGTCTTATAGAAAAGTTAACATATGTTCGCTTCTCTCTCATTCTTTCACG
>NZ_JAWRWI010001119.1:0-238 GCF_046535585.1 Bacillus sp. SIMBA_005 | reverse complement strand
CGGCGATGGGTATCAGGTCCGGCAGGAACTGCGCGAGGCGATTCTTTTCACGCCGCAGAACCTGATCGCCGACCCGCCATTTTCGCGGGTCGATCTGATCAGTTGCCGCAATCTGCTGATCTACCTCGAACCGGAGGCGCAGCAGCGCGTATTCGAGCTGTTTCATTTCTCGCTGAACCCGAAGCGGTATCTGTTCCTCGGGCGCTCGGAGAGCACTGATCCCGATTCGATCCAGTTC
>NZ_JAWRWI010001118.1:0-238 GCF_046535585.1 Bacillus sp. SIMBA_005 | reverse complement strand
CTTCAGGGACCCATCCCGTTCCGGGACCATCCCCTTCAGGAACAGTCCCGCTCCGGGACATTCCCGTTCCGGGACCCTTCCGCCTCTCCAGGAACTTCCGCCTCCGCTCCGACCGCTCGCGGCTCGTGACCGAGGTCCGGCGTCAGTGCACCCTCGCACTCGACAGGAGACATCCCATGTCACACCCCACCCTTCATGCGTCGGTCACTCTCGACCGACTCACCTTCACCTGGCCGGA
>NZ_JAWRWI010001117.1:0-238 GCF_046535585.1 Bacillus sp. SIMBA_005 | reverse complement strand
CTATTGAGAGGAGTGAGCAGTATGCAACGCTATTTCATTGAGACGGCCATTAATAATGAAGCGCGCAGTACAGGTGAAGATGCCCGTCATATTATGCGTGTTATGCGGATGAAAGAAGGTGCTGAAATCATCGTTGTGGCACAAGACACAGCTTATATTTGTACGATTACGGCCTTTGAAGATGAGGATGTCTTAGTGCAAGCGACGGGACAAACCATTCCATCCCCTGAACTACCAG
>NZ_JAWRWI010001116.1:0-238 GCF_046535585.1 Bacillus sp. SIMBA_005 | reverse complement strand
CGGGCGCCGCTGGGGCGACTATCCGGACTTTAGCGCCGCCGACGCGGACGGCGCGATGCTGCTGCGCCAGGACATCCGCCTGCTGCCGCAGCTGTTCGACGTCGCGACGCACGAATACGTGCGGCTCGCACGCGAAGGCGCCATCGAGCCGGACCGGATCGATCACTTCCTCTGTCACTACTCGTCGCAGAAGTTCGCGCCGGTGGTGCGTCGCTGCCTGCAGCTCGCGCAGCTCGAG
>NZ_JAWRWI010001115.1:0-238 GCF_046535585.1 Bacillus sp. SIMBA_005 | reverse complement strand
ATATACTTGCTTATAACCAGTCAGCAGCTGCCATTTGCTATCATCAACAACCGAGTACGTTTTTAAATAATTTTTTAATACTTCAGGTGTGTCAACTTCTGGATCTACGCTAAATGCTACGATTTGATAGTCCTTTACGCCTTCATCTTCTAATGACTTTTGCACATCTGTCATATTATATGTCATCGGCGGACAAATCGAATTGCAATTTGTAAATATGAACATGGCTAACCAAGGC
>NZ_JAWRWI010001114.1:0-238 GCF_046535585.1 Bacillus sp. SIMBA_005 | reverse complement strand
GGTCGGCTTGATCATGTCGCTGGGCCCGATTGTGATGATTTTCTTTCAGCCGTTTTGGGGCATGCTCAGCGACTATACGCAAAAAACGAAAGGCCTGCTGGCGGTTTGCACATCAATCACAGGCATCATTGGATTAGCCTATATTGCATTTGACAGTTTCCCTCTGTTTATTTTGATTGCGGCCTGTTTTGCAGCCTTTCAAAGCACGATTATTCCACTTTCGGACAGCATTTCACTA
>NZ_JAWRWI010001113.1:0-238 GCF_046535585.1 Bacillus sp. SIMBA_005 | reverse complement strand
ATCAATACTTCTGGATCATTAATCATTGCTTGTGCAATCCCTAACCGTTGTTTCATTCCTCCAGAGTACTTTTTTATTTTTTTATTTTTCACATCTTCTAGTCCAACTAGTGTTAATAGTTCAAGACATCTTTTTTTGGCAAGGTTTTTATTTATACCTTTAAGAGCAGCAATATACAACATAAATTTCATACCTGTGAAGTCCGGATAATAACTGAAATCTTGTGGTAAAAAGCCTA
>NZ_JAWRWI010001112.1:0-238 GCF_046535585.1 Bacillus sp. SIMBA_005 | reverse complement strand
CATCACCCTTATACCTTAATGGCAATGTGGGTCTACTATTAGGATTAGATAACCATTTATCTATTTTCTTTATATTCTTTGGATTATTTAAAATGTCATTAACAACTTTTTCAGCTGTCGTAATATCTTCAAAAGTTGAAGAACCCGAAATTTTTGAATTACTTTTTAATCTCTCTAATAATTCTTCATCCGTTTTCCCAACATGCCTTTTTACTAAATGTCCTCCTTTTTGTTCATG
>NZ_JAWRWI010001111.1:0-239 GCF_046535585.1 Bacillus sp. SIMBA_005 | reverse complement strand
CCCGAACCGAGGTTCCACGGTTCTCCAAGCCGCAAGAAGTGCTAACGAAAGTGCTAAATAACCTGTAGGTCGGGGTATCGAGATGGAGTTATCCACAGGTCAGATGTCGTAGATCGTCGGTTTCATGCGGCAGAACGCTCTACGAGATTCGCGGCGCGAGGGGGCCGAGGTCAGTTCAAGTCCCCCTCGCGCGCAGAACGAGACCGGCCCCTGATTCAGAGTTCACGCTCCGAATCAGG
>NZ_JAWRWI010001110.1:0-239 GCF_046535585.1 Bacillus sp. SIMBA_005 | reverse complement strand
GGGACATGGCGCGCCGGCTCGACCTGCAGGCCGCGAACGACGCGGTGCTGATCTCCGACGTCCAACCGGCGTATGCGGAACTGCACTGCCTGTCGGACTTCTCGTTGCTGCGCGGCGCGGCCAGCGCCGAAGACCTGTTCCTGCGCGCGCGCCAGTGCGGCTACGAGGCCCTGGCGATCACCGACGAATGCTCGCTGGCCGGCATCGTCCGCGGCCTCGAAGCCTCGCGCGCCACCGGC
>NZ_JAWRWI010001109.1:0-239 GCF_046535585.1 Bacillus sp. SIMBA_005 | reverse complement strand
CGAACCGCGAGTGCGTCCTGCCGGCGATCATGCCGTCCCTGACCGCGACGAACACTCGAGAGGCGGGGGCCGCGAGAGTCTCGTTCCACGGGTGCTGACGTGCCGCGAGAGCGCTCGGCCTGTCGAGCACCTCGTCTGCGATGGGGCCCCGGTACGTCTGCTGGTGAGCCTTCACGTGCAACCGCCGAGATGCCGGTCGCATCGCGGAGCGTCGCGCTGCGAATGACGATCTCGGACAC
>NZ_JAWRWI010001108.1:0-239 GCF_046535585.1 Bacillus sp. SIMBA_005 | reverse complement strand
ATGTCTGGTGAACCTAAGCTAAACCATAAGAACATATGTGATTTCACATCGGCAGAATATAAAATTGAGAAGTAAAGACCCATAATGATTGGCATTTGAATTAACATTGGTAAACAACCCATATTTAACGGATTGACACCATGTTTTTGGTACAATGCCATCATCTCTTGCTGATATTGCATTTGTTCTTCTTTTGTCTTTGCTTCCTTCATTTTTTTCTGAACAGCTTCCATTTCAGG
>NZ_JAWRWI010001107.1:0-239 GCF_046535585.1 Bacillus sp. SIMBA_005 | reverse complement strand
ACTCGCACGCCGCATCCTGCATCGTGACGCTTGCTCATGACGGCATCGTCGTCAGCGACGACGGCATCGGGGTGAGCTCCGACGCCGTCGACCTCGTGTTCCGCGGCCTCCGCGAACGCGTCGCGGCAGCGGGTGCCACCCTCCACATCAGCGACGCGCATCCGGGGACGAGACGACCGGGTACAAGGTTGGAAGTGCGCTGGTGAGCGGCATCCGACGGTCGGCGCAGGAGCCGACAC
>NZ_JAWRWI010001106.1:0-239 GCF_046535585.1 Bacillus sp. SIMBA_005 | reverse complement strand
CACCTTTTGAAAAACGGGCATTATTCGATGTCAATTTTGAGATTCCATCCCATACGTACCAAGCAATTATTGGACATACGGGTTCCGGTAAGTCGACCATTCTTCAACATTTTAATGCACTGTTAAAGCCAACAACGGGCATTGTGCAATTAGGCGATCGCACAGTGGAGGCAGGTAAAAAGGCTAAGGATTTAAAAGCAGTTCGCCAACGTGTGGGCATTGTATTTCAATTTCCAGAG
>NZ_JAWRWI010001105.1:0-239 GCF_046535585.1 Bacillus sp. SIMBA_005 | reverse complement strand
GCAAGCGCGTGCGCATCCGCGACGAGCGCATCGTCCGCTTCGAGGAGCGGCACCTGGCGATCCTCCGCCTCGAGGTCACGGTCGAGAACTCCGACGCCCCGGTGACGATCAGCTGCCAGCTGCTCAACCGGCAGGACGGCGGCAACGTCTATGCCGGAACGCCGTTTTTGGCGCAGAAGGCGACCACCGGGTTCTACCCTCGCCTTGCCGCGATGTCCGCAGACCGGGCGCTCCAGCCC
>NZ_JAWRWI010001104.1:0-239 GCF_046535585.1 Bacillus sp. SIMBA_005 | reverse complement strand
ACATTGTATACGGCACAACATATAAAAATACACCTAAGAATCCAAATAATGCAGCTAGTGGTGAGGCTAATGCTAGTACAGCTACTCCAACAACAAGCATAATAATCGCTAAACTCATCGTGGATTTTGCTGACATCTCACCTGTTACAGTCGGACGATTTTTCGTACGCGGCATAATGGCATCTATATCACGGTCATACACATTATTAAAAGCTCCTGCCGCACCTATAACAAGTGCC
>NZ_JAWRWI010001103.1:0-239 GCF_046535585.1 Bacillus sp. SIMBA_005 | reverse complement strand
CATGTGCTGACCCACAGCTCTCAATGAGAGCGCTGCACGGGGAGTCGCGACACCTCGCCGCGGGCGTCGACGACACGCGGTCTCGAACGGTAGATGACGGAGGGTGTGGGTACCGTAGTGCCTACATTCGGCGGGCGATCCGCCCAAGGAAGAAGTGAACTGTTCAGCGGCACGGGGGAACGCGGCGGGGATTACAACAGAGTTCGAGACGGACTGGACGATCCGGAACGTCGTGATCG
>NZ_JAWRWI010001102.1:0-239 GCF_046535585.1 Bacillus sp. SIMBA_005 | reverse complement strand
ATATTGCTGGAATTGTTTACGAATCGGCATAATAAATTCCCATACCGTAACATCATCTGGTACACGCGCATCACCAATCGCACCGAATAATATCGCATCATAGTTTCTTAATGTAGTGAGCGCATCTTTTGGCATCATACAACCATGCTGTACATAATAATCCGAGCTCCACGGAAAAATGGTCGTTTCAATGTCTAAAGATGGTTCATCTTGGCGCAGTTGTGCAAGCACTTTTAATG
>NZ_JAWRWI010001101.1:0-239 GCF_046535585.1 Bacillus sp. SIMBA_005 | reverse complement strand
ATCCTTTTCCTTCAAGCGATTGGGACCGATTTTTCTGATCAGCCACGGAAGAAATTCGACACTGATCAGGATAAACAAGAGGCTTGCGAACGCCTCTTTATAAAAGCCGGCGCCTGTAGCCAGACCCAGCCCGGCCGCGCCCCAGATGATAGCCGATGTCGTCAGGCCGGATATGACGTCATTGCTTTTACGCAGGATCACGCCCGCGCCGATAAAACCGACGCCGGAAATGATTTGGG
>NZ_JAWRWI010001100.1:0-239 GCF_046535585.1 Bacillus sp. SIMBA_005 | reverse complement strand
GACGTCGCCCATGACCTCGATGATCGCGCGCACGCGATCGGCGATCTCGGGGTTGTATGCCATCGCTATTCGCCGGCGGCCCCGGCGTCGGTGATGGAAACATCACCCCGGGTGAAGCGCAGGTGAGAACGGCTGGCCGTCGGGCCGCGCTGACCCTGATAGCGGTTGCCATAGGCGCCGTAGGTCTTGTCCGCGGGCGACGACAGGCGGAAGAAGCACAGCTGACCGATCTTCATGCC
>NZ_JAWRWI010001099.1:0-239 GCF_046535585.1 Bacillus sp. SIMBA_005 | reverse complement strand
AGTGACTTTTGAACACTCGGGTCTTTTAACCACTTCATAATCGTAAAGAGTTTAATTGGTTCTGTTGTTGCTTCTGCTTGTTGTTGTATATCTTTGACTAGCGAGTATCCTTGTTTTCCTTTTTCTACAATCGGTTCTGTGTAAGATTTAATACTTGCTGTCGCATAATCAATTGTTTGCTGATCGGCTAACACAGCCGTTACAAAATCCACTATATCCTCTAACTGATTGATCATTTG
>NZ_JAWRWI010001098.1:0-239 GCF_046535585.1 Bacillus sp. SIMBA_005 | reverse complement strand
GCTCCACGCTCGCCGGACTGGCCCATCAGTGCGGGTTCGCCGACCAGGCCCACCTCAACCGCACCTTGCGCGCGATGACCGGGATGACGCCGCGGCAACTGCGCGCGGCCCGCCCCACCGGCTAGGCATGCGCTAGTCAGGCAGCACGCGGAAGCGCAGGCGCGTCCACGCGCCATCGGCGGCCAGCGCGGTGAGGCTGTGCTCGCCGGGCTGGGCGAAGTCATGGCTGAACACGCCCC
>NZ_JAWRWI010001097.1:0-239 GCF_046535585.1 Bacillus sp. SIMBA_005 | reverse complement strand
GAGCAGGTGCAGCTGAATGCAGAAGCGCAGGCGGAAAGCCTGTCAGCGCTTGAGCTGGCTTTTAATGCCCGCCTTGAGGCCATTGAGCAGCAGGCCGGCGAGGGCCGCGCAGAGTTTGCCGCGCTGCAGGCGCAGCTTGAGAAAAACGACGGCGGCTTCTCCCGCCGCCCGGCGTCAACCGGCAGCGATCCGAAGTCCGGCGCGCAGACCGACTGCTGATCTGCCCTGAACGCAGACAC
>NZ_JAWRWI010001096.1:0-239 GCF_046535585.1 Bacillus sp. SIMBA_005 | reverse complement strand
GACAAGACTAATGAACAAATAGAACGAACGATCGGTGTTAAGCCAAAGTGGTTCGCTCCGCCGAGCGGAAGTTTCAGAAAAGCGGTTATCGACATTGCAGCTGAGAAACAGATGGGAACAGTCATGTGGACAGTTGATACAATCGATTGGCAAAAGCCGGCTCCGTCTGTACTTCAGACGAGAGTGTTAAGCAAGATACATAATGGTGCCATGATTTTAATGCATCCGACTGACCCTAC
>NZ_JAWRWI010001095.1:0-239 GCF_046535585.1 Bacillus sp. SIMBA_005 | reverse complement strand
ATAATAATTTTGTTCTTTCTAATCTAACTTTGCAAGGAGGTAGTGTTGGACTATATGCTCCAGATGAAATGGATTTAATTTCTTTTGTCAACTTAAAATATGTGGTATTTAGAAACCAAAATTACGGAATTCAATTGTATAGAATTTTTGGACTGGATAACTGCTTTTTTGATAGCCTAAGTTTTGTAAATTGTAATATAGGTTTCTTTCAAGATCCTAATCCGGTATATTCTTTATCG
>NZ_JAWRWI010001094.1:0-239 GCF_046535585.1 Bacillus sp. SIMBA_005 | reverse complement strand
CGCGAGACGATTTCCCGATTCGCGAGGTGTTCACGCAGTTCAAGCACTACGCCGCGACGAGCGAGGGCGGTGTTGCCGTTCTGCTGCCCCAGGTGCGGCGCGCGGCCGAGCGGTACCGCGAGGTCATCGAAGGTGCCACACAGCCGGCGGGCGAGTTGGCCCGGGAGCAGCTGTTCACCTATCGAATGGCCGCATTGAACTCGGACATCGCGCGTCCCGTGGTGATCTGGCTCGACGAG
>NZ_JAWRWI010001093.1:0-239 GCF_046535585.1 Bacillus sp. SIMBA_005 | reverse complement strand
ATGATGCTTTGGCAGGGCGCCATGGCGTTTGAATATTGGACAGGCCGTGAAATGCCGGTTCAGTATATTAAAGAGCAAATGTTTGAATAACCTATTGTGACAGAAGCGCCGAAGGACAATCCGTCTTCCGGCGCTTTATCTTTTTCTCCCTCCTCTCTCTTTCTTCTCATGCGCCAAAACGCTTATAATGGATGTAACGAATAAAAACCAAGTGAGGAATGCGACGTATGAAACAGCAA
>NZ_JAWRWI010001092.1:0-239 GCF_046535585.1 Bacillus sp. SIMBA_005 | reverse complement strand
GTCATCAATTGCATTGCGCAGTTCTTGGACGATTTGCAGAGGATGCACTCTGTCGGATTTATGATCGCTTGGCGCCTTCTCGCTGTCTGTGAGCATCTGTTTTAACTCGCTCAGCACTTCTTTTTCACGGCTGCCCATATCAAATGTCACAGCGTCGTGTTCAATTTGTTTAACCGTAGCGGCGATATCGCCTAATAATTCTAATTCCGGCTGATAGGCATGATCGATATCGGCCTGGA
>NZ_JAWRWI010001091.1:0-239 GCF_046535585.1 Bacillus sp. SIMBA_005 | reverse complement strand
CGGAAAAAGATAAAGAGAAATGCTTCTCGCTGATCAGTGAAGAAACGAAGCGGATGCTCAGGCTCGTGAAAGAAAACTTGGATTATGAAAAAATCAGATCCCAGCAAATCAAACTGGACAAGCTCAGTCTGCCGCTCATCGAGGTGTTTGAAATTATTAAAGAGCATCTCAATCAGCAGGCGGAGGAAAAACAAAATCAGCTGCGGATTCAGGCGGAGGACGGCGTCAAAGTGTTCGCC
>NZ_JAWRWI010001090.1:0-239 GCF_046535585.1 Bacillus sp. SIMBA_005 | reverse complement strand
ATTAAAGGCGCCGTGCAGCGGAGCCACCAAGGCGCCATAATCCAGCGGCATTTTCAAATGCCTGAGAAATTTGATTTAACATATATCAATGAAAAGAATGAAAGGGTACGGCCAGTTGTCATTCACAGTGCCATTTTCGGTTCTCTTGATCGTTGCCTTGGTATTCTCATCGAGCATTAGGCAGGCGCCTTCCGATTATGGCTGTCACCAGTACAAGTACAGATCATCCCTGTCTCATA
>NZ_JAWRWI010001089.1:0-239 GCF_046535585.1 Bacillus sp. SIMBA_005 | reverse complement strand
CATGCTGAAAAAACAAACGGTTTGGCTTTTAACAATGCTCAGTCTCGTCGTGGTATTAAGTGTTTATTATATTATGTCGCCGGAAAGCAAAAATGCCGTGCAGATGAAAAGCGAAAAAAGCAGCGGAGAAGTGGCAACTGAAAAAACGCCGGCTCCTGAAACGAAAGATAAGAACGGAAGCGGCACGGATAAAGAAGACGGAACAAAAGGAACGAAAGATTCTAAAGGCGCAAAAGAGG
>NZ_JAWRWI010001088.1:0-239 GCF_046535585.1 Bacillus sp. SIMBA_005 | reverse complement strand
GAAAAGTTCAGATACTGGCGATCGTCCGCCACCAGCCAGCGTCCTGCTCCTTGCGCCACTGGATAACGGCGACGCAGGGCATCGGCAGCACGCCGCGCATCGAGGGCCGCGTTGATTTTATCCTGCCAGCTCATAGTGCTGCCGCGTTGTAATATTCGTCAGTGTCCGGGGTCATCAGTGCCTGTTCCAGACGCTGCTGTTGTTCGTTATCGCCCGCCAGCACGGCAGTTTGCTGCGGA
>NZ_JAWRWI010001087.1:0-240 GCF_046535585.1 Bacillus sp. SIMBA_005 | reverse complement strand
TTGCCTACTCTGATACGCAGCGCTACCGTGTAGGCGCAAATTACCTGCAGCTTCCGATCAACTCGCCGAAAAAGCATGTCGCCACCAACCAGGAAGGCGGGCAAATGCAATATCGGGTCGATAGAGCAGAAGGACAAAACCCGCACGTCAACTATGAGCCGTCCATTATGGGAGGACTCACCGAAGCAAAGCAGGATGGGAAAGACCATATACCTCATGTCGAAGGCGATGTGAAGCGGG
>NZ_JAWRWI010001086.1:0-240 GCF_046535585.1 Bacillus sp. SIMBA_005 | reverse complement strand
GCCGGGTACATGAGCACGCGCCATATCTCCGCAACAACGGCCATGGCCGCGACCGCGGGGATGAATACCGCGGTACGGATCACCCACAGATTCTTCGCGGTTCCCTCGAGCAGCAACGCGAGGACCATACCGATGAGCATCGACCCCGCCGTCGTTCCGACCGCGAGTATGACCGTGTTTCCGATCGCATCGAGGAAGCTGGAATCGGAGAACACCGCGGCGTAGTTCTCCCCGCCGACC
>NZ_JAWRWI010001085.1:0-240 GCF_046535585.1 Bacillus sp. SIMBA_005 | reverse complement strand
GTAAACAATTTGTCAATGCATCTATGCTCTATAAACATTATATGGAAGAACGCAAGCAACTTAGCCATGATGCCCCCTATCACCCTCCATTTTGAGTGCCTGACACCTAGAAAATTCAGAATTGTTTGAGTGACTGGCACCTCCAAATAAAACCTCAGAAGCTTGTTGCCTCTGAGGTTTTCATTCATTATCCGATTTTAGAACGTAAATAGGCATTGATGAATGGATCTATGTCTCCAT
>NZ_JAWRWI010001084.1:0-240 GCF_046535585.1 Bacillus sp. SIMBA_005 | reverse complement strand
CAACTCGGGCAGCGCGTGGGCAACGCGATCGGCGCGGCGATCGCGCTCAGCCTCTTCTACTCGACGATCTTCCGGGAACAGGACAGCACCCCGCACGCCGAGGTCTACAACGACGCCTACGCGACCGGGTTGCTCGCGGTCGTGCTCTTCCTGGTGGCCTCGCTGGCCGTGGCCCTCACTGACCTCGGCGCGCGCCGCCGCCTGGCCCGGGCGGAAGCGGCATGAGCGCGGGCCGCCGCC
>NZ_JAWRWI010001083.1:0-240 GCF_046535585.1 Bacillus sp. SIMBA_005 | reverse complement strand
CCAACATGTTCGGGCAGTCGCTGCTCATCACCAAGGGCGGCCCGGGCAACACGACGCGCTCCGCCATCCAATACATCGCCGATCAGGGCCTCTCGCAGAACAACCTGGCACCGGCGGCTGCGATGAGCTACGTGCTGTTCGCCTTCCTCGCGATCATCAGTGTCATCAATTTCCGGCTCCAGCGCGAGCGGGTGGAGAAGGGCGCCTCATGACAACCACGACCCTCCCCGAGAAGACCGC
>NZ_JAWRWI010001082.1:0-240 GCF_046535585.1 Bacillus sp. SIMBA_005 | reverse complement strand
CAGGCATTTCTCGGCGTGCTCCAGATGCTGGTGATGCAGAACTCACCGCACCGGCACTCCTGGTCGTTGTAGGGGCAGTACATCCGGCCCCACGCATGGGCGCCGCCTTGCCGCACCCGCCAACCGTGCGCTTCGGCATGGCGCAACGCGGCTTCGATTTCCGGTTCGGGGTGCGGCTTCCGTGCCATGCGCGGCCTCGACTTCAAGATGGAGTCTAGGGATGCCACGCCAGTTGTCAAC
>NZ_JAWRWI010001081.1:0-240 GCF_046535585.1 Bacillus sp. SIMBA_005 | reverse complement strand
CGAGCGTCCAGACTTCCGTTGCGCCTCCACCTGCAGTCGGATCGCGCCTCCGCACACGACCCGATCGCAAACACCTCCTCCTGTGGGAGCGCTCGCGCGCGACCGGGCATCCCACGCGAAGGGTGTTGCGCGGAGCGGCCTGTCGCGCGCCAGCGCGCGCCTACAGGACAGCGCCGTTGCGTGTTCCGGCAATGCACCGCGCAGTGCGCAGCGTCATCGCAACCAGGCCGCGGCTAGCGC
>NZ_JAWRWI010001080.1:0-240 GCF_046535585.1 Bacillus sp. SIMBA_005 | reverse complement strand
CTGTACTCTTACCAACTATGATCTGGAAGGACCCTTTCCCACAAAAACCCCATCAATCCTGGAACGGGTGAATATTGTCGGGGACAGAACTGGCGTACCCTTTGAAATTTATCTTACAATTAAAAACAGAAATACAGAATGCTCCAATTTGGAGGGAGTTTTTGTTGATATCTGGCATTGTGACAAAGATGGCTATTATTCGGAATACGGAGGAAGCGAACTGCAGCCAGTAGACTATAC
>NZ_JAWRWI010001079.1:0-240 GCF_046535585.1 Bacillus sp. SIMBA_005 | reverse complement strand
ATATTATACGCATTTACCATATTTTCATGAGATCAATAAATTTAAAAAGGGAAGAATCTTGAAAAATATAACAAAAGGCGAGAGGTTTAGTAAAAGAATGATTCATTCTTTCGGGTTTAATGAATTAAATCAACTAATTATTATGCAGTATCCACAAACTGATAATAATTTAAAACTTGGTACAGGAACCCAAATATATACTATAAATTCTGATAAAAGTGTGAATACTTTTGTAACGCG
>NZ_JAWRWI010001078.1:0-240 GCF_046535585.1 Bacillus sp. SIMBA_005 | reverse complement strand
CCTGAAGGGCTGCTTCAATCCTTGTTCAGTCAGGAATCGATTAAGCAGATTCCGGCCGCATTTTCTTCCCATATCGTGCCGGTTTTGAAAACGTCACTGATGGATTCGCTTCACAGCGTGTTTTTCACAGGCCTGGCCTTTATCGCTGCCGGATTGATCCTCACGCTGTTTGTTAAATCAATTAAGCTGACAAACAAAAAGACAGGCAAACAAGAAGAAAAGGCGAAAGCCGTTTAACAA
>NZ_JAWRWI010001077.1:0-240 GCF_046535585.1 Bacillus sp. SIMBA_005 | reverse complement strand
AAGCTCACGTGACAGATGCAAGGCGTCGGGAATGCTGGTGAGGCGCAATCCGGACCAGGACATTGCGTTTCACTCCAACGTCGTCCCCCGGAGTCTCGCGAACGCGAAAAGCCCCGCTAAAATAGAGCGATCATCCAGATGTGCATTGGCAGCGACTTGAGTTCGAAGCGAAGCCGGGGACGGGTTACCCACCCCCGGCGGACGCTGACAAAAGCGATGCTGTTGCCGATGGACAAGGTC
>NZ_JAWRWI010001076.1:0-240 GCF_046535585.1 Bacillus sp. SIMBA_005 | reverse complement strand
ATGAATTTACTTGTTATTAAACAATCAGATGCTGCCATTATAGCCGATTTAATGTTAGGTGGGGACGGTTTAAACCCTAAGCCTGACCTAGGTGAGATTCAGCTAAGTGCAGTACAAGAAGCGATGAATCAAATGATGGGTTCTGCGGCAACATCCATGTCGACAGTATTCAACAAAAAGGTGGATATTTCGCCACCGACAATCGATCTAATGAATATTTCTAAAAATGAAGGTCGAGAC
>NZ_JAWRWI010001075.1:0-240 GCF_046535585.1 Bacillus sp. SIMBA_005 | reverse complement strand
ACCGGGAACACGGGTGCTCGGCGGCAGCCGCTCCAAGCCGCGCCGGCCGATGCGGAACAAGCCGTTGTTCTCGGTGCCGACCCACAGCTCGCCACGCCGGTCCTGCAGCAGCGAGGTCAGATGTCCCTGCCCCGGCACGCGGTGCTTGAGCACCGCCTGTCCATCCTCGACCCGGTACAGGCCGTCGCCGGCGGCGATCCACAGCGCGCCGTCCGGGGCCAGGTAGGGCCAGGCCAGGCC
>NZ_JAWRWI010001074.1:0-240 GCF_046535585.1 Bacillus sp. SIMBA_005 | reverse complement strand
ATAGAAGTGCTATCCGGCAGCTTCTTAATGAATCCAGTTCAAAGCCCTGTAAAGGAACAAGCCGCTTTTGCTGTAAAAAACGTTCGGCAAGAGTGACTAATTTGCTTTGTTCCTGTTCCGTCAGACCCGTTAAAAGGGGGATCGATAGTGCTTCCTGCCAGGGAAGGGCAGTTTGATGTGCTGATTCTTGTACTTTCCAGGGCCACTTAATCATCGTTTTGCTCGCAAACTCGTCACTTG
>NZ_JAWRWI010001073.1:0-240 GCF_046535585.1 Bacillus sp. SIMBA_005 | reverse complement strand
CCAGCCATTACGAGATTCGGCAGTGCATCGAGCTGTTGCCTGCGCCTTCGGATGCCACGTGGCTGCTACGGGTGAAGGGGCAGTTCGGCCTCTTGCCGCTGGACAACGACTCCGACAAGACCAGCATCGACCCAGAGGCGATCTTTCTGTTGGCCCTGGCTAACGCCAAGGCCCATTACGGGCAGCCGGACGCCGGCAATTATGCCCAGCAACTCGCCGCCTACGTGCGTGACCTGATTC
>NZ_JAWRWI010001072.1:0-241 GCF_046535585.1 Bacillus sp. SIMBA_005 | reverse complement strand
CCAAGCCTGGCGCATGGCCAGGGCGATGCGTGCATGCAGCGAGGCGCGCTCGTGCTCGTGCGTTAGTGCATAAGCAGCCTCCATCACCCGGTCATGAGTGAAGCCCAAGCCGTTATGGCCCGGTTGCACGAAAACGGCGCCAATCAAGGCTTTCAACGGTTCGCCTGGCGGCTGGGCGCGCAGCTGGCGAAGCCGGCGCTCATCGCAGTGGCTGCCCGCCGCGCTGACGACCCGCACAAGG
>NZ_JAWRWI010001071.1:0-241 GCF_046535585.1 Bacillus sp. SIMBA_005 | reverse complement strand
GGATTTTTGTGGCCGGGGATGCGGCGCACATTCATTTTCCCGCAGGCGGCCAAGGCCTGAATACGGGGCTTCAGGATGCCGTCAATCTCGGCTGGAAGGTGGCGGCGCAAATGAAGGGAAAAGCGGCGCCTCATCTTCTGGACAGCTATCATCAGGAAAGACACAGCACAGGAAAAGAAGTGTTGCACAATATCAAAACGCAGATAAAGCTCATGGATTTTACCGAGTCGGGGATGGCATT
>NZ_JAWRWI010001070.1:0-241 GCF_046535585.1 Bacillus sp. SIMBA_005 | reverse complement strand
GGAAAGTAGTAGATGCCCTGCTGGTAAAAGGCGGTGCAGCTATTATTACAGCTGACCACGGTAACTCTGATGAGGTTGTTACGTTAGCAGGGGAACCGATGACAGCTCATACAACAAATCCTGTTCCAGTAATTGTGACAAAACCAAATTTAATGTTAAGAAATGGTGGCATTTTAGCCGATTTGGCGCCAACCATGTTAGAATTATTAGGGGTGTCACAACCTATTGAAATGACAGGGAA
>NZ_JAWRWI010001069.1:0-241 GCF_046535585.1 Bacillus sp. SIMBA_005 | reverse complement strand
GTACCTGCTGCTTTCAGCGATCATGTTTGGTTTGCTCTTTATTCATGTAAAACCTGAATCACTTAATTTGGATTTGTTTTCAGTCAGTGATAAGACGATTACGCGCCCGCCACAGTGGAAGATCAGCAGGCGACGGAATCGAAAAAACAGGCGGCCGAAGATGCGGTGGAAGATCAATACACCCTGAAAAAAGGCTATACCGACAACCGGCTTGACCTGATCACTTCCATTTTTGACAGCA
>NZ_JAWRWI010001068.1:0-241 GCF_046535585.1 Bacillus sp. SIMBA_005 | reverse complement strand
AAGGCATCACCACCTTCGATCATGCCGATATATACGGCGGTTATACGTGTGAAAAGCTGTTCGGCGGCGCTTTGTCCCTTTCGCCTTCAATAAGGGAGCGAATCGAAATCGTCACAAAATGCGGGATTGTCATTGAATCACCGGAGCGGCCAGGAAACAAGTCGCATCATTATAATACGTCGAAGTCTCACATCTTAGCGTCGGCGGAGCAGTCGCTTTTGAATCTGAATACGGATTATCT
>NZ_JAWRWI010001067.1:0-241 GCF_046535585.1 Bacillus sp. SIMBA_005 | reverse complement strand
CAATATTTCGATAAAATAGAGTAAGAGACGTATACTAGTTGATTGGAGCGATTGATTTGAGTGATTCACAGACCACTAAGGTAGCTAAAGCAAGACGGCAAAAAAAGAATACCGTTCGGAAAATAACCGCCCGAATTGTTATGGTTGCCATAGGTGCTATCATTATGGCATTAGGACTAGAGCTATTTTTAGTACCCAACCACATTATGGATGGAGGAATCGTTGGTGTTTCCATTATTAC
>NZ_JAWRWI010001066.1:0-241 GCF_046535585.1 Bacillus sp. SIMBA_005 | reverse complement strand
GCAGCGCGTGCGCACGATCTTAACGTGAAGCAAGCTCCGGGCCAGCCCTCGGGCGCGCCGGGGATGTGACGCCATCCCCATTCCAACGGGAAACGTGGGCGATGTCAGGCCAGCGCACGGTCGGCGCCGGCGTCGGAAACCGACGTCAGGCGTCGTTCTGCGGCCGCATGTAGGGGAACAGCAGCACGTCGCGGATCGACGAGGACCCGGTCAGCAGCATTACCAGACGGTCGATGCCGAC
>NZ_JAWRWI010001065.1:0-241 GCF_046535585.1 Bacillus sp. SIMBA_005 | reverse complement strand
AGAGGATACACAAATCCTAATTCAAAAACTAACGGATTTGTTTGAATTTATGGTACCGCTTTATAAACAAGAGGGGAAATCACAACTTGTCATTGCTTTTGGTTGTACAGGAGGACAGCATCGTTCGGTGACGTTGGCAGAATATTTTGGTGCTTGCTTAGCCAAAAATGAAAATGCTGTGATATCGCACCGTGACATCAATCGAAGAAAGGATTGAGTGAATGGGGAAAAAGCATACAAG
>NZ_JAWRWI010001064.1:0-241 GCF_046535585.1 Bacillus sp. SIMBA_005 | reverse complement strand
ATCGATGTCGATCTCCGCGGCCGTCGCGGTCTGGGGCGTCTGGGCGATCGTCGCCGGCGTGCCGCAGCTCGTCGCGGCGATCCGCAATCGCCACAATGGCGGACAGGTGCCGCAGATGCTCTCCGGCGGCATCTCGGTCTTCGCCGGCCTCGGTTTCCTATACCAGGGCGTGCAGGGGAGCGCAATGATCGCGGGGGCCGCGGGCTATGCGGCGCTCGGGGCTGTATTCTTCGTGGTCTCG
>NZ_JAWRWI010001063.1:0-241 GCF_046535585.1 Bacillus sp. SIMBA_005 | reverse complement strand
CCTTTTGCTGAATGAAGCGCCTGCGGTGACAGCATCTGATTTGGATATAGAATCCATTTCCCGTTCAGCTGGACATTTCCATCCTTTTGAAAATCCCAATTTTCCAGATTGATCACGCCCTGTTCCGCTTGAGGGAGGGATGATCCTGAAAAATGATCCATGGCTATAAAAATCATAAAGAAAGCAGCATAGCCGCAAATAATCGTAATCGAAATAAATTTTTCTTTCACATCATTACTCC
>NZ_JAWRWI010001062.1:0-241 GCF_046535585.1 Bacillus sp. SIMBA_005 | reverse complement strand
CGTATCTGTCGGGGCTCCTGCAAGAACTGTGGGCCCAGTACGGGGCATAAAAAACTTCTCTTGACCGGAGAAGTTTTTTTCAAGCTCTGCGTCAGTTGTGCCGGAAGAGAAAAATTTGTATGATGAAAAGCAGGAAACGACTGGGGGTTAACAGTATGCATAAAAAAGATATCATCAGGCTGCTTGAAACGATTGCGGTCTATATGGAACTGAAAGGGGACAACCCGTTTAAAATATCAGC
>NZ_JAWRWI010001061.1:0-241 GCF_046535585.1 Bacillus sp. SIMBA_005 | reverse complement strand
ATTGAATATTTAAGAAAAGCATTGAAAGAGAGAACATTAGAAGGGTTGGATAACGAAGAATTCATTGATGATATTATAAAATGGGGGAAAGAAATTCCTATAAAAATGGATTGTGGACCAATAAAAGTAGAGAATTGGTTTAGAGATGAAATTGATTGGTCTTCAGACCTTGATAAGTAATCGAGGATTATGGACTGCAAGAAAGTAGTTAGAATTGTGAATACGTAAATCAAAATTAAAT
>NZ_JAWRWI010001060.1:0-241 GCF_046535585.1 Bacillus sp. SIMBA_005 | reverse complement strand
GTCGCATGGCAGCCACAGACGGCGCCATATAGTCCGTGCATTTAGAACTTCGTTGCCATCGTCACGAAGTCTCGGCTGGACTCTCCTTTCGTTGGCGCCATCAAGCGTCCGACCGTTCGAAGAAGGTGAATCTGGCGTTTCGTGAGGTTACCCTTGAACGGACGTCCGGAGGCGTAGTAGACGTTGTCGCCACGCAGCTCCACATCCTCTTCCAGCTCAGTTCGATCCAGCACCAACAAAC
>NZ_JAWRWI010001059.1:0-241 GCF_046535585.1 Bacillus sp. SIMBA_005 | reverse complement strand
AGCGCGAGCAGCAGCACCGGATGCGCGGCGACCACGGCCATCGCGATCCAGCCCGCGAGGAGCAGCGGCCCGCCGACGACGAGCACGAGTCCGGGGTGACGATCCGACAATCGTCCGGCGATCGTGACGCCGAGGAACGAGCCGATGCCGAACAACACCAGCGCGACCGAGACCCATCCGGCATCCAGCCCGGCGATGTCGGTGACGACCGGTGCTAGGAAGGTGAACGCGGCGAACGTGC
>NZ_JAWRWI010001058.1:0-241 GCF_046535585.1 Bacillus sp. SIMBA_005 | reverse complement strand
ATCCAATCCTTCAAGGTATCGACCTCCTAAAATCTTGTTTATTATAGCATATAATGAATTGTCTCGAACATAGTTATTGACATTGAAACAGAATCGTATAGAATAATGCTTATAGTTTTCTAGTGATGAAGAGTTTGCAGTAGTGTCTATATTCCCTGTTTAGAGAGCCAGCGGTTGGTGAAAGCTGGTCATAATGTAGAGACGAATTACGTACTTGGAGCTTAGACGTGCGCGCCTGCGA
>NZ_JAWRWI010001057.1:0-241 GCF_046535585.1 Bacillus sp. SIMBA_005 | reverse complement strand
CCCAGCATGACCATGCGCTGGCCCAAGCCCAGCTGAGGTCCAGTCGCGGCTCGCACAGCCGCAACCAGAAGACGCGCGCCGCGCGCCTGGACGCTGCCAGCAAGCGCGCCGAAGCCGCCTCTCGTGATCTCGCTCGGGAGACGCGGTCATGAGCGAACAGGGCAGCAAAGGCGACTGGCGGTTCCCGACCCGGGAAGAATTGCTTGCGGTATTCGGACACGCCGGAACAGCCGAAGGCTCG
>NZ_JAWRWI010001056.1:0-241 GCF_046535585.1 Bacillus sp. SIMBA_005 | reverse complement strand
GAGTGTGCGCTTCGCCTGGAGGTAGGCCGAGCGTCCGCTCTCAAAGTCGATTCGGACATCGTCCACGGCGTCAGTAGTCTCCGTTGCCACTGAAACGACGACACGCGAGTCGTCGGGCATACCCGGCAGCGGTAGAGGAATATCAGTAAGACCGTGCGCCACCGCGTACGCGACGACGGCGCGCTTGTACTCGGTGCCGGCATCGTCAGCGGCGCCTCCAACGCTTCCCGATACCGAAGAC
>NZ_JAWRWI010001055.1:0-241 GCF_046535585.1 Bacillus sp. SIMBA_005 | reverse complement strand
CCGTGATCGTGACCGACAGCGGGGGCGACGCGTCAGAGGTGCGCTGATCGCCGCCGGAGCACATGCCCTGGTAGGTCACGATGAGCTGCTGGCCCGCGGCATCCGCCACCTTGATCTGCGTGTTGCGCTGCGTCGGCTGGAAGGTGGGGCCGCCCGACACGAACGTGCCGTTCTGCACCGAGACGACGTAGCCCGAGAGGGTGGAGCCGCTCGGGCAGGTGAAGCCGGTGCCCCACGCGAC
>NZ_JAWRWI010001054.1:0-241 GCF_046535585.1 Bacillus sp. SIMBA_005 | reverse complement strand
CATTATGTGATGTAGTGCTAGATTTACCTATAGAAACTTCCAATGTTCAGTCAAAACATATACCGCAAATGTTAGCTACTGAACAAAAGCCATCCAATTTATACAGCGCGAAAATCCAACATGATGATGGCGCAAATGGTGATTCAATCTTTGATTTTTAATTTATGATGGCAACATTAGACTAAAAAATTGAGTATTAGAGAAAAAGGTAGGGTAAATACGATGAAAAAATTTATTGTCA
>NZ_JAWRWI010001053.1:0-241 GCF_046535585.1 Bacillus sp. SIMBA_005 | reverse complement strand
AGCTCGTCGAGTTGGCCGAGAGGACGCCGAAGCCCTTGAAGGTGAGACCGTTTCGGTTCTGTGCGGCGGCGGCCACGTCCGCTCCGGTGATCGTCACGCTCACCGGGTCGTCGGGGGCGGCGCTCGCCGCAGTCGGCAGAACGCATCCCGTGAGCACGAGGGCTGTCGCGGCCCCGAGGGCGCCGATGTGTCGCATGCGCACCGCAGGGGCGTGCGCGTCTGATCGTCTGATCGATGTCAT
>NZ_JAWRWI010001052.1:0-241 GCF_046535585.1 Bacillus sp. SIMBA_005 | reverse complement strand
CCCGCGGCGACAAGATGGACTGGATCCTGCAAAAGGCGACCGAACTCGGCCTCGCCGCATTCGTGCCGGTATCGAGCGATCGCAGCGAAGTGAAGCTCGATGCCGAGCGCGCCGGCAAGCGGCATGCGCACTGGCGCAGTGTCGTGGTCGCGGCCTGCGAACAGAGCTGGCGCTCGAGAATTCCGGATGTCGCGCCGCCCCGTTCGCTCGCGGCTGCGCTCGCCGATCTGCCTGCCGATGC
>NZ_JAWRWI010001051.1:0-241 GCF_046535585.1 Bacillus sp. SIMBA_005 | reverse complement strand
GACACGTTCCGTCGTCGTGCCGCCATGCGCAAGCCTCAGACAAAAAGCGGGCTGAGCTTCGGCGTCCGGGTCGTATGCAATATCGACCGATGAATCCGGCTCCGATGCGTCTCTCCACAAGGTGTCGAGCTCGGGCACTTCGCAGTGCGTCAGTTCTGCGGCCCGGTCGAATCCGTCACTCACTCTCACGACAGAACGCCCGACCGGATCAATGAGATAAAAGTGGAACACGCCCGCCTCC
>NZ_JAWRWI010001050.1:0-241 GCF_046535585.1 Bacillus sp. SIMBA_005 | reverse complement strand
CCTGCCCCGTCATACTTTGCTTTTCCCTTTTGGTTTTTTACGGCTTGAATAAGAAAACTGTAGCCATTTTGGCAATAGATAGCAGCTCTGCCGATACGAAGCGGCATCATAATCTTCCCGTTATACCCGCTGTTATTGGTCAGATCAATTAGCTTTTCGGAAGGCATCGGCAGCTGCTGCTTCGGACTTCCTTTTGTGAAAATATCTCAGGCTTTCCCTCTTGCTGCCATCAAATAGCTGC
>NZ_JAWRWI010001049.1:0-241 GCF_046535585.1 Bacillus sp. SIMBA_005 | reverse complement strand
GTCTGATTGTCACCGATAGCGGTGCTGGCATGACGAAGGTGGTGGATGCCGTCAGCTATGGCATCATCGGGTCCATCGCGCTCAACGCCGGCGCGGACTCGATGTACTACGATGCGTCGCGCGAGCATCTATATGTGGTCACTGGCGGGAAAAACGCCGAGCCGAAGATGTCCCGCTCGATCATTTCGGAGATAGATCCGCGAACTGGCGAGCGCATCGGCGAGCTGAGCTTCGATACCGA
>NZ_JAWRWI010001048.1:0-241 GCF_046535585.1 Bacillus sp. SIMBA_005 | reverse complement strand
CACATCGATTCGAGCATCCTGGGTGGCAATAGCGTCAGCAGAGCCCTTAGCCAGGCAGTGGTGAACCAGCTTGGCGGCGCCGATCTACAGGTCACCTATCGCGACCTCGCGGCGCAGCCAATCGGGCATCTGACCGCCGATTACTTGAACGGCTTCAACGCGGAGGTGGAAGAGTTTGAGCCCGCGCTGCAGCAGGATATCGTTATGGGAGCGCGCGCACTGGAAGAGTTTCTGGCGGCAG
>NZ_JAWRWI010001047.1:0-241 GCF_046535585.1 Bacillus sp. SIMBA_005 | reverse complement strand
GCACGGTCATGCTGAGCTCGGCGTTGCCTGGAGTCATACGGGACACCTCGGTGGCGGGCGACGGATGCGGACGACGCCGCGATTCTGCACTGCGGCGCGACGCCCGTCAGCGGCCGGCGTTCGCCGCGCGCTCGCGTTCGATCGCGCGCCAGCCGATGTCGCTGCGGTGGAAGGCGCCGTCCCACGAGATGCAGGCCATCGCCGCATGCGCGCGCTGCTGCGCATCGGCCACCGAATCGCC
>NZ_JAWRWI010001046.1:0-241 GCF_046535585.1 Bacillus sp. SIMBA_005 | reverse complement strand
CGCGCGAGCGAGAGCCACTCGCTGCTGTTGCCCACCTGAAAGTTGGGCAGGGTACATCCGCGCTTTGTTCGCGAGCCGCACCAGATCCAGCGCCGCACGAATTCGTTGCTGGCGTTCTGATTTGGGGAGCCGACGCATCTGCAGCGGAAACCCAACGTTCTGCTCCACGGTCATGTGGGGAAAGAGCGCATAGTTTTGAAAAACCACACCGATGTTTCGGTCTTGGGGAGGAACCGCCCCA
>NZ_JAWRWI010001045.1:0-241 GCF_046535585.1 Bacillus sp. SIMBA_005 | reverse complement strand
GAGCTCCGGCGGCGTGCTGAACGTCGGCGGGCACCCCGAGGCGTCCACGACGCCGATGCGGCCCGGCGTGCCGGCGCCCACGTAGACGAGCCGACCGCCGCGAGCCATGCGCTCGGCGGTCGCCTCGATGGCCGGCACGATCTGCGGGAGTGCCCGCTGCACGGCGCCCGGAACCGTCGCATCCGCGTCGTTCATGGTCTGCGCGAGCTGGGCGACGCTCATCCGGTCGAGTTCCGCGTAC
>NZ_JAWRWI010001044.1:0-241 GCF_046535585.1 Bacillus sp. SIMBA_005 | reverse complement strand
ATACGAGGGCTACGACACGCCGCTCTGGATGTGGGGGCGTACCGTCGTCGCATGCGTTTGCGACAACCCGTGCCGCCATACCGACCTCGATCTCCGGACCATCCTGCCGTTAACCCGAATTTGGCCTGCGCCGCGGCACTTGCGGCCGGCTCGCACATGAGCGTGAGAATGCCCGCACACACTTCGATCGAGAAAGTCGCAGACTGGGCTGGACGCAACCATGTGCTGGTTGGCGCGATCG
>NZ_JAWRWI010001043.1:0-241 GCF_046535585.1 Bacillus sp. SIMBA_005 | reverse complement strand
TATCTCCAGTTACACCAGTGGCGCCGGTTGGACCAGTATCTCCAGTTGCACCAGTGGCGCCGGTTGGACCAGTATCTCCAGTTGCACCAGTGGCGCCGGTTGGACCAGTATCTCCAGTTGCACCAGTGGCTCCTGTTGGTCCGATATCTCCAGTTACACCAGTGGCGCCGGTTGGACCAGTATCTCCAGTTACACCAGTTACTCCTGTTGGTCCGATATCTCCAGTTACACCAGTTACTCC
>NZ_JAWRWI010001042.1:0-242 GCF_046535585.1 Bacillus sp. SIMBA_005 | reverse complement strand
CACCGTTACGGCGGACAAAACGCTTTCGCAGGCGATCCAAGTGATGCGGGAGCACCGTGTCGATTCCCTGCTTGTCGTTGATGACCTGAATGTGCTGCAAGGGTATGTCGATGTCGAGATCATTGATCAGAACCGGAAAAAAGCGAGCCTCGTCGGCGACGTGCTCCGCTCTGATCTGTATACGGTCGAGCAGGGTACACTGCTGCGTGATACCGTACGCAAAATTTTAAAGCGCGGAATGA
>NZ_JAWRWI010001041.1:0-242 GCF_046535585.1 Bacillus sp. SIMBA_005 | reverse complement strand
ATCTGATCCGCTGCCCACTCCGCTTGCCGGTGTGGCAGACCCCTCCATCTAACAAGAAGGGCCGTACCGTGACCGACAATCGCGCCTCCGCCGTCACATCCGCCGACCTCGACGCTGCCGACCTCGATCCCGAGGAGACGGCGGAGTGGCTGGAGTCCCTCGACGCGCTCATCAGCGAACGCGGCGCCGAGCGCGGCGACCACATCGTGCGCACCCTCGTCGATCGCGCCGACCTCCGCGCC
>NZ_JAWRWI010001040.1:0-242 GCF_046535585.1 Bacillus sp. SIMBA_005 | reverse complement strand
CCGCACAAGCGGGTCGCGCGCGGGATCTCCTACGTGCAGGAGGGCAAGAAGGTCTTCCGCGAGCTCACGATCGAGCAGAACCTCATCCTCGGAGGATTCTCCCGGGGCATGCGCGGAACAGCGTGGTGTCGGAGCCTCGATAGATCACGCCACGAGCCGCCTTCATGGCCACGAACCCGGGGACGATGGACTTCAGATCAGCGGTGTGGACGATCTGCCGACGCGGGCGGTCGATCACGAAC
>NZ_JAWRWI010001039.1:0-242 GCF_046535585.1 Bacillus sp. SIMBA_005 | reverse complement strand
CAACCAGAGAAGCTGTAACTGTGGTCTTACAAGAACTTGTTAAAGAAGAAGTCATTAAGACAGGATTTAAAACAATCTATATTCATCGGAAAGCTTTAGGAGAGAAACATTTCTTAGACTGAAAAATGCTGGAGCGTATCAAGTAGCAAAGAGATTTTCAAAATGAGTTGTAAACAACATTACATCTTCCTTCTAGAAAAAGATGTATCGTATAACTACATACAAAATATAATACGATACGG
>NZ_JAWRWI010001038.1:0-242 GCF_046535585.1 Bacillus sp. SIMBA_005 | reverse complement strand
CGATTCATGATGCGGAAGCGCGCGGCCAAAATTTCGGACAAGTTTCGAACGCGTTCGTGCGCGTCGTCGATGAAAACAGCCAGAATGAACTGCTTCGTTTCGATTTAGGGGAAGACTTCTCGATTGAAACGGCGGTTGTCGTTTGTGAGCTTTACCGCCATGGGGCTGAATGGAAGTTTAACGCCATCGGCAGCGGGTTTTCCGGCGGTCTGGCATCACTTTGCCGGAATTACGGCTTGCAG
>NZ_JAWRWI010001037.1:0-242 GCF_046535585.1 Bacillus sp. SIMBA_005 | reverse complement strand
ATCCATACGACAACCCCTGATAAACCGATGAGCCCGATTAAGTTTGGAATGGCCATCAGTCCATTTAGCAGATCTGCCACACCCCGGACGAAGTCATTTTGAAACACAGCACCAAAAAAGACAGCCATCACAAACACGATACGATAATACAGGACGTTCGAATCCTTCGCCAAATATGTAAAGCATTTTTCGCCATAATAGTACCAGCCAATCAGGGTGGAATAGGCAAACAAGAGCAGCCC
>NZ_JAWRWI010001036.1:0-242 GCF_046535585.1 Bacillus sp. SIMBA_005 | reverse complement strand
AGACAGTTAATTACTTAAAGGATAGAACCTACAAAAAGGTAAGTGTAAGATTATGTTGGACAGAACAGATACATCCTGCGGACTGGATGTTGCGCTGACGGTGATCGGCGGAAAATGGAAGCCGCTGATCTTATATCATGTACAAGGCGGTCCCGCGCGCTTCTCCGAGATACGCAGACGCATCGGCGGGATCAGTGAGAAGGTGCTGATCCAGCAGTTGCGCGACTTGGTAGAGATGAAGG
>NZ_JAWRWI010001035.1:0-242 GCF_046535585.1 Bacillus sp. SIMBA_005 | reverse complement strand
CAGAAGCTCGTGGCGTTCTTCAAACTACTATGTTCATCGGGGTTGCATTAGTTGAAGCCTTACCGATCATCGCAGTAGTAGTAGCATTCATCGTAATGAACAAATAATTCAGTTGTATACTGAATTTTACTAGTGGCGAAGCAGGATTCACCAGATGAAACTTCGCCCTTCATTTTGGAACTGATAAAAGCTATGTGCAAATATAGCTTTTTAAAATAGGTAAGTTTTTAAAGTATTACAAA
>NZ_JAWRWI010001034.1:0-242 GCF_046535585.1 Bacillus sp. SIMBA_005 | reverse complement strand
AGATGTCAGCCGCTTGCTGATATGCCTGCTTATCCCCTAAAACCAAAAGAACCGCTGATGAGCTGAACACTTTATATTGTCCGTTTGCGGCCTGCTTCAGCTTTTCTTTTACCTCCGGGTCAAGAACCGTCACATATTTTGTATGCTGCAAATTAAAAGCTGATGGAGCCAACGCAACCAATTCAAACATTTCGTTGAGCTCATCTCTTGTGATTGGATGTTCTGGAAGAAAGTTGCTTGCA
>NZ_JAWRWI010001033.1:0-242 GCF_046535585.1 Bacillus sp. SIMBA_005 | reverse complement strand
ACATTTAAATTCAACCGGCATTGAATCTAAAATTTGGACTTTTCCTTCTCCTAATACAGCCTCTAAAATTTGCTCTGGCGTATAGCCCTTTTCAATCATTTTCGATACAGGCTCTAACGTCGCTAAATGTTGCTCGATTGCATCGATTGTTTCTTCTTCACAGCCCGGCATAAGTTGAAGAATAAAGCCGCCCGCTGCTAGAATAGAATTATCCGGATTAACTAGTACACCAAGCCCTACAG
>NZ_JAWRWI010001032.1:0-242 GCF_046535585.1 Bacillus sp. SIMBA_005 | reverse complement strand
AACCCTGGCAGAAGGATCTCCGCGCGCACGTGGCGCGGTTGATCAGCCTGCGCGCCGAGAACCCCGCGCTGCGCCCGAGCAAGTACGCGCGGCTCGGCGAGCACATCCCGAACGCCTCCGTCATGGACTGGTTCGATCAGAACGGCGAGACGATGGAGAGCGCCCAGTGGGCGGACCCCCGGAACCGCACGCTCCAGTACGTCGCGGCCTCCACGCCCGACAAGGAGGCGGCCAACCGGATC
>NZ_JAWRWI010001031.1:0-242 GCF_046535585.1 Bacillus sp. SIMBA_005 | reverse complement strand
GGTTGAAGCAGCCATTACACCTGCTACAAAGCTTCTCTACATGGAGACACCATCGAATCCTACATTAGGGATTACAGATATCTGTGCAATAGTCGCACTAGCTAAACAACATCAATGTCTAACGTTTTTAGATAATACATTTATGACACCTTTACACCAACGACCTCTAGACTTAGGTGTAGACGTTGTCATTCATAGTGCAACGAAGTTTTTATCTGGTCACTCAGATATTATTGCAGGAC
>NZ_JAWRWI010001030.1:0-242 GCF_046535585.1 Bacillus sp. SIMBA_005 | reverse complement strand
CGGTGCCCATCGGCTGCGGAACAGTTTCGTTTGCGGTCGGTGAGATTTCGCGATCGCGTCCCGCTGCATGGTGACCTTCACATGCCCGAGGCCGTTGAACGCCGGCTCCTGGACCAACGATGCCCGGATCGCTTTCGCGGCGTTGGCGAGGGTGTCGCGGTGAGTGGCGAAGCCGGTGTTGTTGCCGTCGAAGAAGTCGGTGCCGTTGTCGACGGGTGGTGTGCGCTTGCGTTCGTCGCGGA
>NZ_JAWRWI010001029.1:0-242 GCF_046535585.1 Bacillus sp. SIMBA_005 | reverse complement strand
CCTCCACCGCGATCGCATCCGATGCGGCGCCGGATGCCGACAATTTCTACGTCAGCGACCGCGTCACGAAAGAGACTGTCCGCTTCCAGAACCAGTACGACATGACGGTGGTCGGGCATCTCTTCGTGCCTACCGACCTCGACCGGCGCAGCGCGCAGCCCGCGATCGTCGTCGGCCACCCGATGGGAGCGGTCAAAGAGCAGAGCGCGGACTTGTATGCGACGAAGCTGGCCGAAGCGGGC
>NZ_JAWRWI010001028.1:0-242 GCF_046535585.1 Bacillus sp. SIMBA_005 | reverse complement strand
CCGTGAAATGGTATTACAGGGGCAAGAGGTCTATCTTGTCCCTGTGCTTAATGATTGCGCTCTTGTAAATCAGTGCTTTACTACAGAACCATGGGTGCATGCCTTAGTCTGCTGGACATGCAACGATAAAAAAGACGATTTATTGTTTGCTAAAAATCCACGCAAATATCAATTTCCGGTAATTTATGATGGGGAAGAAATTTACTTAGAGGCATTGGCGACCAATGTTTTGACTCTTGAAC
>NZ_JAWRWI010001027.1:0-242 GCF_046535585.1 Bacillus sp. SIMBA_005 | reverse complement strand
GAAACTGCATGTCAAGCATACTTCGAAAGACGGGCGGAGCGGGCATTACAGGTGCAGAATCTCTCATCTGAAATCGTCCGCCGCGAGATAAAGGGAACGCCCGGCGTCCAAGACATCATCGGTGAATGCTATCGATTGCTCAAAGAGCCTTATTAAATACAGAAAGTCCAGAACATGGCGTCTGGACTTTTGTCAGTCTTGTTCAGATTTATTCCGTATCCGCTCAATCACCTCATGCAGCC
>NZ_JAWRWI010001026.1:0-242 GCF_046535585.1 Bacillus sp. SIMBA_005 | reverse complement strand
CCCACGAGTTCCGCCTGGAGCAAGCAGAGGAAGCCTACGACCTGTTCGACAAGCGCAAGATTGGTAAAGGCGTGTTCATGTTCGACTAACGCCTTGTTGTTGAAGGCGAGCCATTCCTTGGTGACGTCGCCTTCACAGGCTGAGCCCCAACGTAAAGATCTTGTGCAAGAGGCGAATCATGTCAGCAGACAACCAAACTGTAACGCTGTGCGCTGAGGCTCAAGCGTTCCTCTCTCGCGAAC
>NZ_JAWRWI010001025.1:0-242 GCF_046535585.1 Bacillus sp. SIMBA_005 | reverse complement strand
CCCTCGTCGCGGTGATCGTCCTCGTCGTGCCGCGCGGCAATCCCGTCGCGAGCACACCTCCGGTCGACTACGCATCCATCGCCCAGCAGGGCCAGGGAAGCGAGCCGGACGCCCTCCTGGTGCCGAAACTCCCCTCCGGCTGGAAGTCGAACAACGCGGAGCTGCGCACCAAGACGCCCGACAAGGTCGACTCCTGGTACATCGGGTTCGTCACGCCGAAGACACAGTTCATCGGCATCACG
>NZ_JAWRWI010001024.1:0-242 GCF_046535585.1 Bacillus sp. SIMBA_005 | reverse complement strand
CGGCTTCACCTGGCGGGAAGACGTCAGCGTGGGCGGTGGGAGGACGACGGTGTGGCTGCACCCGGGCAGCTCAATGGTCTTCAAATATGCGGGAGGGAGGCAGCCCTCGATCAACCGGCATTGGATCGATGTGCTCGCGTACACGGCCAACGCGCCGAGCGGGCTCTATCTTGTGCCGGAACCGGCTGATGTGGGCGCTACCGACGATAAAGGCCCGCTCGCTGCCGTGTGAGGCGGCCCCC
>NZ_JAWRWI010001023.1:0-242 GCF_046535585.1 Bacillus sp. SIMBA_005 | reverse complement strand
CCATGTGAGCGCCGCCGTGATCGTCGACGACGACGGGCGCGTGCTCGTCGTGCGCAAGCAGGGCACGACGAGGTTCATGCAGCCCGGCGGCAAGCCGGAGCCCGGTGAATCCCCCGCGCAGACGCTGATCCGCGAACTGCACGAAGAGCTCGGACTGCTCCTCGACGAGGCCGACCTCCAGCCGCTCGGCACGTTCATCTCCGAGGCGGCCAACGAACCCGGTCATCGCGTGGTCGCCGAGG
>NZ_JAWRWI010001022.1:0-242 GCF_046535585.1 Bacillus sp. SIMBA_005 | reverse complement strand
ATAAATTTGTCGAGTGGGTAGTAAATAGATATGGAGAAACATTTGATATTACTAAACTGCTGGCAGCTCTTGAAGCAAGTAATATTGGCGAAAACGAAGTGTTTTTTATTAAAGCTGAACCAGCAACACCGATAGCACGAGAAGTAACAACAACACCACAAGTAACAACAGTACCAGAAGTAACAACAGTACCACAAGTAACAACAGTACCACAAGTAACAACAGTACCAGAAGTAACAACA
>NZ_JAWRWI010001021.1:0-242 GCF_046535585.1 Bacillus sp. SIMBA_005 | reverse complement strand
ATAAACAGTTGCTGGAAGTGGAAGGAATGGAGAACCGAAACATGTAGAGAATACTGGTTCTGGCTCTGTTACACCACGTTCAGTACCTGCGAGTTTAGATGTGAAACCACTTAGGAAGTGATACATTGCTTGCTCTTTTGTTAATTTACTGATTGGAGGTAAAACACCAAATGCATCAGCAGTTAAGAAGATGATTGTTTTTGGGTGACCTGCAACAGATGGATCAACGATATTTTCGATAT
>NZ_JAWRWI010001020.1:0-242 GCF_046535585.1 Bacillus sp. SIMBA_005 | reverse complement strand
GCGCCCGTAGCTCAATTGGATAGAGCGTTTGACTACGGATCAAAAGGTTAGGGGTTCGACTCCTCTCGGGCGCGCCATTAAGATCGGGAAGTAGCTCAGCTTGGTAGAGCACTTGGTTTGGGACCAAGGGGTCGCAGGTTCGAATCCTGTCTTCCCGACCATCTTTATGGGGCCTTAGCTCAGCTGGGAGAGCGCCTGCCTTGCACGCAGGAGGTCAGCGGTTCGATCCCGCTAGGCTCCAC
>NZ_JAWRWI010001019.1:0-243 GCF_046535585.1 Bacillus sp. SIMBA_005 | reverse complement strand
AGCGGCTGCCCTCCGAGGCCGTGAGGCCACCACAATTCGGGGTCGTCGACGACGACCGAGACCTGAGCACGAGTGCCCCCTGTCGGGACCGCACAAGCAGATTCCGAGCCGTCTACCGATGCGCGAACGACGAGATCCGCGGGTGCAGGCTCGGCCAGTTCCACGTTGACTTCCACGATTCCTCGCGGCCCTTCCAACGTCACTCGCGGCCCGACATGGACGAACCGCGGCCCCGTCACGACC
>NZ_JAWRWI010001018.1:0-243 GCF_046535585.1 Bacillus sp. SIMBA_005 | reverse complement strand
GCATCTCGCACAGCGCCACCTACGACAACTGCCTCATAGCCAGCCTTCACCAATTGCTCAATAACTGTGAAGGCTGCTTGCCATTCTTTAGTGTTTTGCATGGTTTATTTCCGCTACCTTTTCATACAGTTGTTCATACTGCTCGACAATTTTAGATGAATGGAATTTTTCATTGACTGCGCGCATTGCTGCTTCACGGAAACGAAGTAATTTATCTTCATCATTTAATAATTCTACAGCATA
>NZ_JAWRWI010001017.1:0-243 GCF_046535585.1 Bacillus sp. SIMBA_005 | reverse complement strand
CATAATACTCGTTATACCCGGTATAGAACGTAAACTCCGTCAATTCAAAACAACCCGGCGAACCCGGCCCCGGCAGAACTGCTTTCTCATGTTTGTGCCACTCCATTTTGCGCCTCCTTACTTAACACCTTCTTCTCTGCTGCTTCATATTGACGGCAGTAAAAACGGAACGTTTGGTTCTCCCACTCCTCCACGAGAAAATGCTGTCCATCATCTCCGTCAGCAGGATCAATTGCTACAATG
>NZ_JAWRWI010001016.1:0-243 GCF_046535585.1 Bacillus sp. SIMBA_005 | reverse complement strand
GCCCCTGGTGAAGAAATCCTTTCAACGTATTTAAACGGAACTTATGCAAAACTAAGCGGAACTTCGATGGCAACACCGCATATATCTGGTGCACTTGCACTCATAAAAGAGAATGCCAACAGAAACTTTGAGCGAAATCTGACAGAGGCTGAGCTGTATGCACAATTAATAAAAAGAACGATTCCTTTAGGAAACTCGCCAAAACTCGAAGGCAACGGCATGCTGTACTTAACAACAGAGGAA
>NZ_JAWRWI010001015.1:0-243 GCF_046535585.1 Bacillus sp. SIMBA_005 | reverse complement strand
ATTGTACTAACAAATTCACCCTTTTACCTGAAATATACCAAAGCTGCATCAACATTTGATTATGTGATTCTAAAACTTAATAAAACGCTTCCAAATGGAAGCAATAATGTTGTAAATGATCATGATGCAATGGTTTTGACAGCCTATAAGGTCAATCAGGCGGATGATTTTGTGAATATTGAAATATCAGATTATATTAAGAGGTATCTGAACCCATTACCCGATTTTACTTTTTTTACTTCG
>NZ_JAWRWI010001014.1:0-243 GCF_046535585.1 Bacillus sp. SIMBA_005 | reverse complement strand
CCCTACATTTCCATTGGAATGGATACGCATTTTTTCACTTGTTCCAGCTCCTCCAGCTCCGGTCCAAAAAGAGATAATACCATTGGTAGAGGTATCGGCTCCCCATGAAATAATTCTTGTTTGCGGGCTAAATGATGCATAATCGATTGTTCCACTACCCATTTTGTCTATTACTGCTTGCCCATTGAACGATATTGCTCCCCTAACATCAGTTTTTTCTTTTGGTGTTATGGTTCCTACTCC
>NZ_JAWRWI010001013.1:0-243 GCF_046535585.1 Bacillus sp. SIMBA_005 | reverse complement strand
GCAGGCGGGGCGCAGCGGCGAACGCATCGACGCGCCAGCTCCCGCGCTCCATGTAGCCGCGCACGGCCTCGAAGCTCCGCCGGACATTGGTCCCGTCGCGCACGTCGATGAGCCGTGCCGAGCCCATCCGCAATTCCTGGATCCCCGTGCGCAGACCAATGCGACCCGCCGCTTCAGAAGCGCGGCTCCATTCGACGAACAGATTGCTTGGATCCAGCCGGTTCTCGTCGACCGGCGAAGGAC
>NZ_JAWRWI010001012.1:0-243 GCF_046535585.1 Bacillus sp. SIMBA_005 | reverse complement strand
ATACGTATTTCCTTCGCGGAGCATTCTCGCCACTTCCAAACGCTGCGCCAGCGATTGGATTTCATTAATCGTACAAAGATCGTCAAAGAAACGATAGCATTCCTCCAGATCTTTCAGCGATAAAATAGATAAAAATAACTGGTCCAGTTCTTTTCCGCGTAATTTATCGATTTGCATCGTCAAACACCTTCTCCTTTACTAATGGAAGCTGCATCGAGATCAGGCACGATATTAATCCATGTC
>NZ_JAWRWI010001011.1:0-243 GCF_046535585.1 Bacillus sp. SIMBA_005 | reverse complement strand
CCCCCTTCGGGAGGGGCGCCGCGCGCGTTCAATCGCCCTGCTTCAGAAAACGCCGGACCAGCACCTCCTTGAGGATGCGCCGGCGAATCGCCTTGTTGGTCAGCGTCCCGTCATGCCACCACCAGCCATCGGCCTCCACGCGCCGGGCCGCCGCAACAAAGCGGTCCGCCACCTCGGCAAAATCGGCCTCCGTGTAATTGAGGCTGAAGATGAAGCGCCCCGTCCCCACCCAGCTCAGGGCCA
>NZ_JAWRWI010001010.1:0-243 GCF_046535585.1 Bacillus sp. SIMBA_005 | reverse complement strand
CGCATAAAATACCTTGATACTGTGCCGGATGAAAGCGGTTCGCGACGAGTAGATGCAATTATGGTTTCTCCGCCAAGAATCTCTTTGCATTTATCAAGTGTTTCCTTCATTGATATTCCGAGAGCATCAATATGCAATGCTGTTGGGATGGCAATTTTTACGCCTGTTTTGCTTTGCTCGACATAAAGATATCCATCTACGATATCAGACCACTTCATTTCGCATAAATCACCAACTCGTTGC
>NZ_JAWRWI010001009.1:0-243 GCF_046535585.1 Bacillus sp. SIMBA_005 | reverse complement strand
TAAGGAATCACCGCTTTTCACCGTGTATGTAGTCGTCGTGCCGGAGCTTGCATTTGACGAAGAAGACGACGATGATGAAGAGCCTGAAGATGCTTTACCTGTCAGCTTCAATACTTGTCCAACGTAAAGCACATCTGATTTCAGATTGTTGATATTTCGGATTTGCTGTACAGTCAGGTTATAGTTGTTTGCGATTTTCCAAAGTGAATCACCGCTTTTAACGGTATATTTAGTTGTTGCTGA
>NZ_JAWRWI010001008.1:0-243 GCF_046535585.1 Bacillus sp. SIMBA_005 | reverse complement strand
CAATACGAAAAAGTGTTAGAATGAATGCGATCAATCTAACACTTTACTCTTTAATCCGAAGCCCCTTTAGCATGAAAATATTTAATTTGTATAGTCAAACAGGCATCGGGCATGATCTTGTACAACCTCTACAAATGCTTCCACTTGGCGTAATTCAAAGGAAGACTCATAGCCTATTAACCATGTATCTCGCGTTAAACCAAATTCTTTTTCATTGTTAGTCAGCGCAATTTTATTAACCCC
>NZ_JAWRWI010001007.1:0-243 GCF_046535585.1 Bacillus sp. SIMBA_005 | reverse complement strand
ATCGAGCTCTGGGGCAGCAGCCCCAGTCGACGGGCGACCTCCTTCGCCGGGAACTCGGCTATCTCCCGGCCGTCGAGCAGGATGGAGCCCGCAGACGGCTTCATGGTGATTGGCGGTGGTCGCCCCGGTCTTGCCCACCACTCCGATCTGCTGGCCCCGCACGACCGCGGTGCCCGGCGGGTACCATCCGGGGGCGACCATGTGGGCGTAGCGCGTCACGTAGCCGCCGGGGTGCTCGATGTC
>NZ_JAWRWI010001006.1:0-243 GCF_046535585.1 Bacillus sp. SIMBA_005 | reverse complement strand
ACTTCACGCTTAGTAGGTTCACCTCCAGGATATGTTGGATACGAAGAAGGCGGCCAGTTAACGGAAAAAGTAAGAAGAAAACCTTACTCAGTTGTTCTTTTAGACGAAATTGAAAAAGCACATCCGGATGTATTTAATATTTTATTACAAGTGTTAGAAGATGGACGCTTAACAGATTCAAAAGGCCGTACAGTTGATTTCCGTAATACGATTTTAATTATGACATCAAACGTAGGTGCGGAT
>NZ_JAWRWI010001005.1:0-243 GCF_046535585.1 Bacillus sp. SIMBA_005 | reverse complement strand
AGGACTAGCGCCTTATGGATACCGGTTAAACAAAAAAACATCCAAACTAGTCCCAGTCGAAGAAAAAGCAAAAGTCGTTCAATTCATCTTTAACATCTTTTTAAATGGGTTGAATAGAAAAGAAGTTAGTTATACAGCGATTGCTTCTCACTTAACAAAATTACAAATACCGACTCCATCAGGAAAAAAGCGCTGGAATCAATACACAATTAAAGCAATTCTGCAAAACGAAGCGTATATCGG
>NZ_JAWRWI010001004.1:0-243 GCF_046535585.1 Bacillus sp. SIMBA_005 | reverse complement strand
GAGCCTAACACAAAATACATAGACCAATTCAGACTAGATGAGCAAGAAGCAAAATCAGATAAACTGTCAATTTGGAGTAAGAGCGGTTATGTGACAAACAGAGGATTTAATGGCTGTGTGAAATAGAAAAACACTGTTCGTTAAAAAAAGCAGCAAACCTAGCAGAATGCAGTTTCCAAAGAATGAGAAAGAGATGATGGCGTGTCTAGTTTCCATTCTGCTTATCAAGCTAAAATCATCAAC
>NZ_JAWRWI010001003.1:0-243 GCF_046535585.1 Bacillus sp. SIMBA_005 | reverse complement strand
CAGCTCATAGAGCGCTTCGATCGCAGGCGTCGCAAGGCGGTAATTGCCGGTGACGAGTGGATGCAATGACGGATCAATCGGACGCGGTAATTGCTGCGACATGGAACCTCCTCCCATGCAAATGACACGTTAGAAAACCTGGCCAGTGCCAATGGTGAGCTTGCGCGGGCGCACGCTCACAGGTGGGGACTCGTTGCCAGTATCTGGAGTCATCGTCGTCGCAGCGGCGGCGACGACGGTGGG
>NZ_JAWRWI010001002.1:0-243 GCF_046535585.1 Bacillus sp. SIMBA_005 | reverse complement strand
AGTGCACCGATCGGTGGGCAGGCCGGGGGCCTTGCGCCTGATCCGCCCGGTTCCCGTTTATGCGGGCGAGTTTTCTGTTCCATCGCACCCTACCCCCGCTTCTTCCGGCGTGCCGCCGTCTTGCTGGGCGAAGCGGATGACACTGGGATCTTGCGCGCCGTGCCCGGTGTTCGCGCTGGACGCGTCGCAGTCGGGCGTGCCGGAACAGCCTTCGCGCGCGCCTGCGGGCCTCCACTTTCCCCC
>NZ_JAWRWI010001001.1:0-244 GCF_046535585.1 Bacillus sp. SIMBA_005 | reverse complement strand
TGCACTGGAGCAGCACAGCACGCATCCGCTTGCCGCCGCCATCACTGAGGCGGCTCCGCTGAGGGATGCGCTCGGCCCGACGTCGCTGTGCGTCGCCGCGGGCCGCCGTCAGAGTTCGATGCCGAGGCGGCGGGCAGGGCCACTCGGCAGATGGGTGACAGGGAGGGGCGGGAGGGCGGTCTCGGAGAGCCAGGCCTCGAACAGCCCGCCGAGGTCGCGGCCCGAGACCTCCTCGGCGAGCTCC
>NZ_JAWRWI010001000.1:0-244 GCF_046535585.1 Bacillus sp. SIMBA_005 | reverse complement strand
CTTGAGAAGGCTGATCAAAAGAAAAAACGGGTTTTCTTTTACGGTGCAGCTAAGCATGTGATTGCTCAGACAATCGAGCGAGTCGAACGTGATTATCCTGGGATTGAAATTGCCGGATATTCTGACGGTTATGTGAAAAATCAACGTGAGGTGGCAGACAAGATCGCAGCCTCAAATCCTGACATGGTATTTGTTGCTTTAGGTTATCCTAATCAGGAGTTCTTTATCCATAAATACCGACATC
>NZ_JAWRWI010000999.1:0-244 GCF_046535585.1 Bacillus sp. SIMBA_005 | reverse complement strand
GAACAGCTCGACCGTCGCCGCCTCCTCGGGATGGCGCTGGCGGTAGCCGGCGAAGGCCTCGGCGAGTGCGGCCGTCTGGACCGCGGTTTCGGTTGGCGCGTTCGACATCGGTTTGCTGCATCGCGTCACGGCGGAGCGCGCAGCATCGGTGCTCGGCGCATGCCGCACAAGCGGTGTCCCTGTTGCTTGTGCCGGAACGCTGCGTTTGGCAAGGTACGGCGGTTATCGTTCCGGTCTGCGTCGC
>NZ_JAWRWI010000998.1:0-244 GCF_046535585.1 Bacillus sp. SIMBA_005 | reverse complement strand
AGAAGGGAATCCTCTTAAAAGCATTGTCAGACCTTTTGAAAATTTTAAAGCCTTAAACAAGCCTAAAAAATATTTAAAAAATGATTTTTTTATAATTGATACTGCTATTACAGAGCAAAGAAAATCTTCTGCCGGAACTTCAACAGAACGATGCACTTATACAACCATTAAAGGACATTTAAAAGACTCTGAAACACAAAAAGACATAATCTGTACTGAAGATCATTTAACCGATATTTACAAT
>NZ_JAWRWI010000997.1:0-244 GCF_046535585.1 Bacillus sp. SIMBA_005 | reverse complement strand
ATTACCACATATGAGTATGGTAAGAGGTGAAAAAAACGTTGAGTATTTAAGAAGACGTTATGAAACAATGTCAAATAATCCTCTTTTCAAAGGGAGGGAATTCTCTGATAATCCAGAAAAACTGAAAGAATGGATTCCACTTATTATGGAAGACCGCCCAGCAAATGAGGCCATTGCTGCAACAAAAATTGACACTGGTACAGACGTTAACTTCGGTGCTCTAACACGTATTTTATTTGACCAC
>NZ_JAWRWI010000996.1:0-244 GCF_046535585.1 Bacillus sp. SIMBA_005 | reverse complement strand
CATCGGAAGTGCGAAGGGAAGCGAGGGGGGGCTAAGATTAGGGTAGATATCGGTGGGCGCCGTACTATATCCAACAGAGGAGATGGAGTACATTCATTTGAAAAAAGACAAAATGGCTGTCGTGCTCAGGGACGATCACCCGCTTGCCAGTCATTCGGCCATTACGCTGAAAGATCTTGACCATGAACCGATGATCGTCTGTGACGGAGGCTATGAATCACCATTTGTCGATATGTTCAGGCAG
>NZ_JAWRWI010000995.1:0-244 GCF_046535585.1 Bacillus sp. SIMBA_005 | reverse complement strand
GCATAATGCGCGGCTTATTTTTTAAAATCACCTCAATCATCGGATTTCTCGATGACATCGGGATTCTCGCATCCACCAATTCGTATACGATATCAATTAATTTCAGTTTTTCTGTTACTTCCCGTCTCGCTTTAGCCATATGGCCCGGGAACCATTGAATGGTCATGTGACTTCGACACCTGCCTTATTTACCGGAACCGGATGTTCCGATGATCTCTTATGTATTTTACGTTGCTTGTTCCGC
>NZ_JAWRWI010000994.1:0-244 GCF_046535585.1 Bacillus sp. SIMBA_005 | reverse complement strand
GCCGCGAAGGATCAGCTGATCTATTCGCGATCGTTCTCGAGCAAGATCACCGATGCGGATGATCTCGCCCAGGTCATCAGCCTGTACGCACAGCGCGTGAGCGCCCGCCTGCGGGCTCAGAAGTCCCTCGCCGGGCATCTGAGCGCGTGGGCGTCGACGGGCTGGGCAGACGAGCGCTCTGTGGCGCACACGGCCCACGTGGCCGTGCCGCTGGCGACACCGAGCGATGACCCGATCGTGCTCA
>NZ_JAWRWI010000993.1:0-244 GCF_046535585.1 Bacillus sp. SIMBA_005 | reverse complement strand
AGCGCTGGCTGGCCGGCAGGTCGCGCACGACCAGATGCAGGTGATCGATCAGACGACCGCGATGCAGGCTGTCGGTTTCCATGGGCGGCTCCGTGACAGGGACGTTGCGATCCTTATAGCGCAGCCCCGTGGCGCGCGCGGCGCCTCCGGTCAGTCCTGCCAGCCCCAGGGCGCGGGCGGCGGCGCGACCGGCCGGCCCAGGTCGAAATCGACCTGGAAGCCGCGCTCGGTGCCGACCCGGTTC
>NZ_JAWRWI010000992.1:0-244 GCF_046535585.1 Bacillus sp. SIMBA_005 | reverse complement strand
ATTTTGAGAATTGGCACAAGGAGCACCCTGAAGGTGATGAAGTGACATTTTTAAAATGGGCTTTACATACGGCCGGATTTATCGGCTATAATCATTTTGACAGCATTGAAATGAAATATAACGTTGTCGATATGTCTATTGGAGCAGATGGGGTAACTTACCATTATGATATTGAAAATTATGTTTCTATTGTAATCGGAAATATCCATAACAATATTTCCGGGAAATTTGATCTTAAAAACCC
>NZ_JAWRWI010000991.1:0-244 GCF_046535585.1 Bacillus sp. SIMBA_005 | reverse complement strand
CGGCTGCGCCTCCGCATCCGCGACCGACGACGCCGCGAAGGGCGAGACGAAGGCACCCGACGAGGTCCGCCTCGGGTACTTCGCCAACGTGACGCACGCCCCGGCGCTCGTCGGGCTCTCCGAGGGACTGTTCGAGGACGCGCTCGGCGACATCGATCTGAAGACAGAGGTCTTCAACGCCGGCCCCGCCGCCATCGAGGCGCTGTCCGCCGGCGCCATCGACGCCACGTACATCGGACCGAAC
>NZ_JAWRWI010000990.1:0-244 GCF_046535585.1 Bacillus sp. SIMBA_005 | reverse complement strand
CAGGCCAACCGCAGGTCGTCGGAGCGTACCTTCGATCCGCACACCAGCACCACGACGCTCGCCAGCGGCATCGTGGCGGAGAGGACACCGGCGAGTTCGGCGATGCCGCCGTCGCGCGGCTTGCTGTTCTCGACCGCCGACAACGAGTCGAGCAGCTGCTTGCCGGTTCCGGCGGGCAGCTCGCGTCCCTGCACGCGCATGTCCACGCGCTGCGAGTCGCGGAGCGCGCGGAGGCCGATCGAAC
>NZ_JAWRWI010000989.1:0-244 GCF_046535585.1 Bacillus sp. SIMBA_005 | reverse complement strand
CGGTTCCTACAGCGTTTCGGTGGACGACGACGCGATGGATCATTTCGCACAAGGGTGCGGAGGAGACGTCCGCTCCGCTTTGAACGCACTGGAGCTTGCCGTGCTCTCCACAAAGGAATCAAGCGACGGCACGATCCGGATTACACGGGAAACAGCGGAAGAATGTCTGCAGAAAAAAAGCTATACCCATGATAAAAACGGCGATGCGCATTATGACGTCTTATCCGCGTTCCAAAAATCGATC
>NZ_JAWRWI010000988.1:0-244 GCF_046535585.1 Bacillus sp. SIMBA_005 | reverse complement strand
AGGGTTCTTCGATGTGAAGTTGTACATTATCTCGAGCGCTCAACTGGCACGGGGCGATGCTTAGGCCAGCGTCCTTGTCTTGGGACTTCGCCTCAGTAGTGCATGCTGGGCCGAACGAGGGGAGCTGGAGCCATTGTTCGAGTTTGCGTTTGTCTAGCCGAAACTGGTCTAGCAATCGCCAGGCCTCAGCAAGTTGCGCAACCCCTGCCAGCAATCCGCTCACCAAGGTGAAGAGAGCAACCAG
>NZ_JAWRWI010000987.1:0-244 GCF_046535585.1 Bacillus sp. SIMBA_005 | reverse complement strand
CGGATACGAGCGCTGATGCCCACCGCGCTGATCACCGGAGCCAGCGCCGGACTCGGCGCCGAGTTCGCCCGCCAGCTCGCCCGCCGTCGCGCGGACCTGATCCTCGTCGCACGGTCCAAGGATGCGCTGGACGCCCTGGCCGCCGACCTGCGGAGCGCGCACGGTGTCGCCGTCGAGGTGCTCGTCGCGGATCTCGCCGAAGATGAAGGCGTCGCGAAGGTCGCCGACCGGCTGCGGAATGCCG
>NZ_JAWRWI010000986.1:0-244 GCF_046535585.1 Bacillus sp. SIMBA_005 | reverse complement strand
ACCTATATGGTTATTCGTTCGACTGGATCCGCTTTCTGCGCCTCAGGACAGCGAATACCAGGCATCGTCCTGATTGCTGGGGCCAACCGGACCGCCCCGGGTGCGCTGGGCGGGCAATACCGCGCGCAGCGCGGGCTTCTGCCATGGCTTGCGCGATGCGGTCGGTTTGGAATTGGTCGTCATGCTGGTCCCCCATATATAGGCGAATCATCGTTGCGCGGAAAAGGGCCGTGGGTCAAGCCGC
>NZ_JAWRWI010000985.1:0-244 GCF_046535585.1 Bacillus sp. SIMBA_005 | reverse complement strand
CGGCCTTAAAAATCTGTTTAAGCTCGTGTCCATTTCTCATATTCAATATTTCTACAGAGTGCCGCGCATTCCGAGGTCGCAGCTTAATAAATACAGAGAAGGTCTGTTAATCGGCTCTGCCTGTGACAGGGGAGAGGTCTTTGAAGGCATGATGCAAAAATCACCTGAAGAGGTTGAAGATATCGCATCATTCTATGATTATCTTGAAGTGCAGCCGCCGGAAGTATACAGACACCTTCTGCAG
>NZ_JAWRWI010000984.1:0-244 GCF_046535585.1 Bacillus sp. SIMBA_005 | reverse complement strand
CTCCTCCCGTAGTCATGACGCTTGTGATTTGCGGGTTAATTGCCATGCAGCCTGATTTCGGTACAGCCATGATTATAGGGCTGATTGCGACGTGCATGATCTTGTGCTCCGGCTTCAGCGGAAAGACGCTGGTGAGGCTGCTTTTGCTCGGCGGAATTGTTTTCATTTTAGTCAGCCCGATTCTCTATTTAAATCAGGATCAAATTTTAACCAAGGGCCGTTTGGCGCGTTTTGAGAGTCTTGA
>NZ_JAWRWI010000983.1:0-244 GCF_046535585.1 Bacillus sp. SIMBA_005 | reverse complement strand
AGTGGAGCGGCACGAAGCCCGCGCGGAGTTCGCTCGCGAGCTTCGCGATCACGGCGCGCTTACCGTCGAGATCCTCGAGCCAGCCGGTCATCTCTTCACGGACGGGCAGGAGATACGGCTCGACGAAGATCACGCGCGACGAACGCACGGCGTCGCTGTCGAGGAAGCGGCGGATCGTCGCCTCGAAGTCTTCCGCAGTCGTCTCGTCATCGCGGTCGTAGCGGCGCCACATGTCATTCACGCC
>NZ_JAWRWI010000982.1:0-245 GCF_046535585.1 Bacillus sp. SIMBA_005 | reverse complement strand
CCGGTCAGGCGTGCAACGACAAGCAGGCTGACGTTGCCCAGCACATCGGCCACGACCCGCCGCGCCGCCTCGATCGCCACGATCGGATGGGCCAGCGCGCTGTCGTCGAGCGTGCGCTCGAGTGCCGTTTCCTTCGACGGCAGGATCCGCTCCACCACCCGGGTGAGCCAGTTCGTGGCCGGCAGCAGCACGCATACGCCTACCACGTTGTAGGCGGTGTGGTAGGCGGCCAGCAGCGTGGTGCC
>NZ_JAWRWI010000981.1:0-245 GCF_046535585.1 Bacillus sp. SIMBA_005 | reverse complement strand
CTCCGGTTTCCCCTCCGAGGTGAAGATCGCGGCGAAGACCGGAACGGTCCCCGCGTGGCGCAACGAAGCCGGCGTCGTCACCTATCCCGACGGACGGCAGTACGCGGTCGCGGTGTTCACCCGCGCCGACTCGCTCGCCGAGCGCCTGCCTGCCGTCGACGCGTCGATCGGCCGAGCCGCGTGCGCCGCCGTCGAGCACATCCGCTCGCTCACCCTCTGAAAGACCCGATCCCACCCGAAGCACC
>NZ_JAWRWI010000980.1:0-245 GCF_046535585.1 Bacillus sp. SIMBA_005 | reverse complement strand
CCGTGCACGTGTACTCGCGGATTGTTCACCAGCGCGGGGAAGTCGTCGAAAAGGAAGGGACCGTCCAGCCCCGGCCAATAGACCAGAAGCACGAGCAGCAGCATGCACGCCAACCCCGACCAGCGGGGCAGTGTGCCGCGCCGTTCAACATTCAAACGATTTCCCACAAATACTCCCTAACGCTTCAATCGCATCCAGCCGGGCGAAACCTGGCATCAAGCGCCGCATCAACCTGGCAGTGCCAC
>NZ_JAWRWI010000979.1:0-245 GCF_046535585.1 Bacillus sp. SIMBA_005 | reverse complement strand
AATGCCAGCGCAATGGCCCGTGCCGCGCGCAGGAAGGTCAGCGCCTCATGGACCTGGGTGGAAACACCCAGCACCACGATGTCCGCCTGCATCGCGCCCGCCCTGCGCAGCAGCGCGGCGGCGTCGGCCTCGACCTGCACGTTCCAACCGCCCCCGTCCAGCAGCACGGCCACGCCTTCGGCCACGATGCGGTGTTCGTCGGCGATGACTGCGGTTCTTTCCATTCCTCTTTTCCCTGGTCAACG
>NZ_JAWRWI010000978.1:0-245 GCF_046535585.1 Bacillus sp. SIMBA_005 | reverse complement strand
CCTATCCCCAGCGAATTGTTATAGCTCCCCATACATAGCCGATACCCGCACTAACAAGCGTGACAATGTCCCCATCCACAATACGCTTTTGCTCTAACGCAAGCTGTAATGATAATATTTGATCAATTTGTCCAATATGACCATAGTCTTGAAGATAAATGGATTGTTCCTCTTTCAAACCAAGTTCTGATAGGATATATGCGTGCGCAGAGCGCTTCATATGAAGCATGGCGAGGTAGCTAATA
>NZ_JAWRWI010000977.1:0-245 GCF_046535585.1 Bacillus sp. SIMBA_005 | reverse complement strand
CGAGCTTCGAGTCGAGTGAGCGCGAGACGCAGATCATCATGGTCTCGTCGCTCTCGCGCTCCTCAGGGGTGAGGATCGAGTCGCGGTGCTCGCGCCCGGTCGTCGGCACGATCGTGTGCCACCAGACATCGGTGGGGAGCTTGCCCCGGGCCGCCTTCTCCGCCGTCACAAGCCCCGGCGCCATGTACGGCTCACGGTCGACATCCTCGGAGTTGAAGACGTACTCTCGCGGGTTCTTCACGTAG
>NZ_JAWRWI010000976.1:0-245 GCF_046535585.1 Bacillus sp. SIMBA_005 | reverse complement strand
CATCCGCAACCGGTTCGGCGCTCGTCGCCGACCATCTGGTGAAGACCTACAGCGGCGGGAGGGGCAAACCCCCCGTCCGCGCGCTCGACGACCTCGGTTTCGAGGCCCAGGCAGGGACCGTCTTCGGTCTGCTCGGGCCGAACGGCGCCGGCAAGTCGACAACCATGAAGATCCTGTCCACCCTCGCCCGAGCAGACTCCGGATCCGCATATGTCGCCGGGATCGACGTCGTCCGGAATCCCGCA
>NZ_JAWRWI010000975.1:0-245 GCF_046535585.1 Bacillus sp. SIMBA_005 | reverse complement strand
GCCTGGACGGCATGCGCTGCGACCCGGACGGCAACCTGTACATCGCCCGCTACGACGGCGCCCAGGTCGCCGTGCTCGCCCCGGACGGCAAGCTGGTGCGCACCATCAAGCTCAAGGGCCACAAGCCCAGCAACGTCACCTTCGACGGCGCGCAGGTGTTCGTCACCCTGCAGGACCGCGGCGCGATCGAGACCTTCTACGTCGATCCGCCGGCCAAGCCGGCCCCCTGAGCGGTTCAGCCCGAC
>NZ_JAWRWI010000974.1:0-245 GCF_046535585.1 Bacillus sp. SIMBA_005 | reverse complement strand
ACGATACAAGAGCTCCAAAAATTAGCTCGTTTTATTGTTGCTGAACGTGCTGATGTGATTGCCCTACTTGTTTCAGAAAATGAAGATAAATTACAATTTGTAGCTGCTCGCGGTACACAAGTAGACACCAGCATGAAAGAGCTTGCTACAAACGTTTTACCATGTATTAATGGTAAAGGCGGTGGAAGCGATCAGATGGTGCAAGGCGGTGGTGAGCGCATTATTACTTGCGAACAACTGCTCAC
>NZ_JAWRWI010000973.1:0-245 GCF_046535585.1 Bacillus sp. SIMBA_005 | reverse complement strand
GAGCACCACGGGCAACGGGTCGAGTCGGCGCAGCTCTCCGCCGGTTCCGGCATCGTCCGCCGCGTCGCCGCGTTCGATCTCGGGTCCCGAGGACTCCTCGGCCTGCGGAGCCGTCGTCGGTGCGGGAGCGGAAGGTCCGCCCGTCCCGCCGCCCTCGACCGCGCCGGCACGGAAGGCCGTCGGTCGCCGTCACCTACGACGGAGGAGTCGTCGTGCTCGACGGCGAGACCCTCGAGCAGATCGAC
>NZ_JAWRWI010000972.1:0-245 GCF_046535585.1 Bacillus sp. SIMBA_005 | reverse complement strand
GCCCAAGAATGATAGTCATAAAACTGTTTTGCATCAGTCATCAGCATGCCCCCTTTTCTAAGAAATTCGTTTTTTCATCTGTTTCTCCTTCAATTGCAAAAGAGTGACACCCCAAAATATCCTGCCGCTGCCCACATTACCGCTGCAGAGCATTTGTTTACGATCAGCATAAGCCTGCCGCTCGTATCTATCGTCTGAAACAATCGGCCCGCTATTGCAAGGCTGATAAACCAAATCCAAGACAC
>NZ_JAWRWI010000971.1:0-245 GCF_046535585.1 Bacillus sp. SIMBA_005 | reverse complement strand
CATCCCGGTCGCCGTGCCGTCCACCTGCCGGGGAGCCGCCGATGAGCCCGTCGATCCACCACCAGTTCCAGATCGCCGCCGCGCCCGAAGTGGTCGCCAGCGCGCTGACCGAACCGGCCCACATGGCGCGCTGGTGGACGCGCGAGGCCGAGGGCGAGGGCGGCCACGTGCAGCTGGACTGGAGCGCGCACGGCTGGCAGGTGGAGCTGGACGTGCTGCACGAACCCGAGCGCCGCCGCGTGGTC
>NZ_JAWRWI010000970.1:0-245 GCF_046535585.1 Bacillus sp. SIMBA_005 | reverse complement strand
CTTATTTCTACAGCAACAAATACACTCGTAGCCATCCTAGTTATCACTCTTGTCCTCTAGGACTTCCAAGCAGAGCTAAAAACGCTCTGCTTTTTCTTATTTTCCAAGCATATGATGAATATATAGACGTTCACCCACACCAAGTGGGGCACGGGTACATATGTTGTTAAGGACTAAAGTCAAATACCCTATAAAGAAGGAGCTGAAATCAATGAGCTGCGGAAAAACCCATGGCCGGCATGAGA
>NZ_JAWRWI010000969.1:0-245 GCF_046535585.1 Bacillus sp. SIMBA_005 | reverse complement strand
AAATCGTTGCGAAAAAAGCAGCCGACAAAATTCAGAAAGAGATTTCTGACGAAGCTCTCAGCGTGCTGACCGCATATACGAGAAACGGACGTGAAGCCGTCAATATGATCCAGATCGCTGCCGGCATGGCGGTGACTGAGGACAGAAAAGAAATCACGACTGAAGATATAGAATGGGTTGTTCATTCCAGTCAGCTCACACCTAAAAATGAGCAGAAAATCGCCGATGAACCGCAAGTCGGCATC
>NZ_JAWRWI010000968.1:0-245 GCF_046535585.1 Bacillus sp. SIMBA_005 | reverse complement strand
CCTCCGGCCATTCCCGGACAATCGGCGACACATGTCCGTCATCCGGAAACTGGCACATGCGAAGATGCCGTTGCCATGAGTCGTACTCACTCCGGTCTCGATCCTCGCCAACGCCGAACTCGCGAGTCTTTGCATTCCGCATTCATGTTGCTGGCTACGGAACGGCGTTACCACGAGATCCGGATCAACGACATACTGCAGGTTTCCGGGGTCAGCCGATCGGCGTTCTATGAGCATTTCGCGAG
>NZ_JAWRWI010000967.1:0-245 GCF_046535585.1 Bacillus sp. SIMBA_005 | reverse complement strand
CCCTTGGCAGGCGGCTCGGCCGGCGATCCCGAATTACCGCACGAAGTCGTGCGCTGACACATCAAGAGAAAGGCACCCGACAATGAAGTTCAGCCGATCAGGCCTCGCCGGCATCGCCGTGCTGGGAGCAGTCGCCCTCGCCGGATGTACCCCGGCGAGCGATATCGCAGAAGAAGAAGTCGACTCCGCGATTGTCGAGCAGATCGACGCCGCCCTCGCAGGGGTCTCGGGGCAGGTCCTCAGCG
>NZ_JAWRWI010000966.1:0-245 GCF_046535585.1 Bacillus sp. SIMBA_005 | reverse complement strand
ACAGCAAACCGCGGTTATCTCATACGCCCAAGAACAGCAGTACAAAATCAAAGGCGGGCTCACAGCGAAGGTGCCGAACGCAGAAGACGTAAAAAGCATGATGATGCAAAAAGCGATGAAGAAAACAAAACTGCCGCTCGCGTTTGAAACGGTTATCGGCGCAGGCACAAAACGCGATCAAACCTACAAAATTTCTCCGCAGCGGCTCGGCTACCTGCACGCCTACGCTCCGGCCGTTAATGAAA
>NZ_JAWRWI010000965.1:0-245 GCF_046535585.1 Bacillus sp. SIMBA_005 | reverse complement strand
CTGCTGGATCCGTCGGTCGACATGGCCGCCGAGCTCACGGCCATGATCGAGGACCTGCGGGCCTAGCCCCTAGCCGAGGCTCGCCGGCACGAAGAAGACGCCCGAGGCGTCGGTCGTCGTGTGCCGGATGAGATCGTCCATCTCGTCGAGTCGGCGCTGCGTCGCCTCGAACGTCTGCGGATCGTTCATGAAGGCCGCGAACAGCAGCCCGGCGCCCTCCGCCGCGTCGATGCTGTAGCTGCGGC
>NZ_JAWRWI010000964.1:0-245 GCF_046535585.1 Bacillus sp. SIMBA_005 | reverse complement strand
CTGGGGGCAACGAAGGGGCGATTGCCCGGCAGCATGATGTCCAGGCGATTCACAATCTGGTGAAGAGGTTCTTTACGCTCAAGCGCCATGCCAACAATACACCAGACCATCATTTCGAGGGGAAGACGGCGCTTGCGTAGCGTTACAGTACCTGATTCGGCAAGGCAACGAGAGATGAGTTCGGGGTCGAGGTAATCCCCCAGAGAAGTCAGTGGGTTACGCAGAGAATCGTAACGGGATACCAG
>NZ_JAWRWI010000963.1:0-245 GCF_046535585.1 Bacillus sp. SIMBA_005 | reverse complement strand
GCAAATATTATTGCAGGACCTGGAACTGTAGCCCAATGGATTAATTTACAATATTACGCATCAACGGTAGCACCTCATTATTATGGCAGCGGAAATAAAGCAACTCAAACCGTTACTGCAGGTCTCGGCGTTATGCAGGGGAATGCAAGCGACTTGTTAGCCGGACTGCCTTGGCAATCGGTCATGGAATCAGATCACGAGGCCTATCATTCTCCTCTTCGTTTATTGATACTCATCCAAGCACC
>NZ_JAWRWI010000962.1:0-245 GCF_046535585.1 Bacillus sp. SIMBA_005 | reverse complement strand
CAGCAGTCGCCGCAGCGGCTGTCGCGATGGCGACAGGATCGGAATAAAGCCTGTCTCGACGACAGGCGATGACATAGCCCCTCGAAAAGCGTCGCCCAGAACACCGCAGACGCGGCATGGATGGCCGCTCCGGTCAACGTGCAGCGGACACTGAATCGGGTTTCTACCAGAGCCAGCCGAGGCCACAGGCAGTGTGTAACGGCATTGAGGGGCGCGACTGCGGTGGCGCATTCTACCGAGGCTCG
>NZ_JAWRWI010000961.1:0-246 GCF_046535585.1 Bacillus sp. SIMBA_005 | reverse complement strand
GATGCCGGCGTTGCTGTCGGATATGGGATATGGACTCTCGCTTCTCATGCCGGACGGACAGAATGAGTCTGCGGTCCCCAGCAAGAACTACGAGTACGCTATGGCGGGACTCGTCGACGTCGTGACTGACCGGCGTGCGCAGAGGGCGTTCGCGGAGTCGTTCGCGGTTGGGATCAGCGGTCACGGGGGCGACCCGGATCTCATGCTGGACCAGATGATGAGGCTCGCCGATGAGAGCACGGAGAC
>NZ_JAWRWI010000960.1:0-246 GCF_046535585.1 Bacillus sp. SIMBA_005 | reverse complement strand
GGGACCGACCGGGTCGGGTCCGCCGCGGCGACGTGACGGGCCACGTCAGCGGCGGTGGCGGTGGAGTCCGTCGTGATCACGATGTCGACGGGCTCGCCCTCCTGACGGTGCAGGGTCAGCTTCAGCCTCATTCGTCTCCCCCAACGCCGCTGGACTCGCCGGCGACCATCATCGTTCGTCCATGCTCGCTCACGCGCGGACCACCGCGGCCACGCGATCGCCGAGGCGGATCATGTCGCCGTCCAC
>NZ_JAWRWI010000959.1:0-246 GCF_046535585.1 Bacillus sp. SIMBA_005 | reverse complement strand
CGGCAGATCTCCGACGGCACGGCGGTCGCGGTGCCGCAACAGGGCGAGCCGACGCTCGCGCCGAAGCTGAGCCTCGCCGACGGCCTGCTCGACTTCACCCGACCCGCGAGCGAGGTACTCGCGCGGTTCCGGGGCGTGACGCCCGAACCCGGCGCGCACACGACGCTCGCGGGCGAGCGTTTCAAGATCCACGCGGCGCGGCGTTCCGCGGAAGGGTCCCCCGCCCCCGGGGCGGTGGCCGAGACG
>NZ_JAWRWI010000958.1:0-246 GCF_046535585.1 Bacillus sp. SIMBA_005 | reverse complement strand
CTCTAACTGCCATCGATATTTTCGCACCGTTTCTTTCAATTGCTCATCTAACGGATACGGTTCTCGCTTTAGCATTCTGGTAGATTGATCGAGTGATGTCAGCAACAATAGTTGCTTTGTCAATGTCGATAGTCGCTTTGTTTCTAGCTCTATAATCGTTGCGTATTCTTGCCGTTCAGGTTCTGCAAGCGTAGGATTTTTCAATAAATCCACATACCCTTGAATATTCAATAACGGCGATTGAAA
>NZ_JAWRWI010000957.1:0-246 GCF_046535585.1 Bacillus sp. SIMBA_005 | reverse complement strand
GAGAGATCCTTTATGAAGGGCTGAATATTTTGGGTGAAGCGATTAATGTCGTGTCTCTCAGACGGGAAATCGGTATGGTGTTTCAAAAACCGAATCCGTTCCCGAAATCCATTTACAATAACATCACACATGCGCTGAAGTATGCGGGGGAACGCAGGAAAGCCGTTTTGGATGAGGCGGTCGAGGAAAGCTTAACGAAGGCGGCGCTTTGGGATGAAGTCAAAGACCGGCTTCATTCATCGGCTC
>NZ_JAWRWI010000956.1:0-246 GCF_046535585.1 Bacillus sp. SIMBA_005 | reverse complement strand
AGGCGGTGAAGCCTGGAGATATCTTTATTGTACGGAAAGGGAAAAGGACATCGGGCAGTCGTTTTGTCAAAGAAGCACTGGCAAGGGGTGCGGCGGCCGTTGTATCCGAGGAAAGTATTGCCATACCATTTAACGATCAAAATATCCCGTTTGTGTGGGTGCCCAATACTGCATTGTTTTTATCTTATGCAAGTGCAAAACTGGCCGCTTTTCCAGCAGAGGCATTATCAGTTATTGCCATTACAG
>NZ_JAWRWI010000955.1:0-246 GCF_046535585.1 Bacillus sp. SIMBA_005 | reverse complement strand
ATGACAACTATTAAAAAAGGATTTGGAACATTTTTCTAGCTACACTCTTATTTTTAGTTGGTAATTTAAACGTGCAAGCATCACAAAATTTAGAAAGCCCTTCAAGTGATTTTGATTTATCATACGAAGCATATGAAAAGTTAATTGAAGAAGGATTTTTAGGTAATGATGTTTCTTATGATGCTTGGGTAGATGTAAACACTAGAAATTCCGAAATAGAAAATTCTTCTCTAACATCAATTTCTC
>NZ_JAWRWI010000954.1:0-246 GCF_046535585.1 Bacillus sp. SIMBA_005 | reverse complement strand
GTAAATGGTTCTCACTGGCTGCCGCTCTGAGTGTAACGGCAATAGTCGGAGCCGGCTGCAGCATGTCGAACGGAGATGCTCAAAAGGATACGAAAACCACAGCAGAAACAAAGCAAACAGAACAAAAAACAGCTGACAGCAAAAAATCAAACACTCAAAACAGTGAGTTTTCATTGGAAAGCCAGTATTTCAATGATATTAAAAAAGTCGATGGTCTGGAAACCATTCAAAATCCAGAAAATATAC
>NZ_JAWRWI010000953.1:0-246 GCF_046535585.1 Bacillus sp. SIMBA_005 | reverse complement strand
CAATACGGGGTGTTCCACACGATTTTGTTCCGGCTGTTAGCCGTCAGCTGGATGGTTCAGCTATTGTTCATCGGAGGAAGCCGGATGATTTCGCGCGTGCTGAAAGAAACGATCGGCAGGAAGCAAAATGACTCTTCCCGGGCGCTGATCATCGGCGCGGGCGCGGGAGGAACGCTGCTTGTCCGTCAGCTTACGCAGAAAAATGATCTCGGAATCATGCCTGTGGCTTTTATTGATGATGATCAG
>NZ_JAWRWI010000952.1:0-246 GCF_046535585.1 Bacillus sp. SIMBA_005 | reverse complement strand
CCCGAGGATGCCGTCGGCGTCGTGCAGCACCCACGCGGGATAGCCCGCCGCCAGGCAGTCGTGGAAGATGCCGACCGTCCACGGGAACGGATACGCGCGCCGCTCGATCGGCATGATGAGGTCGAGATCGTCGACACGCATCGGCCGCAGCGCCGATGCGGCGGCCGGCGTTCCGCTGGCGCGCGCGCTCATTGCGGGGCGCGTCCCCGTGCGGCGCGCAGACGCCGCAGCGTGGGCCACAGCGCG
>NZ_JAWRWI010000951.1:0-246 GCF_046535585.1 Bacillus sp. SIMBA_005 | reverse complement strand
CGAGTGGTCCGAGTCGCTCGCGAACCAGCTGGAGGAGGGTGTCCTCATCACCCGTGTCGCCTCCCCGGCGATCACGCCGGCCGCCCCGAGGATGTGCACGGCATTGTCGGCGCTCTCGAAGCCGCGCTCCCAGCCCACCTCGTTCACGACCAGCAGATCGACTCCCTTGCGCTGCTGCTTGCGCCGCGCGCGGGCGATGAGCTCGTCCTGGTCCTCCGGCGTCTCCGCGGCGAACCCGACGACGAG
>NZ_JAWRWI010000950.1:0-246 GCF_046535585.1 Bacillus sp. SIMBA_005 | reverse complement strand
GTACGTGGTGGCCGGTCTCATCATCGGCGTCACCGCCTGGCTGCTCATCGGGCGCATCGGCTCGATCTCGCCCACCGCGGGCGCCGCCTACAACCTCGCGTCGATCACCGCGGTGGTCATCGGCGGCACGAGCCTCTTCGGCGGGCGCGGACGGATCATGGGCACGCTGCTCGGATCCCTCATCGTCGGCGTCTTCTCCAGCGGACTGTCCCTCGCAGGATTCGACAGCCTCTGGCAGGAGTTCAC
>NZ_JAWRWI010000949.1:0-246 GCF_046535585.1 Bacillus sp. SIMBA_005 | reverse complement strand
CTATTTGCTAAAATCTTTTTTTCGAATTCTCCCTGCTCCTTTTTTTCTTTCTCAGCATTTTTTTTGAAGTTTTCAAATATTATTTTAAATGCTTCTAGATCGCTTGGTTGCAATCTGAATGAGCTCTCCCACAGTTTGAAAAATTCTCTGTCAATTTCTTGAAGATATATTGGGTCATCTATAATTGCGTTTGTCTCAATATTATTGTAAATTCCTCCTGCTGTAAAGTTGGACGATCCTATAATA
>NZ_JAWRWI010000948.1:0-246 GCF_046535585.1 Bacillus sp. SIMBA_005 | reverse complement strand
AGACGCGTATACCGGAGATGGTGAAATATTTGCTGGACAATCCGGATGACTATGTTTTTTCCGCATTGACAGCATCAATAGCAGTCGACATAAATTTTGAAGAATATCCTGCATCACATAATTTAGGCACTCTCAGAGTGCCAATGGACGCACAGATTCTCATCAATGACGGGCAGCACAGACGCAAAGCGATTGAACAGGCGTTAGAAGAGCGACCCGAATTGGGTCAAGACAATATTCCAGTAC
>NZ_JAWRWI010000947.1:0-246 GCF_046535585.1 Bacillus sp. SIMBA_005 | reverse complement strand
AGCGATTCGTTATATGCCAGATGATGTAGATTTTCCCTCAATGTTAACGGCAGCAGAAGTATTGCAATTACTGTCTTCTTTGAAAAGAATAGCTAAAAAAGAGCAAGAGCAAGTATTGAAACGCGTTGGCTTGTGGGACGTTAGAAAGCAAAGGGTTCAACAGTTTTCGAAGGGAATGCGGCAACGGTTAAATCTTGCACAAAGTTTACTAGGTGCGGGGTCGCTCCTGATTTTAGATGAACCAAC
>NZ_JAWRWI010000946.1:0-246 GCF_046535585.1 Bacillus sp. SIMBA_005 | reverse complement strand
CAGGACGCGCAAGGCCTGCCGCGCAGCCGCATACAGAGTTAACGACTACAAGAGTTGTGCCCTCTGCCTTTTCCATAAAGTTTTCTACTTCTTCCACTGTTGTTAACTCTTCAAAACCTGCTCCAGTCAGCTCGCGGCGCATCGGTACGACAAGCTGGCGCATGTATTCTTCATAAGCCATTGACATAAAAAAAGCCCCCTCTAGTATCCTTCATCTGAAGTAAAGGATACTATAGAGAGGGCCGG
>NZ_JAWRWI010000945.1:0-246 GCF_046535585.1 Bacillus sp. SIMBA_005 | reverse complement strand
AATCGCGACCACGAAGCGGGCACCACCGCCGTCGGCGACCTCCACCATGATCGTCCACTGGTGCGCGAGGCAGATCTCGCTGACGATGGCCAGACCGAGCCCCGCGCCGTTCGTCGCGGTGGACGCACGCCAGAACCGCTCGAACAGATGCGCGCGGTCGCCGGGTGCGACGCCCGTGCCCTCGTCGGCCACGACGAAGCCGCGAGGCGCGACCTCGAGGGTCACGCGGTTGCCCGTCGGGGTGTG
>NZ_JAWRWI010000944.1:0-246 GCF_046535585.1 Bacillus sp. SIMBA_005 | reverse complement strand
GCGGATTCGAACCGCCGAACCCGGAGGGAGCGGATTTACAGTCCGCCGCGTTTAGCCACTTCGCTACCCCTCCACATTTGAAAAACAGTGCCGGCAAGAGGACTTGAACCCCCAACCTACTGATTACAAGTCAGTTGCTCTACCAATTGAGCTACACCGGCAAATAGTGGTGGCTCGGGACGGAATCGAACCGCCGACACACGGATTTTCAGTCCGTTGCTCTACCAACTGAGCTACCGAGCCATG
>NZ_JAWRWI010000943.1:0-246 GCF_046535585.1 Bacillus sp. SIMBA_005 | reverse complement strand
TCCCAGTCTTACAGGCAGGTTACCCACGTGTTACTCACCCGTCCGCCGCTAACATCCGGGAGCAAGCTCCCTTCTGTCCGCTCGACTTGCATGTATTAGGCACGCCGCCAGCGTTCGTCCTGAGCCAGGATCAAACTCTCCGAGGTATGCAGGATGCATATCACACATGCGTTGCTACACGATGTAGCGAACTTAGCATGTGATCATTTCCTGCCTCGTCAGCGTTTGACTGACTACCTATGATAT
>NZ_JAWRWI010000942.1:0-247 GCF_046535585.1 Bacillus sp. SIMBA_005 | reverse complement strand
CCGGCGGGTTTCAAGAATTGAACAGCGTCTGAAAGAAGCGGCAAAGCTTGGTTTTAAACGCATGATCATACCCGCGGCAAATCTGGATGGATGGACAAAACCAAAAGGGATTGAGGTTATCGGAGTAGCAAATGTTGCAGAAGCGCTTCGTACTTCATTAGGAGGATCATAATAGATGGAAAAAGAGAAAAAAGGGGCGAAACAAGAGCTTGACCTGTCTGCAATTCTGCAGTTCGTTGCACCGGGC
>NZ_JAWRWI010000941.1:0-247 GCF_046535585.1 Bacillus sp. SIMBA_005 | reverse complement strand
ATGTTAGTACTGCACTAGGAAACTTTACAAGTACGCTATCTGCTCTTATAGGAAACAGAACTTTTTATATCAGGACTTATGCTATAAACTGCAATTGTTTGATTAATTATGGAAATGAAGTAAGTTTTACAACAGAGAAATATACTCTAAATATAACTGCGGTCTCAGGACAAAACAAAGTGTATGGTACAGCCGACCCTGTATTTAATTACACCGCAACAGGTTTTGCAAACGGAGATACAAATGC
>NZ_JAWRWI010000940.1:0-247 GCF_046535585.1 Bacillus sp. SIMBA_005 | reverse complement strand
GCCGAGCATGCTCGACAGGGATGCCGGACTTGCCAGGTTCTGTATTCCCTGCAGTCCTGCACCTGCTCCTCCGCTGGCCGCCGCCGGTGCCGACGCGGCAGCGCTTCCTCCTCCTGAACCGGGTAAAAAACGGGAAAGCATCCCTTTTAAGCCCCCTCCGCCGCCCGTGCCTGCGTTTCTCAGGCCGGCTCCGGCAATCTGCTGCTGAGGGAAAAGCTGCCGGCCCTGCTGCATCAGCTGCCGGCCC
>NZ_JAWRWI010000939.1:0-247 GCF_046535585.1 Bacillus sp. SIMBA_005 | reverse complement strand
CAAGATACGTTTTTGAACCATCTACGTAAAAACAGTGTTTTTGTAACTGTGTTTCTGTTAAACGGGTTCCAGTTAAAAGGAACTGTGAAATCCTATGATAACTTTACAGTATTATTAGTAGATGCTGAAAGTAAACAGCATCTCATTTACAAACACGCAATTTCTACATTCGTTCCAGCAAAGCAAGTCGAATTTTTAGAGGCAGAAGAATAAATAAAGTAAATAGAAACAGTTAGTGTTACATCAC
>NZ_JAWRWI010000938.1:0-247 GCF_046535585.1 Bacillus sp. SIMBA_005 | reverse complement strand
ATTTTGCCAAAGTTCAAGCGCAACAATACGGCTTACAGGTAAGTTTTCACTACAATGATGAATTCCCGGAAACGGTCAATCACAAAGAAAGTGTAGACAAGATTCGTTGTGCTGCAAAATCGGAAGGTATCGCATTCGTTGAATTGAGCGAAGCTTTTCGAGGATCTGAAGATTTTGGACATTTTACGAAGTTAACAAAAGGAGCCTAATGTTTCATAGGGAATGGTGAAGATTACCCACATGTCCA
>NZ_JAWRWI010000937.1:0-247 GCF_046535585.1 Bacillus sp. SIMBA_005 | reverse complement strand
CGAAGAGCGGCCCCGATGCGGATCGAGGACGAAAGCGGATTCGTGCTGCATGCGCGCCACTGGCGCGAAACCAGCCTGCTGGTCGAGGTCCTGACCCTCAACCATGGCCGCCTCGGCCTGCTGGCGCGCGGCGTGCAGGGCGAGCGCCGGCAGGCGCTGCGCGCTGCGCTGCAGCCGCTGCAGTCGATCCGCTTCAGTGCCGTGCTGCGCGGCGAGCTGGCCCAGCTGCGGGGCGCCGAGGCGGAAG
>NZ_JAWRWI010000936.1:0-247 GCF_046535585.1 Bacillus sp. SIMBA_005 | reverse complement strand
CTAACATTTTACTTAAAATTGCGGACCGTATTGAACAAAACTTAGAAAAGTTAGCCGTTGCCGAAACATGGGATAACGGTAAGGCAGTACGGGAAACGTTAAATGCAGATATCCCTTTAGCGATAGATCACTTCCGTTATTTTGCTGGTGCTTTACGTGCACAAGAAGGCGCGCTAAGTCAAATTGATAATGATACGGTTGCTTACCATTTCCATGAGCCAATTGGGGTAGTGGGTCAAATCATTCC
>NZ_JAWRWI010000935.1:0-247 GCF_046535585.1 Bacillus sp. SIMBA_005 | reverse complement strand
GAGTTCGCCTTACTGCACAAAGAGGACGTGGGTATACACCTGCTGATTCGAACAAAAGAGACGATCAGCCAATCGGCGTGATTCCGATCGATTCAATCTTTACGCCAGTTTCTCGTTTATCTTATCAGGTAGAAAACACTCGTGTAGGCCAGGTTGCAAACTATGACAAACTTACACTTGATGTTTGGACTGACGGAAGCACTGGACCGAAGGAAGCAATTGCTCTCGGTTCAAAGATTTTAACTGA
>NZ_JAWRWI010000934.1:0-247 GCF_046535585.1 Bacillus sp. SIMBA_005 | reverse complement strand
AAGAATGGACACCAAATCAAACTGGATGAGGGTATTTGATTTTGGTACAGGAACAACAAAATATATGTTTTTGACAATTCAGGCCGGAGGTGCCAATGTGATGCGATATGCCATTAAAAATGGAGGAACTGAACAAGCAGTCAGCTTCAATTACACATTACCCCTTAATACCTGGACACATTTTGCAGTCACGCAGTCCGCAAACACTTGTACCTTGTACATTAACGGGACCGCTGTTGCATCCAAC
>NZ_JAWRWI010000933.1:0-247 GCF_046535585.1 Bacillus sp. SIMBA_005 | reverse complement strand
ATTACACTCAGAACGTAAAACGATGGTTTATAGCAATAAGACGGTGGTTTTTTCTTAGATTTTTTTTAAAGGCTCAAAGGGACAAAGGTTTCTCTTCTAGTTAAATAAAAACCCGACAGTTTTTAAAAACCTGTCGGGTTTACTTTTTAGTTCAATTCTCAAATTGAAAACCTTTGTTACTCTTTTACTTTGTCACTTAGGACCTTTGCACCTTTGCACCTCTATCGAACCACAATCGCCAATCTCG
>NZ_JAWRWI010000932.1:0-247 GCF_046535585.1 Bacillus sp. SIMBA_005 | reverse complement strand
GCATGTCGTTTCGATGTTTCCGCGCAGCGACTACACAGTGACCACCCGCGCGCAGACGACTGTCATCGACGACGGTGAGCGCCCGCCTCAACTCTGTGTCACTGCGGACGAACCGCTCCCGCCTCAGTGCGACGGCATCGACCTCGTCGGCTGGGATTGGGGATCCGTCGGTGGCGCGTACGAAGAACATGGCGGGGTGCGGTGGGGCGATTACTTCGTAACGGGCACGTATTCGTTCGATACTGAC
>NZ_JAWRWI010000931.1:0-247 GCF_046535585.1 Bacillus sp. SIMBA_005 | reverse complement strand
AGGGTATGCATCTGCTTTTTTAAAATAATCGAGAGCTTCTTTATAATTTTTATCTTTTATAAACAACTGAATAATCAATGGGAAACTTTTGTACCAGCTTCCGCTGTTGATATTTTTAGTACCTACTTCGAAACTCTTTTTATACATTTCCATGGCTTCTTTTGGATGGTCCATTTTCTCGTATATATTACCCAGGCGGAGGTAGAAATTATCTGCACAGATCATGTCATTTGTTGCTTCCATCGAC
>NZ_JAWRWI010000930.1:0-247 GCF_046535585.1 Bacillus sp. SIMBA_005 | reverse complement strand
CTGGACGCTCTGGCACGGGAGAAGGCGGGCGCCGAGCAGCGGCGGCTGGAGGCTGGCCGCGAGGTGAAGCGTCTGGAGGGCGCTCTCGCATCTCTGCCGAAGCCCGCCGACGACGCACCCGCCGAGGAGGTGTCGTCGACTGAGATCCTCACGGCGCTGGACGCCGCACGCCTCGCTCAGCGACAGGCGGAGGATGCGCAGAGGACGTACGACGACCTCGCCGCCGAGTACGACCGACTGACCAGCC
>NZ_JAWRWI010000929.1:0-247 GCF_046535585.1 Bacillus sp. SIMBA_005 | reverse complement strand
CATCCACACGGTCGGCACGACGAAGGGGATCGCGAGGACCGAGAGCGCGACGATCAGGATGACGCGGCGCAGGACATGGGCGCCGCGGCGCTGACCTCGGGAGAGGACCTCAGTCTTCATAGAACACCCACTTCTTGCGGAGCTGCCACTGCAGCAGCGTCAGCAGCATCACGAACGTCAGCAGCATGAGCGCGAGAGTCGACCCGTAGCCGATGTTGTTGAACTCGAACGCCTGCTGGAAGACGTA
>NZ_JAWRWI010000928.1:0-247 GCF_046535585.1 Bacillus sp. SIMBA_005 | reverse complement strand
CGCTGGAAAGCTCATGCAACGTTATTGTTTATGAATTGGCTGAATTATTACGTATATCAGGAAACTCCGTATGAATGGGATTAATTTTTGTTTTAAGTGATACGGTGACAAAAATATGATAAAATACTCTTGATTCAGTATGCGTATAACAAAACTTTAAAATAATGGAACATATCAATTAAATTTAGTTTAAATATGTTGGCGCGCTTATTATAAAATGATGCACTTGTGTTATGTTTATCTATAG
>NZ_JAWRWI010000927.1:0-247 GCF_046535585.1 Bacillus sp. SIMBA_005 | reverse complement strand
CGAGAGCACAGACGTCGAGATCCTCGACGTGAGGGCGGCGGTGATCAGCAGCGACCTCGTCCGCACCGGATGGTTCCACACTTCGGATCCTTTGCTCAATCAGCTCCACGAGAACGTGGTCTGGAGTATGCGTGGAAACTTTCTCGATGTACCCACGGACTGTCCGCAACGGGATGAACGGCTGGGGTGGACCGGAGACATACAGGTCTTCGCGCCCACAGCCGCGGCGCTATTCGATACCGCCGAG
>NZ_JAWRWI010000926.1:0-247 GCF_046535585.1 Bacillus sp. SIMBA_005 | reverse complement strand
GGACAGCGCGCCATGCCGGCATGCCGACCCGCGGGAACTGGCGCGCGATTTCGCCGCCGTGCGCACCGTGCGCTTCGAGATCGGCGCGAGCAAGGTGCGGATCGACGGCGCCGCCTCGCCCGACCCGACCCTGCGTGGCCGCGCCTGCGCGTCGTCGGCAGGCCTGCTGCAACGCCTGGTGCTGTCGCAGGAGAAATCCGGCGACACCCTGACCGTGCATCTGCGCCGCGAGACCTCGGGCAGCATG
>NZ_JAWRWI010000925.1:0-247 GCF_046535585.1 Bacillus sp. SIMBA_005 | reverse complement strand
AGGCGGCATCCGCCTGACCCCGACGCGCAGCGTGCGCAGAAGCTGCAGCCCGATCGACCCGGGTCAGGCCCCGAGTCGCTCCATGGCCGCGTCGAACTCCACAGCCGAGCTGTCGCTCACGTCGTGGAGGAGCATCCGCTCGATCACGTCCGGGGCGGCGGTGAAGTAGGGCACGCCCAGCATCCGCAGACCGACGATGTCCTCCGGCGAGCGCAGCGACGCCGCCAGAACATCGGTGCCGCTGCCG
>NZ_JAWRWI010000924.1:0-247 GCF_046535585.1 Bacillus sp. SIMBA_005 | reverse complement strand
GGGAACGGGGCTCGGTTTCGCTCGCGGAGCACCTTGAAGCCCTGGAAGAGCCCACAGTCCACAAGAACCCGCGAGGATGAGTCGGAGACAAGGTAGCGCGAGCCCGTCACGGTGTCCGCGGCGCCGAGAAACGCCAGCGAGACGCCGCCCGAGTCCCGCACACGCCGCCGGTCTCTCGCGGTCATCGCTTCACCCGAGTCTCCGGAGGTGCCGCTGCCGCTGCCGTGTTCGCGATCTCACGGCCCCA
>NZ_JAWRWI010000923.1:0-247 GCF_046535585.1 Bacillus sp. SIMBA_005 | reverse complement strand
ACCCTCACTGCGAAAGAACATGTCGAGCATTACATCTCGAAAGGCGCTACGTCTAAAGAAGCCATTAAAAAAGCAGCAGTCGATCGCAATGTACCAAAGCGTGAAGTGTACGATGCTTACCATATTAAGCAATAAAAAAACGTTCTTGTGTCATAACAAGAACGTTTTTTGTACAAGAAATGATTATTTAAGGTTTTGAAGCTGGTTTTGGATTTCGCTGATGATTTGCTCAGCGCCTTCTTTACTA
>NZ_JAWRWI010000922.1:0-247 GCF_046535585.1 Bacillus sp. SIMBA_005 | reverse complement strand
CGGGGCGCAGACCGGAGAGGCCCGGCGCTACGCCGACGCCTCTCGCGAGCTCTGGCTACGCCTCTCCCAGGACGCCGGGTTCTGGCTGCGGGAGTCGGGCACGCTGGTCGTCGCCCGCCATGACGACGAGCTCGCCGTTCTCGAGGCGGCCGCCCGCGACGGCGGCATCCGGATGCTGGAGGCCGACGAGCTGCTCCGCCTCGCGCCGCTGCGACGCGAGGCCCTCCTCGGCGGCGCCCGCATCGAG
>NZ_JAWRWI010000921.1:0-247 GCF_046535585.1 Bacillus sp. SIMBA_005 | reverse complement strand
TCGCGCTGTACACGCCTGCTGCCGGACCCACCCGGTGACCAGCTACGGAGTCCATGTTCAGGATCTGGCCGGACTTCTGCGCCAACATGACAGGCAGCACCGCGGCGATCGCGTTCAGGTAGCCCTTGATGTTGACGTCGATCATCTTGTTCCAGTCGGTGACGGCAAGATCCGCCCAGTTCGAGAACAGCATCAGACCGGCATTGTTCACAAGGATGTCGATGCCGCCATACGTTTGCCCGGCGAA
>NZ_JAWRWI010000920.1:0-248 GCF_046535585.1 Bacillus sp. SIMBA_005 | reverse complement strand
CCATAAGACAGCCGTCGAGGATATGCGCAGCCATCTCCTGGCTGATCGCGGTTTCCAGCGAGATTTTTTCGCGAAGGCTATGTATCGGTCTTGCAAGGTCGTGATTTTTCAAACAGCCCCAAGCTCCCTTGCCTGTACGATGCAAATGCAATGCGGTAATAAACTTTGTGTAGTCGCGGTAAACCTGTGAATCGGTTCCGATCGATAACACATAAGAAGAACGGGGGTCCTTTTGAACAAAGGCTTTA
>NZ_JAWRWI010000919.1:0-248 GCF_046535585.1 Bacillus sp. SIMBA_005 | reverse complement strand
GGCCAGGCCCCAGAAGCCCCGGGAAACCGGGGCTTCTCCTTTCGCAGGGTGCGTCAGAACGTCGCAGCCCCGGCCCGCGCCCGGTCCCCAGGCGCATCCGGCCCGCATTCACGGCCGCTGGACGCCGCGCTCACCGTTATCGCACCCCGGCGTGCCGATATTCCCATGTACCTGGCTTTCGCCGTACATGGAGTCTTCCCCCGATGAAACATCTCGCAGCCTCGCTCCTCGCCCTGGCCACCGTCGCC
>NZ_JAWRWI010000918.1:0-248 GCF_046535585.1 Bacillus sp. SIMBA_005 | reverse complement strand
GGCTACTCATAGTCACTTAAGTTCTCAATATGCAGATAAAGAATATAGGATGAGTCCGGAGGGGATTTTTTTGAACGTTCAAACGGTGGGCGATATGTAGCCATTACTCGGTGAATTTTGGTATTTTGAGTTCGGTATTGTACCGGACTCAATTTTAATTTTGCCTTAATTCGTTTCGTGGTGTAATACGTTATATAGTTTTCAAGTTCCAATTTAAAATGCTCAACACTTTCGAACTCCTTTAAATA
>NZ_JAWRWI010000917.1:0-248 GCF_046535585.1 Bacillus sp. SIMBA_005 | reverse complement strand
AGCGTGAACACCGATGATGCCGCGCCCAGGATGAATACGCCCGCGCCGTAGATCCACAGACCGAACGGCGCGATGCAGAGCAATAGGCCTGCGGCGGAGGCGGCCGCCGCGAACACCATGCTGAGGCGTTCGCCGATCCGCGTCGTCAGCGCGCCCGCGGGGATGTTCGTGAGGATGGAGCCGATCCCGAGCAGTGCCGCGATGAAGGCGGCGGCGGGGAGCGATGCCCCGCGTTCGATCGCCGACAG
>NZ_JAWRWI010000916.1:0-248 GCF_046535585.1 Bacillus sp. SIMBA_005 | reverse complement strand
CATTGCAGTACCCACACCTTTGTCGACGCCGTTTAAACCACCCTTTGCTGCCCCATAAAAGGAACCTCCAATAATTGATGCTGGTTCATTCATATTTCCATACACCGTTTGTTGAGCCGCCTTATTAATTGCTTTCCCATAATCTACAAATACTTGACCGACTTTTTTGGCAGTACTATTAAATGCTTGTCCTACCTTTGTATTATTTAATGCTTCACCCATATTTTTACCAACATTATATGCATCAG
>NZ_JAWRWI010000915.1:0-248 GCF_046535585.1 Bacillus sp. SIMBA_005 | reverse complement strand
AGTAATAATAACAAGCGTGATGTTTGTCACGACACCAAACACCGCAGATAAACTGGACGTGATATTTTGCGGCAGGTTTTGGAGAAAACTTGTCAATGACTGTTCAATTTTTGATATCGATACATAATCCTGGTTCATCATCCAGGTAAACCATTGAGAATGGGACAAATCCTTTGTCAGCGCCTGAATCTGTTTTATATAATCAGGAAGGTTGTTAAACAGCCCTGTCACCTGTGAGGTGATGATAG
>NZ_JAWRWI010000914.1:0-248 GCF_046535585.1 Bacillus sp. SIMBA_005 | reverse complement strand
GGAGCTTGAAGGAAAGATTTCAGCCCTTCGAATGAAAGTAGAATTAAACGAATCACCTAAAGTTTTAATTTTGCTAGGAATACCAGGGAGCTATTTGGTAGCAACAGAAAATTCTTATATTGGGGACTTAGTGCGAATGGCTGGGGGTCAAAATGTCATGAGTGGTCAAGAGCCCGAGTTTTTACCATCCAATACGGAATTTTTACAACAAAGCAATCCAGATATTATTTTACGTCTGGCACATGGGA
>NZ_JAWRWI010000913.1:0-248 GCF_046535585.1 Bacillus sp. SIMBA_005 | reverse complement strand
CCATCGAATTGTCCTTAGATGCTTGAATAGCTTTCACTAGGTTGGTAGCTGATTTCTCACCCATTCGTTCCAACTCTACTAATTGCTCCACTGTTAACTGATATAAATCGGATACATCATGAATTAAATCAGCGCGCAACAGTTGCTCGACAACCTTCTCTCCAAGCCCATCAATATTCATGGCGTTACGGGAGACAAAGTACTTGATGCTCTCTGCAATTTGGGCAAAACAAGCTGGATTCACACAG
>NZ_JAWRWI010000912.1:0-248 GCF_046535585.1 Bacillus sp. SIMBA_005 | reverse complement strand
CTCGCGGGATTGAGCGCGGCGCTCGACGGGGCGCAGGGCAAGGTCGACACCGCGACGCATCTCGCGTCGGCGCTCTCGACACAGCAGACGGTCCTCGCGGAGAAGGCGGATCCCGCCACCGTGGTGGCGGCGACGGCGACGATCCACGCACTGACCGCCAAGGTCGGCTCCGAGGTGGCGAGCTGGGAGTCGGTCCAGGCCGCGCAGTATGCCGGCCCCGACGGCCCCCCGTGGGCGACGAGCGGTCC
>NZ_JAWRWI010000911.1:0-248 GCF_046535585.1 Bacillus sp. SIMBA_005 | reverse complement strand
CGAGGGCGCGCACATCCGGCGACGCGGTGAAGACGTGCGAGCCGGCGACGAGGTCGCTCCTGCCGGCATCGTCGTGGGCGCCCTGCAGGCGACCGCCTTCGCGGCATCCGGTGTGGATCGGGTCGACGTGCGGCGGCGTCCGCGCGTCGCCGTCATCTCCACCGGCAGCGAGCTCGCCCCGCCCGGCGGCGTCTTCGCCCGCGGGCAGATCCCCGAGTCCAACTCGATCCTGCTCGCGGCCTCGTGCC
>NZ_JAWRWI010000910.1:0-248 GCF_046535585.1 Bacillus sp. SIMBA_005 | reverse complement strand
CAAACTGACTACATGGGAGCCTGTGTATTTTACGAATTTGACTTCCAACGCCAGCGAGATGGCTCATACCTTCCTTCATTTAAGGTTTAATCACGATGGAACTTAATTCACAGTTTAATGAATTTTTAACGCATATTAGGCCAACTGCTACGCAGAAGGAAGACTGGAAAAGTGGTGCAAAGACGTTGCGTGATCGCCTTAAGAATTACGAGCCGCTCCAGGATATCGTTGTGTCAACATTTCTGCAG
>NZ_JAWRWI010000909.1:0-248 GCF_046535585.1 Bacillus sp. SIMBA_005 | reverse complement strand
ATCAGCGCGGTGGTGTCGGTGGTCAACGGCATCCGCAGTTCCGCCGCCGCATCGGAGGTGATCAGGGCGAACCGCGCGCCGGGGTATTCCTCGACGATCGCGCGGACGTCTTCACGGACGCCGTCGAGCCGGGGCTCTCCGTCGCCCCAGTCCTCCGCCACGATGCTCGCGGTGGTTCGCGATGTGCGAGCGGGCGCTCCCTCGGGCGACGGTGTCAGTCGCGCGATCGTGGACTGTCGGAGGGAGCG
>NZ_JAWRWI010000908.1:0-248 GCF_046535585.1 Bacillus sp. SIMBA_005 | reverse complement strand
GGGCCGCGACGCACCGAAGGAGTTCGAACCCGAATGACGTCCGTCCGTTCTCCCCACACGACCGCGGGTCCGTTGCGGCCCGCGCCTCGCCTCGCGGTCCTGGCGCTCGCCCTCACGCTGTCGGGCTGCTCCTCGCTGCTCGGCGGCGGCAGCGGCGATCGCGAGCGCTCGACGATCTACGCGCCCGACCCCCGCGTCGAAACCGACGCCGCCTGGCCGCGCGCCGACTGGCAGCTGACGATGAGCCC
>NZ_JAWRWI010000907.1:0-248 GCF_046535585.1 Bacillus sp. SIMBA_005 | reverse complement strand
AGCTCGATGTCGGCCGCCGCGGGCTCGCCCTCGGCCGACAGTGCGGTACCGCCGCCGACGATCACCGCGGACGCGTCGAGCTGGGGCAGCAGCGTCCCGACGATCCCGTCCTCCTGCGCATGCCGCACGTGCGGCGACATCGGCTGTGCGAAATGGATGGTCACGGCGTGCGTGGAGCGCTGGGGCTTCCGTGAGAACAGGGGCATGCCGATACGGTACTGCGCGGCGTTCCGGCGGAGCCGGCATAC
>NZ_JAWRWI010000906.1:0-248 GCF_046535585.1 Bacillus sp. SIMBA_005 | reverse complement strand
ACAGCTTTTTGAGTTCATCTTTTAACCATTGTCGATTTTTCCCTACTTCCAATAAATTTCTTTTTAATAATTTTCCATCTGATATTATTTCAATTGGCAAAAAAGGTGGATTTTCAGGTGAGATGTTTATATCTATTTTTTGGGTACCTTGAAATGGCGGTTTCTTAAGAATACTAAGCGTACCATTCGGTTCTAGAATGGCAAAATCTATTTCATCAATTGAAAAAACTTGGTATTGTCTAATCATC
>NZ_JAWRWI010000905.1:0-248 GCF_046535585.1 Bacillus sp. SIMBA_005 | reverse complement strand
ACCAAAACAAAAAGTAATATTTTAAAGGGCAGAGAAATCATAACTGGAGGCAGCATCATCATTCCCATTGACATCAAGACGCTCGCCACTACCATATCTATAATTAAAAAAGGGATAAAAATCATAAAACCTATTTGAAATGCTGTTTTAAGCTCCGATATGGCAAAAGCCGGAACCATTGTTGTTAACGGAATATCCTTTAATGATTCAGGTTTATCCATTTTCGCGTAATTCATAAACAGCGCCAG
>NZ_JAWRWI010000904.1:0-248 GCF_046535585.1 Bacillus sp. SIMBA_005 | reverse complement strand
AGATCAGCCTTAACCGGTCAAGGAAGACTTTTGCGTCGAGGAAGTAGTTTGGGTAAGTCTTCCTGAGCTGCTCGACGCTGCCGCCTGCAACAAGGACCGCATCGATCGGTTCTCCCGAGGCTGTGCGTACTTCTGCCTTCGCATATGCCTCGGTTGCAGCCTCGAGTTCATCCGCGGAGAACGGTTTGATGTTTAGGACATGCCTCGCTGTGTCGAGGACAACCAAGTGATAGGCCGCCGACGACCGG
>NZ_JAWRWI010000903.1:0-248 GCF_046535585.1 Bacillus sp. SIMBA_005 | reverse complement strand
AGCAGTTGTTATTTGTTTAACACCATGCAATGGGAAAAAACGTCGAAATACGATCCAAAGTATTGAACATTACTCCGCTATTCATAGTGTTATATCCCCCCTTCACTTATTCAATTGCAATGGATCACATTAGATAAATAAGTTGACATTGCCTTCCTCAGCGTCTGCCAAATAAGCAGCTACACCAGCATAGTCGATATCATCTAATAGTTCTTTTTCCTGTAAACCAAGAAGATCCATTGTCATCG
>NZ_JAWRWI010000902.1:0-248 GCF_046535585.1 Bacillus sp. SIMBA_005 | reverse complement strand
CGATGACCAACAGGGCAAATTTGAACGGTGCGGAGACAGGCAAAATCGCCGCCAGCAGCAACGCGCCGCCAGCCAGACCACAAGCTAACATCCCCTGAAGCGCCGAACGTTTTGCGCCATATTGATCGGCCAGTCGCCCGGCATAGCCACGCGTCAGCACCGTAGCCAGAAACTGAATCCCGACGGCAATCCCGACCATGGTATTGCCATAGCCCAGATCATGATGAACAAACAGCGGGATAACCGGC
>NZ_JAWRWI010000901.1:0-248 GCF_046535585.1 Bacillus sp. SIMBA_005 | reverse complement strand
AGGATATTTTAATTACGGAGGCAGATGGGCATGAATTCGTTAACTACTCGCCAAAAAAAGGCATTAGAAACTCGAGAAAAATTACTGAAAACTTCTTTAGATTTATTTAATAAACATGGATTTGAACATGTATCTGTTGAACAAATTACGAAAGCATGTAAAGTGTCCAAGGGCACTTTCTATACCCATTTCCCATCCAAATACGATGTTATTTTGGAAAAATTTGAGGAGCTTGATAGCTTTTACAG
>NZ_JAWRWI010000900.1:0-248 GCF_046535585.1 Bacillus sp. SIMBA_005 | reverse complement strand
CATTCATGTTTTCTGATGACTCTTCTGAAAGCATGTACATCTTGAAGCTGAATCATCAGCAGAACACAGTCTTGCTTTTTTTTCACCGCAAAGATGGCGATTCCGTTTCTCGTGCATTCATTCAGCAGCCGTTCAATCCCTTTTCCTTTGACTTCCATTTGGACTTTACCCGAAAAAAATGACAGCCATTTGTTTTTCACATTATTTCCCCCCGGCTTTATGAATCGACATATCGTACGTGATCTATC
>NZ_JAWRWI010000899.1:0-248 GCF_046535585.1 Bacillus sp. SIMBA_005 | reverse complement strand
AGCTGAAAAAAGCCGAAAAGGAAAAGATCAAGCTTGATATAAACGAAAAAACAAATAAATATCCTGACTATGTTTCCTATGTAAATGATGAATTCACACAGCTTGTTTCCTCATCCGAAGGCTATGACAAACGTCTTGAAAAAGCTTCCGGAAAGGCGAAACAAAAAATACAGGGTGAGCTTTCCGACAGAGTCAGCACATTGTTAAAAGACGGTGTGAAGATTTATACGGCGCTGAATCCGTATATG
>NZ_JAWRWI010000898.1:0-248 GCF_046535585.1 Bacillus sp. SIMBA_005 | reverse complement strand
CCGGCCGCGGGATAGCCGCCGCCGGTGGCCGGGTAGACGCCGGGAGCAGCCGGGTATGCCGGAGCCGTGGCTCCGGGGTACACCGGTGCGCCGCCCTGGGGGACAGGGGGGACGGGCGGGACGACCGGGGTCGATCCCGGGTACGCCGCGGCTCCGTACGGAGCTGCGGGGGCCGCGGGAACGGCCCAGTCCTGCGGGGCCTCGGGAGCGACGACCGTCTCCTCGACCGCATGCGGAGCGGACTCCAC
>NZ_JAWRWI010000897.1:0-248 GCF_046535585.1 Bacillus sp. SIMBA_005 | reverse complement strand
CCCGCACTCGGGGGTCGAGGGCAACCACCGCGATGTCCGCGAGAAGTGCTCCAATGGCAGTGAGGAACGCGCCGAAGGCAGCGATCGCCACGGTGCCGTGAACGTCGTTACGGCTGATCGTCTGCACGAGATACTCACCGAGACCATGCCAGGCGAAGATCTGCTCCGACAGAACCGCGCCGAGGAAGATCGTGGGGATCGAGAAGGCGATCTGCGTTGCGATCGGGATCAACGAGGTGCGAAGGGCG
>NZ_JAWRWI010000896.1:0-248 GCF_046535585.1 Bacillus sp. SIMBA_005 | reverse complement strand
ATAACACATTTTTTTCTTTTAACGCCTGTTCAATTTGATAGGCCATGAAAATTTGCTCATCACGGCATTCAAATCCTTTTTCTGGTAATTCATCATAAAGGACATCGCCCATCCAGTCACCTAATGACTCGAAAAACGAGCGATCCTTCGTTAATGCAAATGGTAAAGATTTACGCAATTGACGTTCCCCCTCATACAATCTGTTCCTATTATACGCGACGAAACGGAAGATAAGAAAAAATCTTATC
>NZ_JAWRWI010000895.1:0-248 GCF_046535585.1 Bacillus sp. SIMBA_005 | reverse complement strand
TTTTACTGCCTTGCTCATATTTCTTTACACCTACATAGATGAGCCACTCCCCAATCAGAATCTGGATCAGCCCTCCTAGTGAACCACCGAAGAAGATGAATAGACCGACAAACATTAAAATCGAACCGATGATGGTTTTACTTGTTATTTTCATCTTCATGCATCCTTTCTTGCTCCTTGCTTTTACTATAGTCAAAAAAGAAAGATGGCAAAACGTGTCGCAGATTGATCTTTCATTGCGACCAGAG
>NZ_JAWRWI010000894.1:0-248 GCF_046535585.1 Bacillus sp. SIMBA_005 | reverse complement strand
CGCACCGCCTCCACACCGCACACGACGCGGACCGGATCGCCGTCGTGCGGGACGGGTCCATCGAGGAGCTCGGCAGCCACGACGACCTGGTCGCGGCGGGCGGCGCCTACGCGGAACTCTGGTCGTCCTGGCACGGGGGCACCCGATGAGCGGCCTCGCCTACCGTGGCGTCATCGAGGGTTTCTACGGCGAACCGTGGTCGCACGCCGACCGGCTGGCCTGGTTCGACCGCGGCGGCGCACTCGGAC
>NZ_JAWRWI010000893.1:0-249 GCF_046535585.1 Bacillus sp. SIMBA_005 | reverse complement strand
CTGTTAATGCATGTATTGCTGAAGGAATTATAGCTGATGAAAATCAACCACATATTAGGTATAGAATTTACTCACTTACAACTGAAGCTGTTAACTTTGATGAAGAAGAAAATCCTGTCTTCAGACCCGTAGATTATTTAATTAAATCTGAAGACTATGGAATTCCTCAAAAAAGACATCGTGTCATACTTTTAGGTGTAAGACAAGACTTTGGAGTCCCTCAAACTGTTTTACAGCCTCAGGAAGAAA
>NZ_JAWRWI010000892.1:0-249 GCF_046535585.1 Bacillus sp. SIMBA_005 | reverse complement strand
GCCGATGATATCCAGCGGCGCGTCAGATTTATTTTCTTTATATTGAGGAAACATCGTTAATGCCGTAAATAAAGCAATGGCGAGGAACGGGATGTTGACCCAAAAAATCGAATGCCAGCTGAAGCTGCCAATCAGTATAGAGCCGATAAAAGGCCCGAGTGCTGCACCAAGTCCCGCACCCAGTCCGAAAAATCCAAACACTTTCGGTAGGCGTTTTTCAGAAACAACATGCCGGATAATGGCAATGCT
>NZ_JAWRWI010000891.1:0-249 GCF_046535585.1 Bacillus sp. SIMBA_005 | reverse complement strand
ATACCCATCCCCAGCAATTACAAAAGTTAGATAAAATAAGCATTATAGATTTCTCAGGAAAAACTATTGAAAGCTACCAGTTTTTGTATGATTATTTTAGTTTTAGATTATTGGAAAGAGATTTGGACGACAAAAGACTATCATTAATTAAAATAACTAAATATAATTCAACCTCCGCTAAAGAATTTGATTATGTTTTTGATTACACTAAAAATACAGCAAATTTTACATTGGGAAAAGACCATTGGG
>NZ_JAWRWI010000890.1:0-249 GCF_046535585.1 Bacillus sp. SIMBA_005 | reverse complement strand
ATGTATTGGTTACAATTTTACTATCATGGGTTACACTTTTACCCCTCTTGGTTACAAAAATAGCTATGCTGGTTACACATAAAAACCGCTAATTTTTCATTTAAAATAGAACATAAAGCCTTCATAAACCTTGATATATCAAGATTTATAACTTATACCTTGTTTTTAATATGATTAATTTATCTATTACGGTTACACTGGTTACACTATTTTTATAGTTAAGATATAGATTTATTTTTTGTAGTAAAG
>NZ_JAWRWI010000889.1:0-249 GCF_046535585.1 Bacillus sp. SIMBA_005 | reverse complement strand
CTAAGCGCCATGGCCGGCGAAACCGTCATCACCGTGGTGGGAAACCTCACGGCCGACCCCGAGCTGCGCTACACGCAGAACGGGCTGCCGGTGGCGAACTTCACCATCGCATCGACGCCTCGGAACTTCGACCGTGCCGCGAACGAGTGGAAGGACGGCGATGCGCTGTTCCTCCGCGCGTCCGTGTGGCGCGAGTTCGCCGAGCACCTGGCGGGTTCGCTGACGAAGGGCATGCGCGTCATCGCGCAG
>NZ_JAWRWI010000888.1:0-249 GCF_046535585.1 Bacillus sp. SIMBA_005 | reverse complement strand
CAAGCCTGCTTTTAAATGTCGTCTTTTATCGCTTCGGCACATTAGGTGGCTACAGTTTTATTGGTGTAATGGCTTTGATTCCGATAATGATGGTAATTTTCGGATGGTACTCGCCACTTTTGGTGACATTATCGAAAGCATCCACTTTGCAAATAATCAGTAGCTTACTAGGTATGATTATTATCATTTATATTGTCATCTCAAGTGCATTACGAAAAGCTCCTGCAATGCCATCATAAAACCTTGAAG
>NZ_JAWRWI010000887.1:0-249 GCF_046535585.1 Bacillus sp. SIMBA_005 | reverse complement strand
GAGTTACTTTCTCATATTTCAAAAGAGCAATATATTTCACGATTTATTGAATTAGACAATCGTGGATATGTTTGGAAGGATAAAGTATACCAACAACTGATTGATGAATTTAATATATCTTCAGTAACATGCGAAGAACTTCTACAAGATTATTTAAAAGAATTCAAAAATCATTGTGTAGGATTTCCTCATATTCATGAAATGTTGGAGGAGCTGAAAAATAATAAAATCGCTTTAGGCATGATTACA
>NZ_JAWRWI010000886.1:0-249 GCF_046535585.1 Bacillus sp. SIMBA_005 | reverse complement strand
AAAAAGAAACAAACATCCCGGTTTTCCATGATGATCAGCACGGTACTGCCATTGTAACCGTAGCAGGTCTTGTGAACGCGCTGAAACTGTCTGGAAAATCCATGTCATCCATTAAAGTTGTCGCAAACGGCGCGGGTGCGGCTGGCATTGCGATTATCAAGCTTCTTCATCATTATGGCGTTCGCGACATTGTGATGTGCGATTCCAAAGGGGCCATTTATGAAGGGCGCCCGAACGGCATGAACGATG
>NZ_JAWRWI010000885.1:0-249 GCF_046535585.1 Bacillus sp. SIMBA_005 | reverse complement strand
CTAAACGTACGCGAGCTACAGAGCTTTTACGGCGACCAGTGCCGATGTATTGAACTTGTGCCAAAGTAATATCCTCCTCTTAATTTATATTATCCGCGAAGCTCATACGCTTCTGGTTTTTGTGCAGCATGTGGGTGCTCAGTTCCAGTGTAAACGTTAAGTTTACCGAACATTTTACGACCTAAAGAGTTTTTAGGAAGCATCCCTTTTACAGCTAATTCGATCATACGTGTTGGGTACTTTTCTAAC
>NZ_JAWRWI010000884.1:0-249 GCF_046535585.1 Bacillus sp. SIMBA_005 | reverse complement strand
ATTTATGTACCGCAATCGAAGCATTTCCACTTGATAGTCAGCCCTATCAATGTGTATATGAACCGCTTAGATCGCACAGGTACGTTAACGCCAATCGACTTCGAGGCGCTTGAGGAAGCTGGAGAAAATGCTGAAAGTGAAGACGATATCCCATCTATCGGGGTAGGACGTATTCAAGACTTTACGCAAAAACAAATGCTAGATTTATATTCTTGTGTAGAATGTGGCCGTTGTACAAATATGTGCCCA
>NZ_JAWRWI010000883.1:0-249 GCF_046535585.1 Bacillus sp. SIMBA_005 | reverse complement strand
GGCCGAAATCTGTATTAAGGAATCTTGTAAGAAACAATATCGCTGACATCAAATCGTACAGCTACGACAAAGAAGAGGACGTGAAGATTATAAAAGAGACTCTTTTGAACGAATCTGTTTCACTGCAAGCCGGTTTTTCTATTATCTCGAGAAGTTTAGGGATCGCGGTTGCTACTAAAAATTACAACTGGAACAATGAGGAATACGCCAAAGGTGTAATCGAACCATATGAAAAAGTAGCTGCCATAC
>NZ_JAWRWI010000882.1:0-249 GCF_046535585.1 Bacillus sp. SIMBA_005 | reverse complement strand
AATCGGCCCGCCAGCGCACGTCGGCTTCGGGCAAAGGCAGCTGGGCGCAGATCATCGACCGCACGCTAGCACGCGGCCAGCCCGTCGGCGCAACAGCGCGAGCACGCGCATCGTGACTTGCGGACACACCATGTTGCGGCCGGGTCAGTCCGCTCCGCATCCGCTCGCCCCAAGTCGTCGAAAAGGCGCCCACAACATTTCAGTCTTGAGCCTGTATGCGATCATCGCGCCACTTTCCGCTGCCCTGCC
>NZ_JAWRWI010000881.1:0-249 GCF_046535585.1 Bacillus sp. SIMBA_005 | reverse complement strand
CACGGACGCCTCTACAGTTTGACCCGAGATGAGAATGATGAAAATAACGGTGCTGGTTCCGACTTATCGTCGGGAGGAGGATCTCGTGCGGTGTCTTCGGGCATTGAGAATGCAGGAGCGCGGATGCGACGAGGTTGTAGTGGTAGCGCGGTCGGATGACGAGGCTACCTTGGCGTGTTTGAAGAATCCAGAAGTCGTAGGCGGGCTTCCGCTTAACGTTGCGTTGAGCCAGGTGCCCGGTCAGGTTGC
>NZ_JAWRWI010000880.1:0-249 GCF_046535585.1 Bacillus sp. SIMBA_005 | reverse complement strand
ACCATTAATTAACATAAGGGTTAATAACCATTTTAAAATGGCGGCGGAGAAAGGCGAGTTTACGCAGCTTCTCTCAGAAGAACTTGAAAGGCAGTTAAAGGGACGGGTATATTTACTTCCGCCTTATACATATGTTGATAGAAATGAAATAACCGTTCAAGGGCTTAAGGATTTGCGGGAAGAGCTGATAACGGAATTTCCGCATGTTGTCCTGCTCACATCTGACGAAAGTTGGAGAGCTGAGGAGGC
>NZ_JAWRWI010000879.1:0-249 GCF_046535585.1 Bacillus sp. SIMBA_005 | reverse complement strand
CGAGGTGCTGAATCCTCGCTACTGGTGACCCCAGAATTGCTAGCAAACACGCCAAAGGAAGTGAATATGTCAACCCCAGCAATCCGGTGGTGGCTTGAGACTCACGAAGTGCCCGCCGAGGATGGCGACCCCGACGACATCGCGAGGGCCTACCTCGACGGCGACACCTGTGTCTGCTGTGGGGAAGCGCCGCCCGCATAGCGATGGGCGAGAGGGCCCGGCCCCGCCGGGCCCTCTGTTCTACCTCCG
>NZ_JAWRWI010000878.1:0-249 GCF_046535585.1 Bacillus sp. SIMBA_005 | reverse complement strand
CACCTAATTTTTCCACGTCTGTTGCTGAGCGAATTGGATTAGAAATAACTGGGCCTACACCCGCTTTAATTTTCACATCTATACCGATACCTGGTAGTGGCGTTACGATATCTTTATATAAAATTGCAGCGTCCACATTGTAGTTTTCTACCGGCAAACGTGTTACATACGCACAAAGCTCAGGTTGATGTGTAATTTCCTCTAATGAATATTTTTCTTTAATTGCACGATATTCTGGCTGAGAACGAC
>NZ_JAWRWI010000877.1:0-249 GCF_046535585.1 Bacillus sp. SIMBA_005 | reverse complement strand
CATTTTGCCATTTATGAAAGTCTAATAAAAAAACACGCTGCATCTTTTGATAATCGAAAAGATGCAACGCGTTGTCATGACTGCTACATATGACCAGCACGAATTTTTTTTATAATGCTAAAAGTTGTATAGGCCGCTGCAGGGGCAAGAACTGCAATAAGAATTAGCCATACTTTCAAGCTTTCAGTTGTTTTTAACACTTCATAATTTGAAATAACATAGATAATGAGTCCGCCTAGTAATAAATAG
>NZ_JAWRWI010000876.1:0-249 GCF_046535585.1 Bacillus sp. SIMBA_005 | reverse complement strand
CTGGAACTGATGCTGCAGGCCGGTTTCACCCCGCAACAGGCGCTGACCACCGCGACCCGCGATGCCGCCCGGCTGCTGCGCTTCGACGACCGCGGGCTGCTGCAACCGGGCAAGCGCGCGGACTTCGTCGTGCTGACGGCGGACCCGCTGGCCGACATCCGCAATACGCGCCGGATCGACGCCGTCTGGCAGGCCGGACGTCGCGTCGCCGGACCGGTGGCGGACGCGCCCGTCGACTGACGCGCCTCC
>NZ_JAWRWI010000875.1:0-249 GCF_046535585.1 Bacillus sp. SIMBA_005 | reverse complement strand
CCAGCAGCCGGCGGGATATTTCTACCCGCAGCAGATACAGCCATTACAGCCGCCGTATCCGCAGCAGATACAGCCATTGCAGCAGCCGCCATATCATCAGCAAGGGCAGTACCCGCAGCAATTTTATCCGAATCAGGAATACGGTCATATACAGCAGCCGTTTGCTCCTGCTCCTCCTCAGGCAGGCATGCCCGGGGGCCAGCCGGGGTTTGTGAATCCTTACCCCGTTCCCAGACCGAATCAGCAGCA
>NZ_JAWRWI010000874.1:0-249 GCF_046535585.1 Bacillus sp. SIMBA_005 | reverse complement strand
AATGTTATTGCTGTTTTTTACAAACAACAAAGCAATATGTCAACCTCGATAGATGTTACAAAAGCCACAATACGCTCAGGCAAAATTATCATTAGAATAGAAAACTTGAAAGTTGGCTTCACAAATGACGTTTCACAGCCCTTTCATATTGTAAAAATTCCTAAATCGTCAAAAAACATTGTTTTTGAAAAAATAAAAAACCCTCTCTTACCAGAATAAAGTTGTTTTCGAAAATTTGTAAATCCAATT
>NZ_JAWRWI010000873.1:0-249 GCF_046535585.1 Bacillus sp. SIMBA_005 | reverse complement strand
ATCGAGCCGTAAAGCGAGCCGAGCATCGCAGGGCCGCAAGGCCGGAGAGCAGCCCATGTCTGAGCGCAGCGAGTTTTGGCTGCGGCACCGTGAAGGTGCCAATGTGCCTTGTGGACCGAGAAGCGCAGGGTACCGATGCGGCTCCATCGCATCGGCTCGTGTCCGGCGACGGCGGTTTTGCTTACTTTTGCCAAGACAAAAGTAAGCCGCGCGAACAGCGCGGAAGCTCTGTTCTTCGCGGGTCAGCAG
>NZ_JAWRWI010000872.1:0-249 GCF_046535585.1 Bacillus sp. SIMBA_005 | reverse complement strand
ACAGATCATCTGAAACTCTTTTAGTAGGAATTAAAGTTATATGCTCAGATAATTCTAGAGCAACTTTCTCTTCAAGTGTATAAAAAGTACATTCATTCCAAGCATTTAAACAATAAATACGCTGTTCGGTTTCACCCATCTTCCGAGCATCGGATGTATGCATGTCTATGCAGAACGCACACCCATTAATTTGAGAGACTCTAATCTTGATAAGTTCCCTAGTTGCTCGATTAATTGTAGATTTTTTAG
>NZ_JAWRWI010000871.1:0-249 GCF_046535585.1 Bacillus sp. SIMBA_005 | reverse complement strand
TCACGGATGACCGCGTCCGGTTTTATCAAAGCGATGTATCGGGCGTCAAAGAAAGAACGGAAAAAACACGCTACGCCGCCTTGATTAATCAGGCAATAGAAATGGCGGAGGGCGAGTACGTGACGTATGCGACCGACGACAACACGTATGTGCCGGAACGGCTTGAGAAAATGGTGAAAGAGCTTGATGAAGACCCGGAAAAAGCCGTCGTGTATTCAAGTTCCAAAACCTATCATCTGAATCAGCGGA
>NZ_JAWRWI010000870.1:0-249 GCF_046535585.1 Bacillus sp. SIMBA_005 | reverse complement strand
AAGAACATCCTATTACGCCATTATTGGACTTGTGACAATGTTAACGGTGCAGGCATTTTTAAATATTGCAGTAGTTATCGGTTTGGTTCCTGTAACCGGTGTCACATTACCTTTTATTAGCTATGGTGGAACATCTTTAGTAACAATGTGGTTAATAATAGGTATTATTTATCAATTAGCGAAATAAATATAAAGGAGGAGTACTTTTATGGAGAAAGTAATTGATATAGAAGATCGCATACCTACGCT
>NZ_JAWRWI010000869.1:0-250 GCF_046535585.1 Bacillus sp. SIMBA_005 | reverse complement strand
TCTCAAATTGCCGGCATCGGCATCACGAACCAGCGCGAGACGACGGTTGTGTGGGATAAAGATACAGGAAGTCCTGTCTATAATGCAATCGTTTGGCAGTCCAGACAGACGTCCGGCATTTGTGAGGAACTTCGTGAAAAAGGATATAATGATACATTCAGAGAAAAAACGGGACTTTTGATCGACCCTTATTTCTCAGGAACGAAAGTCAAATGGATTCTTGACAATGTAGAAGGCGCGCGGGAAAAAG
>NZ_JAWRWI010000868.1:0-250 GCF_046535585.1 Bacillus sp. SIMBA_005 | reverse complement strand
AGCACGACGCAGAGGATCAGGTTGGCGATCGGCCCGGCCGCGACGATCGCGATCCGCTTCCACACCGACGCGCGGTTGAAGGCCTGCGACGCGTCTTCGGGTGCGACGGTGCCTTCGCGCTCGTCGAGCATCTTCACGTAGCCGCCGAGCGGAATCATCGCGATCTGGTAGACGGTGCCGTCGCGGCCACGGCGCGACCACAGCGCCCGCCCGAAGCCGACCGAGAAGCGCAGCACCTTGACTCCGCAGC
>NZ_JAWRWI010000867.1:0-250 GCF_046535585.1 Bacillus sp. SIMBA_005 | reverse complement strand
GGATGGGGTCGGCCGGGTCCATCACGAAGCCGTCCATGGCGTCATCGCGCAGCCAGCGGGTGGCGAAGGCGGTATCGAAGTGCTCGAACAGCGGACGGGTGAGGGAATCGCGCAGCCGACGATGCCCGTCAACATCGGTGCGCCCGATCGGGCTCTCGAACAACTCGACGATCTCGTGACGCTCGACCTCGCGCAGCACGGGCAGCGCCTGCGAAGCGTTGACGAGCATCGAGTTCCAGTCCAGCTCGAC
>NZ_JAWRWI010000866.1:0-250 GCF_046535585.1 Bacillus sp. SIMBA_005 | reverse complement strand
GAAACTCGCATTTCTGCTGGACATGCACCAAACAGGAGGTGAGCATGAGTGGCTGCAAGATTAGAATTTGAAAAACCGGTGATTGAACTGCAGACGAAAATTGCCGAACTGAAAAAATTCACCCAAGATTCGGAGATGGATTTAAGCGCTGAAATCGCAAGGCTTGAAGACCGGCTCAGCAAGCTCCAGGATGAGATTTATAAAAATCTGAAGCCGTGGGACAGAGTGCAGATCGCACGCCTTCCCGACC
>NZ_JAWRWI010000865.1:0-250 GCF_046535585.1 Bacillus sp. SIMBA_005 | reverse complement strand
CAGCAGCAGGCTCAGATAGAAGGGATTGCGCGACAGCCGGTACGGCCCGCGCACGATCAGCCTGCTCGGCGTCTGCGACGGCAGGATCGTCGTGCGCCGCCAGACGAACAGCGCGAAACACGCTAATGCCAGCAGACCGCCGGCATTGGCGAACACCGTGCCGGTGAGATGCATCGCGGTGCGCGCGTCGCCGGTCGGCAGCGGCAGGTCGAGCCCGGTCTGCAGCAGCGCGCCGGCCGCGAACGCGAGC
>NZ_JAWRWI010000864.1:0-250 GCF_046535585.1 Bacillus sp. SIMBA_005 | reverse complement strand
CATGCCATCCTGAATGATCCGCACCTGACCTGCACAAACTACAACAGATATTCGATCGAATATCCATCTTCACAAAATTATTCTATCCGGGAGTGATGGTTACATGAGTTATAAAGATCGATTAGATCAGCATTCTGAATTGTTTCATCACAATTGGACGCGGCCGAAACGCTCTAAATCGCAGGTGAACGGCCACACCGAAATGTCCCAGACCAACATTATTTTACGGAGCAACGCAAAAGCGCACCGC
>NZ_JAWRWI010000863.1:0-250 GCF_046535585.1 Bacillus sp. SIMBA_005 | reverse complement strand
AGCTGCGCGACCTTGGCGGGCAAGTGCGTGGTGGCGTCCACGATCATCTCGCCGTCGCGAGGTGCGATCTCGCGCTGGATAACACATCCCGAGCTGATCAATGCCGATGTAGGCGACCGAGAATCCGACGGCGTCACGCGCATCACGCGGGCGCGATGAACTTCAATGGGGGAGTTGCGCAGACATCGGATGTGACCATGGACTGCGGCTGCTGGGGTAGGGCGGGCGGTTGCCGAGTGACGAGCGGTCC
>NZ_JAWRWI010000862.1:0-250 GCF_046535585.1 Bacillus sp. SIMBA_005 | reverse complement strand
CGACACAGGTCACCTGGGGCCTCGACTACATCAGCCGCGCCTACGGCACCCCGTGCGCCGCGTGGGGCCACAGCCAGGCTATGAACTGGTACTGAAGGCTCGACCCTCAGTAGTACACGGCCAGCGGCCCGTTCGGGCCGTCGATCACGTGCACCGGCGTCTCGAACACGTCGGTCAGGACGGCGTCCGTCATGATCTCGTCGGGCTCCCCGAAGTAGGCGAGCTTGCCGTTCTTCAGCGCGCAGATGCG
>NZ_JAWRWI010000861.1:0-250 GCF_046535585.1 Bacillus sp. SIMBA_005 | reverse complement strand
CGAGGTTCCCGCCGAGGGCACTCTCGAGCAGCACGAGCTCGTCGCGGCCGCGATCGCGCGCGGCGACGCCGACGCCGCCGAAGACCTCTCCCGAGGCCACATGCGCCAGGTGTGGACGGAGATCCACGTCGACTGACGCCGTGGATCAGGAGCGGGCGGCGAGCGCTGCCTCGTAGAGGTCGCGGGATGAGACCTCCGACAGCGGCGCCACGTCGCGGGCAGCGTCCTTCAGTCGCGCGCCGTCGGCGAC
>NZ_JAWRWI010000860.1:0-250 GCF_046535585.1 Bacillus sp. SIMBA_005 | reverse complement strand
CTTAAACCAACTGTTTTAACACTTGACACAAGAAAAATAGATGTTAAATGTTACAATGGTACTACAGGAAGTATTTTGATTACACCAACATCTGGTAAAGCGCCTTATACTTATACTGTAACTAATGGAGGTACAGCAGTTACTACAACAGTTTCAGCTACAACGACAACAGCTTCAGTACTTAATTTGCCAGCTGGAACTTATGATATTGAAATTGAAGATGGTATAAAATGTAAAGGGACTGCACAAG
>NZ_JAWRWI010000859.1:0-250 GCF_046535585.1 Bacillus sp. SIMBA_005 | reverse complement strand
CGGGCCGCCTATCGCGATGCCGAGCGGTACGAGCAGCATCGCCACGAAGCTCACCGCGGTCATCACGACGTAGGTGACAACGCCGCCGATGACGGGCGCGCCGAAACCGAGATGGTTGGAACGCGCGCTCGCGCCGATCGACATCAGTGCCGCACCCACGATGACGAGATAGATGAGCTGCAGCGAGAGCGCAATCGCCAAGAACACTCCCATGCCGTCCGGAATCTGGGCGAGGCCCTCTCGGATGAAG
>NZ_JAWRWI010000858.1:0-250 GCF_046535585.1 Bacillus sp. SIMBA_005 | reverse complement strand
AAAGGTCTACGACGATTTCTACAAGCCTGGCGCACCGTACGCGCATCCCGACGCGACGTACAAGCTCGACGGCAAGCCGCTGATCATTGGTCGGACCGGTGAGGCGGTCGGTCGCGACTACCAGAACTTCTTCACGTACCGACAGTCACAGTGGCCCAATGAGGGCGCCCAGACCAACGGATGGCCGTGGATGGAGTTCCAGCGGCCCCAGCGTGTCTTCTCGAACAGCGACGGTGAACGGGAAATCGTG
>NZ_JAWRWI010000857.1:0-250 GCF_046535585.1 Bacillus sp. SIMBA_005 | reverse complement strand
AGCATTCGACGCGCCGGTGAGCGGAGGCCCGGTCGGTGCCGAACAGGGGACTCTCTCCGTGATGGTCGGCGGTGACGTCGATGCCCTCGACGCCGTCGCCCCGGTGCTCGGTCCGCTCGCCGGCAGCATCGTGCACCAGGGTCCCGCCGGATCCGGGCAACGCGCCAAGCTGCTCAACCAGCTGCTGGTCGCCGCGGTGACCGCTGCCGCCGGCGAGGTGTACCGGCTCGCGCAGACCCAGCCGATCGAC
>NZ_JAWRWI010000856.1:0-250 GCF_046535585.1 Bacillus sp. SIMBA_005 | reverse complement strand
CCCTGGAGCTGTGGCAGGGTCTCGGTCGCGAGCCGCTGCCGTTCGAGACGTCCGCTCCGAGGGTGTTCGCCGCCGGAGACGTGCGACGCGGGTCGATGAAGCGGGTCGCGGCCGCCGTCGGCGAAGGTTCGAGCGCGGTGGCATCCGTCCATCGCGCACTGGCGTTCTGAAGGGAAAGACATGACCACCGACATCGACACGAATGCGGCACCGTCCGGCACCGGGTGCCGGGAGTGCGACGACCAGAGCG
>NZ_JAWRWI010000855.1:0-250 GCF_046535585.1 Bacillus sp. SIMBA_005 | reverse complement strand
ATCGCCGGGACCCGAGAGAGCTTCCGTGGAAAGAATGCGGAATAGACATCGTCGTAGAGGCAACGGGGAAATTTAATTCAAAAGAAAAAGCGATGAGCCATATTGAAGCAGGGGCGAAAAAAGTCATTTTAACGGCTCCGGGCAAAAATGAAGACGTTACCATTGTCATGGGAGTAAATGAAGAGCAGTTCAATCCCGATGAACATGTCATTATTTCAAATGCATCCTGCACGACAAACTGTCTTGCGCC
>NZ_JAWRWI010000854.1:0-250 GCF_046535585.1 Bacillus sp. SIMBA_005 | reverse complement strand
ATTGCGCGGGATTCGGAAAGCGGGCACCGCCGCGCACTGCGCGGTCCGGGCACCGGGGGAAGGGCAGGCAGACTATCATCTGGCTCCCGGCCCCGGCATCCCGCGCGGCAGGGGCCGCACCCGGCGGCGCGGGTGATTCGTCACATCGGCTTGACCGTCGTGGTGGGGCGCCGCTAGAATTTCCGGTTCCTTATTTGTCGCGTCGCCCCAGAAGGCTCACCATGGCTACCAAGCGCACCTACCAGCCCAG
>NZ_JAWRWI010000853.1:0-250 GCF_046535585.1 Bacillus sp. SIMBA_005 | reverse complement strand
GTATTGCTTGAAAGGGAATAATAACGAACAAAATAATAGAATAAAACTTGGAAGCCCCCCAAAAAAGAGGGAAGGTTTTTAAGGTAAGTTTGACATAAGAGTAGATTGTAATCATGATTCTTCACCTAATTATACAGTATATATTGTATTTATATTCCAAATACAATTTGCGTTAGCCTGTCACGCGGAATTGTTTAATTAACTGATAAAATCGCAAATTTTAGGGATAGAAATTAAAATCCGAATGACA
>NZ_JAWRWI010000852.1:0-250 GCF_046535585.1 Bacillus sp. SIMBA_005 | reverse complement strand
CATTTATCATTGTTCGGGATGACCGTTCAAAGCCAGATTTAACAGATGTTCAAAAATTACGAGCGGAATCAGCAGCTTATAAAAAATACATGATTGAACGTTATGGAGAAGATGCCATTGTTAACTTCGATGTTGAAAGATGGTTAGTAGATTACGACCCAATAAATATCGACATGCCAGTAGAAAAATTCAATTTAGCATGTGAAGAGAATGGTTGGGAGCCGGTGAAAACTTACTAGGAGAGGAGAAG
>NZ_JAWRWI010000851.1:0-251 GCF_046535585.1 Bacillus sp. SIMBA_005 | reverse complement strand
GAAGAAGTCCTTGATACTGTCAGACGCTTAAAAGATCAGGGCATGGCCACCGTCATTTCGATAACACATGACCTGGAAGAAGCCGCAAGGGCGGATAGGATCATTGTGATGAACGGCGGCAGGAAATATGCAGAGGGCACGCCTGAAGAGATTTTTAAATTAAATGAAGACTTGGTTCGCATCGGTCTTGATTTGCCTTTCTCATTCCAGCTCAGCCTGCTTTTGAAAGAAAGCGGACTGGCGTTAACGAA
>NZ_JAWRWI010000850.1:0-251 GCF_046535585.1 Bacillus sp. SIMBA_005 | reverse complement strand
CGAGCGCATCAGGTTCAAAATAAACGAGCTGAGGTGTAAATGGTTTTCGCATCCTCTACCTCCATCAATGAAAATATTGATGATACGCTTGCTCCGCATCCATCTCACTTGAAAAAATAACAAAGTCATTCGTTAACGGATAGTAAGTTTCAAAAAGAAATAACGCCAATTCATTTGGATTTTCTGGATTATTAACAACTGCCGCTTCCTGTATATTTGCGACATCTTGAATATGTGGATTGCGGTAAAAG
>NZ_JAWRWI010000849.1:0-251 GCF_046535585.1 Bacillus sp. SIMBA_005 | reverse complement strand
CGGATGGTCCTGCCCGACGGGAACGGGATCGATTGGGCGGGCGAGTTCGTCGAGGTCGCCGCGAACGAGCGTTTTGTCTTCACGATCACGGACCGCCCCGCGGAACCCGAGCAGGCCGCGATCGTCGTGCGTCTCGCCGAGACCCCGGAGGGCACGCGCATGAGCTTCGCTCAGGAGGCGCCCGGCTTCACGGATGAGCAGAAGGCGGGGCTCCTCGCGGGGTGGCAGGGCTTCCTCGACGAGCTCGAGAG
>NZ_JAWRWI010000848.1:0-251 GCF_046535585.1 Bacillus sp. SIMBA_005 | reverse complement strand
ATTGGAACTGCGCGTGCCGTTCCTTGATAAAGTCGTGTTTGACGTAGCTTCAAAAATTCCGGATGAATTGAAAACGAAAAACGGCACGACGAAATACCTTCTGCGCAAAGCTGCTGAAGGGGTAGTGCCTGATCATGTGCTTAACCGCAAAAAACTCGGCTTCCCTGTGCCGATCCGCCACTGGCTGAAAAATGAAATGAACGAATGGGTTCGCAACATCATTCGCGAAAGTGAAACAGACGCTTATATTG
>NZ_JAWRWI010000847.1:0-251 GCF_046535585.1 Bacillus sp. SIMBA_005 | reverse complement strand
CTTATGGCTAGTTCCAATAAGGAAAAGCAACTGGAGCTTCTTTATACAATTGGGTACTTAGTAGCAAATAACTGGTGTAACTGTGACTTATCTAAACCATTAACCATTCAATCTGAAATATGGGTAACTTCATAAATGAATTAAAAATACAAGCAGGAGAGCTTGTATCCTATCAAAATAAAAACTTTCGCATTAAACAGCTTACTGGCGGACTTAAAACTGTTTTATTAGAAGATCTAAAAACAGAAAAG
>NZ_JAWRWI010000846.1:0-251 GCF_046535585.1 Bacillus sp. SIMBA_005 | reverse complement strand
ACGCGCGGCGGAGATCAAGCTGGTGAATTTCTCCTTCCCGCTCGCGAAGCTGCGCGGCGAGACGATGGCCATCGCCCGTGAGATCGCCTCCAAGGATCCGCACTCGCTGCGCGCCACCAAGGATGCCTATCGCTTCTCGCTGGAAATGAGCTGGGAGGCTTCGATGGACTACACCGCCGCGAAAGAAGTCAAACTGGCCGTCGACCAGGACGTCGGTTGGAAAGACGGCGGCGTCGCCGACTTCGTCGAGG
>NZ_JAWRWI010000845.1:0-251 GCF_046535585.1 Bacillus sp. SIMBA_005 | reverse complement strand
CCCCGCTTCCAACGACAGAACCAAACCACCGGCGCCGCGCGCCAAGTTCCATTCCACCACGTGCATGCTGCATCGCGCTTGCCGCATAGTCGCCACTTCCCGACATGAGAGTGGACCGATGCGTCGCTGGAGCCTGGCCCTGCCCCTGCTTTCCCTCGCCGCCGCCGCCATCGCCGCGCCGGCCGCCGACGTCACCGTGCTCGACGCCGCGCACATCTATACCTCCAACCCGCAACAGCCGCAGGTCCAGG
>NZ_JAWRWI010000844.1:0-251 GCF_046535585.1 Bacillus sp. SIMBA_005 | reverse complement strand
CTGGCAATGTGACGTTTCCTTGAAGCAAATCTCCTCCAACGGGTTTACCCAGTTCTTCTTCAGTTGAAGTAAAATCAAGAATATCATCAATAATCTGATAAGACATGCCGACGTAATACCCAAACCAGTACAATGCCTTATGAATCTTCTCATCAGCTCCAGACGCAATGGCACCAAGCTGGCAGCTGACCGCGATCAAGAGAGCCGTTTTTCTTTTGATACGGCGGAGATACGTTCTGAGATTTTGTTCC
>NZ_JAWRWI010000843.1:0-251 GCF_046535585.1 Bacillus sp. SIMBA_005 | reverse complement strand
ATATCATCATCGGTATTGTGCTGATCATCGCCGGCATCTGGGTCGGAAAATGGGTCAACAGCATTATATCCGGGCTCCTGCACCGGGCCGGTTTTGACTCTCTTCTCGGTAAAATGGGCTTTGAACAGGCGGGCACCCCGAAGCTGACGCTTTCTCAGACGGTCGGCATGATTGTTCAGATCATCATCGTCCTGCTCTTTACGGCAGAGGCGCTGCAGCTTGTTCATCTCGAATTTCTCGTCGTTATCGCA
>NZ_JAWRWI010000842.1:0-251 GCF_046535585.1 Bacillus sp. SIMBA_005 | reverse complement strand
CATCTTGGTGTCGAGCTCTTCCATCGCTGCCTGCACGTCCGCGCCGCAATCGGCCCAGATCGTGTTCAGAGCCTCGGCCTGCATCTGGCGGAACGGGGTCCAGTTCGGTACCGCGGGAACGTACTTCGCGTTCTCGTAGGCCGTCTGGAACACGCCCCAGCGCTCGTCCTCGCGGGCATCCATGATGTCCATGTCGACGTTGACGGGCACGCGCACGATGTTGCCCTCTTCATCGCCGTTCATGAGGATGG
>NZ_JAWRWI010000841.1:0-251 GCF_046535585.1 Bacillus sp. SIMBA_005 | reverse complement strand
AGAACGGCTCTGATGCAGACGACGGGAAGCAACGGTAATTATTCTACCGGCAATGGCAGCGCAATTTGTGGTACAGCCCGTATTCCTGAACCGGCTAAAGGCGTGATGGAAAGCATGTTTGGCTCCTCAGTGAATACTGATAGCGTGACAGACGCCGAACGAACTGCGCTGGACACAATGCAGTCTACCCTGGACGCAGCGGCACAGGCCTACGTGGATGCATACCTCAGCCGGCGTGATCGTGACACGGG
>NZ_JAWRWI010000840.1:0-251 GCF_046535585.1 Bacillus sp. SIMBA_005 | reverse complement strand
GCGATTCCCATCAGCTCCATCACGGCGCTGACACGCTCCTTCCGCACGGTCTTGCTCGCGTGTCGGGCGGTGAGCCCGAACCCGACGTTGTCCTGCACGGTGAGATGCGGAAACAAAGCGTAGGACTGGAAAACCATCGACATTGGACGCTTGTTTGGGGCGACCGAGAGGACCGACTTCCCATCGATCAGAATGTCGCCCGCCGTCGGTGTTTCGAACCCGGCGATCATGCGCAGTGTTGTGGTTTTCCC
>NZ_JAWRWI010000839.1:0-251 GCF_046535585.1 Bacillus sp. SIMBA_005 | reverse complement strand
TGATCGCAGCAATGAGGATATTGCTGACAGCACTTGCTTTTACGGCATCGGCATATGGAAACTCCTTCGGAAGCACGTCTCTCGCGTCTCTTGTCAGCACTTCATAAAAAGGAATGACAACGACTACGTCAATGTCAGCATTCGGGACGCGGATCATTTGGGTCTCGTCATCCTCATGCAGGCCGATCACAAGTCCGCCGACGAGAGAAGCGCCAGCATTGTCCGGGTGTCCTTCTTCTAGACTCGCTAAA
>NZ_JAWRWI010000838.1:0-251 GCF_046535585.1 Bacillus sp. SIMBA_005 | reverse complement strand
GGGCGTCCATCCATGAAAAAAGAATCCAATAAACAATCGAAACAAGCACCAGTTAAAGGCTCTACCGAAGCACTAGAAGCACGTATTAAACAATTAGAAATGGAAAACGAGTATTTAAAAAAGTTGAATGCCTTAGTTCAAAACAAGGAAAAATCACCAAACAGGACAAAGCACAAGTAGTCTATGAGTTAAGGCATAAATATCCGGTGAAAGCACTCGTAAAACTCGCTGGCATTCCACGAAGTACGTAC
>NZ_JAWRWI010000837.1:0-251 GCF_046535585.1 Bacillus sp. SIMBA_005 | reverse complement strand
TCGCGTCCAGGGAAAATTGAGCGCGGTGCGCGCCAGCGTTTCGACGGCAATAGCGAGAACCTGCTCGTCAAAATCGAATTTTTCGTTGTGATGACCTGCCGCCAGCTGTGTGCCAAACACCACGTAGGAGGCTTGCCCTTGATGTTGCTGCACGCGGGCCATCATTAATGTGGCATCTTCGGAACCCGCAGGCGCTTCAACACGTTCAATGGCCTGATTGACCCCCGCGACCTGAGCCGCCTGACTTTGCA
>NZ_JAWRWI010000836.1:0-251 GCF_046535585.1 Bacillus sp. SIMBA_005 | reverse complement strand
GCGAAAAAACTGAGCAGCAGCACAGAAGCGCAAATCAAGAAATTCAATCCGGATAATATTTTAATCATCGGCGGGACGAACAGTATTTCGTCAGCCGCGGAAAAGACATTGAAGAAATACGGCCGTACGAAACGGATCAGCGGAAAAAACAGATATGATCTGTCCAAAAATATTGCGGCCGAAATGGGCAGCTATGACCAGGCGGTCGTAGTAACGGGGGATGTATATACGGATGCGCTGGCAATCGCGCC
>NZ_JAWRWI010000835.1:0-251 GCF_046535585.1 Bacillus sp. SIMBA_005 | reverse complement strand
CGCATTGGAGAAAAACCGCATCACGGCAGCTCATTTTGTGCCATCCATGCTTCATGCTTTCTTGGAATATATAAATTCCAGAAAACAGCCGATCAAAAAGACCTGCTTAAAAAGGGTTTTTGCCGGGGGCGAACAATTGGGCCCGCACTTGGTTTCCCGTTTTTATGACCTTCTGCCGGGAACGGAATTGACAAATTCCTACGGTCCGACGGAAGCGACGGTAGAAGCGGCGTACTTCGATTTGCCGCAAG
>NZ_JAWRWI010000834.1:0-251 GCF_046535585.1 Bacillus sp. SIMBA_005 | reverse complement strand
AATGGCAATCGTCGCCGTTTTTCCTAATGCTGTATTAAATTGCAACTCTAAAACTTTTGCCATCAGTCCTACCTCCTTTTTTATTGTAATGACGACAATTCTGTTATTTCTTGCTTACTAATACTGTCAAGTGGCTTTGATGAAAGACTCGCAATCGCTTTCGCTACCGTTACTAACGCTGTTGGTGTATGCGTGTCGTTTACATTACGGTAGGTTTTAATTACAAATTGCGGCTTATTTGTTTCAGTATG
>NZ_JAWRWI010000833.1:0-251 GCF_046535585.1 Bacillus sp. SIMBA_005 | reverse complement strand
GCCTCCATGATCGACGCGTCTCCGTCTTCCGCGTGCCCTCCCGGTTGCACCCAGAACTGACCCTTGCCGTGGAAGACGAGCAGCGTCTGCGTGAGCGTCTCGTCGAACACGACGCACGAGGCGACCGTCGCCTCGCCCATCGTGTGGCTGATGTCGAAACACTCGATGCGCTGCGCGACCGCGGCCAGACCCAGCAGGTCGCGCAGCGATTCAGCGCGCGCGGTCTGCGCCGCCTGGCTGCCGAGTTCGGT
>NZ_JAWRWI010000832.1:0-251 GCF_046535585.1 Bacillus sp. SIMBA_005 | reverse complement strand
CCGGTTTCGTCGTCGACCTCGTCCACCATGCCGTCGACCCGCGGCTCAGGGAGCGCGCATGAACGGTCTCCGGAACCTGTGGCGCATCCCCACCGGCCGCGCCGCCGCCCTCGTCATCGCCGCTATCGTGCTGGTCGCCGCCGTCTCGCTCGTCTGGACGCCATTCGATCCCGCCCGCGCCGACGCGTACGCTGCCTGGACGCCGCCGAGCTGGCCGCACCCGCTCGGAACCGATGGCACCGGCCGAGACA
>NZ_JAWRWI010000831.1:0-251 GCF_046535585.1 Bacillus sp. SIMBA_005 | reverse complement strand
CGCACGGATCGCGTCTTCCTTCGTGGGACTGTGCGCGGACCACTCTTCCTCGAAGTCGAGAATCGCCCGCGCCCGCTCGCTCAACACGGTGCTCATCCCCCGAGGCTATCCCGCCGAGCGAACAAGCTTTCGCCGAACGGACATGAAATAACGTAGGCGTTCGCGCAAAGCTTGTTCGTTCGGCGTCAGAGAGCCGCGATCCAGCCGCCGAGCGGGTCCACCTCCGCGAGCGGGCGACCGTCGATGGCGAG
>NZ_JAWRWI010000830.1:0-252 GCF_046535585.1 Bacillus sp. SIMBA_005 | reverse complement strand
TCGGCGGTGTGATGGCCGCACTCGGTGGACTCGTGCTCACGGCACGCCTGAACGGTGCGGCCCCGGTGGCTGGTATGGGGTACGAGCTCCAAGTCATCGCGGCAGTCGTCATCGGCGGCACGAGCCTCTTCGGTGGCGTCGGGACCATCCGTGGCACGGTGCTCGGCGGCCTCTTGCTCGGCATTGTAATGAACGGCATGAACCTCCTCGGAGTGTCCTCCTACTTCCAGCACGGGGTGCAGGGCGTGATCC
>NZ_JAWRWI010000829.1:0-252 GCF_046535585.1 Bacillus sp. SIMBA_005 | reverse complement strand
AGTGGAGCGCTGATAGGACTTGCGCGGTCCGGATTCCCGGGCCACTCTTGCGCCACGTGACCGGATGCGTCGCTTTTCGCCGTAAACCGGACATGCAGTTGTCGACTCCCGGCGGGGGAACACCGGATCCCCCCTGTTCCGCCCCTGCCGGGCGTCGGCTCCTCCAGGACCTCCAGGGGCCGCGGGGAGCCAAAAAAATGGGGCCGGATGTCCCCCGACATCCGGCCCCGCGCTTCCCCGGGCTGTGCATGG
>NZ_JAWRWI010000828.1:0-252 GCF_046535585.1 Bacillus sp. SIMBA_005 | reverse complement strand
CCTGCGCCGCCGTGACGGACGCAGGCTGGATGCCGGCGCGCTCCGTTTCGACCGGGCGGATGCAGCATCCGCCGAGTTCGGCTCCCGCGCGACGCTCGTGCAGTTCAGCACCGAGATGTGCGCGCGGTGCCCCCAGGTCCGGCGGATGCTGCATGCCTACGCCTCCGACCACGACGGGCTGAGCCACGTCGAGATCGATCTGACCCACCGACCGGACCTCTCGGCCCGGTACAAGGTGCTGCAGACCCCCAC
>NZ_JAWRWI010000827.1:0-252 GCF_046535585.1 Bacillus sp. SIMBA_005 | reverse complement strand
CATTTAAAATATTTTCATCTACAATCTCCTTCATTTTCTCCTTGATCCGGACAGAATCTAAACATATCTGCTCAATAACGACTTCCCCCCTCCCATTCCATTTTACTAAATGGGACATTTAAAGGACAGCAGGTTTTTCGTTTTTTAACAATCGTATAATACTTTATCCATGAAATGGATAAAAAATGCACAAAAAAAAGACTTGTTTCCAAGTCTTTTTAAGAAATTTTCATTGCATATGAGAATTTATCG
>NZ_JAWRWI010000826.1:0-252 GCF_046535585.1 Bacillus sp. SIMBA_005 | reverse complement strand
GATGCCGCGCAGATCCGCACCGGTGATCGGCTTGGGCAGCGCCGCATCCGCCGGCGGATAGTCCGCGGCGTCGAGGACCGAGCTGATCACGAGGAAGCACTCCGGGAAGCGCTCCTGGACGCGTCGCGCGCGCTCCTGACCGGAGATCCCCGGAAGCAGCAGGTCGATCACCGCCAGGACGGGATCGATCTCGTCGAACGCGGCGATCGCGGATTCGGCGTCGTAGGCGACGAAGGCGTCGAATCCCTCGCG
>NZ_JAWRWI010000825.1:0-252 GCF_046535585.1 Bacillus sp. SIMBA_005 | reverse complement strand
CCCGAAGCGGCGCTCCTCCTCCTCCCGCGCGCCGTCTGCCGAGTTCGACAGGATCGCCGTGCGGGCGCGACCGCGGAGCGACCCCGCATACTCGATCAGCTCGGTGTTCGCCGTGCCGCAGTACGCGTCCCAGACGTCCGTTCGTATCGCGGTCGCCTGGTCGGCGTCGAGGTCGAGCGCGGCCGCCAGACGCTGCCAGAACACGCCGGCCTGCCCGTCGGTGACATCGATGGGCGGCAGATCGGCGGCGGC
>NZ_JAWRWI010000824.1:0-252 GCF_046535585.1 Bacillus sp. SIMBA_005 | reverse complement strand
CCTAGCAGGCACGGGACTGTGCTGTGGCGGACGTTGCCGTCCACTTTTGCTTACTCACTGGAAAGTAAGCATTCGCAAGGTTACTGGTTGGTAAGTAGGATGGCAAGCAGGAAGCACTCAGCAACGGAAGGCACCCCATGAAGGACGGCACCGCGTCCCCTCGCCCGGCGACGAGGGAGAAGCGCGAACAGATCCTGCGGGCCGCCGTCGAGATCTTCGGCAACAAGGGATCCGCGAACGGCACCCTCGCAG
>NZ_JAWRWI010000823.1:0-252 GCF_046535585.1 Bacillus sp. SIMBA_005 | reverse complement strand
GCATAAACCGCTGAGCTTTTTGCAGACGGAAGGCGCAAAGGAGACGGGAATCGAAATCTATACCTTGTCCAAAACGTATAATATGGCGGGCTGGCGGGTCGGCTTTGCCGTCGGAAACGCTTCTGTCATCGAAGCGATCAATCTTTATCAGGATCATATGTTTGTCAGCCTGTTTCCCGCGGCGCAGCAGGCGGCGGCAGCCGCTCTTTTAGAGGATCAGGCATGCGTCGCAGCGCAAAATGACAGATATGA
>NZ_JAWRWI010000822.1:0-252 GCF_046535585.1 Bacillus sp. SIMBA_005 | reverse complement strand
ACGACAAAGTCGTCACCTAAATGAATATACAATCGCTCACCTCATTTCTTCACTTCACTAACGCACCGTTTTCCACACGGAACATTCCTGCTTGATGTAAGGTATCGTGGTCAATGCCATCCACGCTCGTCGTGGTGACAAATGTCTGCACACGGCCTTGGATCGTATGAAGCAAATGGGACTGTCGGTAATCATCCAGCTCGCTTAGTACATCATCCAAAAGTAAAATGGGGTATTCTCCGATTTCTTCAT
>NZ_JAWRWI010000821.1:0-252 GCF_046535585.1 Bacillus sp. SIMBA_005 | reverse complement strand
CTTTGGCGCTTTTTCCAACGGTTCTTCTTTTTTTATCCGTTTACGGATTGTTATTCTTTATGTATTACGGACTTTTTGGGGACTGGAGAAATAGAATAAGGGCCGGGTTAAGGCGCCCGGCAACCATTGGAGAAAAGGAGTACCTTGAAAGGTTAAACGATGAAGTTTTTATAAGCGTACAAAGACATTATCCTCATGTGAAAAAAGCGGATCTTTTTTTAATAGATGATGAGGGTATTAATGCATTTGCAC
>NZ_JAWRWI010000820.1:0-252 GCF_046535585.1 Bacillus sp. SIMBA_005 | reverse complement strand
AAGCCGAAGATGCACGGCCCCGAAGAAGTTGCGCTCACCGTCGAGCTGTTCCGTCGCGTCGAAGAACTCATCGGTCTGCCGAAGAATACCCTCAAGCTCGGCCTCATGGATGAAGAGCGCCGCACCTCGGTGAACCTTAAGGCCTCGATCGCCGAGGCTACCGAGCGTCTCGCCTTCATCAACACGGGCTTCCTTGACCGTTCGGGAGACGAGATTCACACCTCCATGGAGGCCGGCGCGCTCGTGCGCAAG
>NZ_JAWRWI010000819.1:0-252 GCF_046535585.1 Bacillus sp. SIMBA_005 | reverse complement strand
GAAGATCAACAATCTGTTATTCACATCAAAAATGTTGTGTGGGTGCAGCCGATTGTGGCGGACGGCCAGCCTGTGCAAGTGGATATCAGTCTAAATCCCCAGCAGGACGGCGAGATTGCTTTTAACGTCTATACAGAGGCTGCACACAATGATCGAAAGATACATTGTCAAGGCAGTGCTTCAATCCGTGGGGCAGGAGACATTCCAGTCCAGGATATCAGCGTGCTTCAAGATCAATGCAGTTTAAGCACA
>NZ_JAWRWI010000818.1:0-252 GCF_046535585.1 Bacillus sp. SIMBA_005 | reverse complement strand
CGTCTGCGCGGTGATCGGCACGCCTCCGGGCAGCGGCACGATGACCGTGCCGAGCACGACGATCAGCGCGGAGAACACCGCGATGCGGCCGAGCACGGCGCTGGAGCCGGCGGGGCGGGAAGTCGACATGAATCCTCCTGAACACTGTTCACCTGAACGGTGTTCACTACAGTAGAGGCGTCGTCCACGTCCTGCAAACCCGTCCGAGGAGCGATCACGTCCATCACGCCCGCGCTTCGTCGCCTCGCCGCC
>NZ_JAWRWI010000817.1:0-252 GCF_046535585.1 Bacillus sp. SIMBA_005 | reverse complement strand
CTTGGCTGGCAATACGGCTATAAGCAAAATCACGACCTGTACGGGCTGAGTGCTGATGGGACCCCACGTTTATGGAGCAATGAGGATTTTATGCAAGGCGTTACCTATGAAGCTTTGCCTGAAGTGGAGGGGCTAGCGAGTTTCGAAGCCTTTTTACAGGGAGGACGAGCAGAGCCTGTACGTTTTGAAAAGTTAGAACATGAACAATACTGGGTGATTCCGAGTGATGAACGGATTTGTTTAGACGAAGAC
>NZ_JAWRWI010000816.1:0-252 GCF_046535585.1 Bacillus sp. SIMBA_005 | reverse complement strand
ACGTCGTCTATGCGGAACCCGAGTGGGAGATGGAGGGGCAGGTCCAGGCGCCGCGCTCGGCAGGCGGTCACACCTACGGCTACGTCCACACGGCCCGTGTCGATTTCGCCTACAGCGTGATTGATGTGCCATCGGGGGCCGGCGTAGTCGAAGCTGACATCGAGACCCAGAAAGTGATTTACGAGAAGCGGATCATCGAAGAGTGACCCTGGGAAGCGGGTCACCGGGGTCCACTGAGAGAGGTCGAGGACG
>NZ_JAWRWI010000815.1:0-252 GCF_046535585.1 Bacillus sp. SIMBA_005 | reverse complement strand
GTGTGAGGAACGCGGTGCTGCCGTTGTCGTTGGTGGTGGCTTTAATTCCGGCATCCTTGCCACGGGCGCACGCGAAGGCGCCAAATACAACTACGCCCCTGCACCACGTGAAATCATGGAAAAAGTGGCAAAGATCGAAGCTGTTTGCCGGGAGCACAATGTGCCGCTGGCCGCTGCAGCTCTTCAATTTGTCGTTGCCCATCCAGCCGTCCCCTCCTTCATGGCGGGCACGCGCACGCTTGAACAGCTGGA
>NZ_JAWRWI010000814.1:0-252 GCF_046535585.1 Bacillus sp. SIMBA_005 | reverse complement strand
CGAAGAATCCGGAGATGTCGCTGTTGTGCTCGGTCGACTTCCACGTCAGCGAGGTGCCGTCGTCCAGCTGGCCGCCCGTGTATCCGAAGGGAGCGCGGACCATGTCGGCGGTGTTCGCCTGGATCCACTCGGCGATCCGCAGCGCCCCGTCGAGGTACTTCGTCTCACCCGTCGCGTGGAACAGCCTCGCGAGGCTCATCCCGACCCAGGCCTGGTTCCCGGTGAAGGTACCGGGGCCGGTGATCTCCACCC
>NZ_JAWRWI010000813.1:0-252 GCF_046535585.1 Bacillus sp. SIMBA_005 | reverse complement strand
CCGAGCGTTCATGCGCAGAGCGCTTTGCCCATGCTGGGCGATGGTGCGGAGATGACGACCAGCGCCGAGCGCAAGCTGGGCGACAGCATCATTCGTGAGCTCTATCGCGATCCGGACTACATCGACGATGCGGTTCTCCATGAATATGTCGATGGACTGTTCCAGTCGCTGCGTGCGGCGGCTAAGGCGCGGGGTGAGCTGTCTCCCGAGCTGGAAGAGCGCTTTGCCTGGGAGGTGCTGTTGGGCAAGGAC
>NZ_JAWRWI010000812.1:0-253 GCF_046535585.1 Bacillus sp. SIMBA_005 | reverse complement strand
CGGGCAGCTGGCGGCGCGGTTGGCGCGGCGGAAGTTGCGCTGGTAGGTGGTTGGTTTTCGCTTGATCGCTTCACGTCGATTGCGCGGGAAGCGGGGCGCCCGCTTCGCGACGCTGTTGGGGTTTATTGAGGGCGCGCGTGCTTTTGGCGGTTGGTTTTGGTGACTTACGGTGTGGGCCCCGACCCGGCGGGGGTGGGGGCGTCGGTTTCGGCAGACGTCCTTGTCGTGACGAAACCGAGCGCGGGCCATCCAT
>NZ_JAWRWI010000811.1:0-253 GCF_046535585.1 Bacillus sp. SIMBA_005 | reverse complement strand
CAAAGATCGCGCAGCTTGATGTACTGCAACACCATCACCAGCAGGATGACGCCGATCATTCCCATTGCGCTCAGCGCAACCCAGTCATAGATGCTCATACTGACTCTCTCCAAGTGCGGCAATGTGCCTTTATGCCATAGAGAAGATATGTAGAGTTTTACGACAGGTCTACGGTGTAGACCCATACAGGTAAAGTATCGGCACACATGGGGGGACTATGAAACGCAAGCAATCCATCGCTCAGGTCCGCTGG
>NZ_JAWRWI010000810.1:0-253 GCF_046535585.1 Bacillus sp. SIMBA_005 | reverse complement strand
GCCGTTCGAAGCACAGCGGATTGTGTGCCACTTTGACACGAGGCTTCCTCGTCGGTTTACGGTGCGGTAGTTAGCGCTCGTCGATGAGCGATCGGGTCTCGATCGCGAGCCATAGCTCGAAGAGTTCACGGTAGTTCTTCGTGCTGCATCCAGTGATCTGTTCGATGCGCTTGAGTCGGTAGGTCAGCGTGTGCTCGTGTACGAAGAGCTGTGCTGCCGTCTTGCGCACGCTGCCCTGGTTTCGGAAGAACGC
>NZ_JAWRWI010000809.1:0-253 GCF_046535585.1 Bacillus sp. SIMBA_005 | reverse complement strand
ATCCCGACCGACGCCCTGCTCGGAGACCGTGCCATGAGCGTCATCACCACGGTGCGCGACGGATTACACGTCAGCATGAGCCGCTGGGTGACCTTCGCAGACCACGACCGCTTCGCCGAGAGCGAGGCGCGCCTGCGCGAAGTCGAGGCCGACATCCTCGACGCGACCGTTCCCGGCGCGACGTTCGCCGCCGTCTTCGACGAGCTCCGCGCCGCATACGCGCGCCATGGCTTCGGCGACGATGCCTGGACGC
>NZ_JAWRWI010000808.1:0-253 GCF_046535585.1 Bacillus sp. SIMBA_005 | reverse complement strand
CACATATGCTTTCCAAGCGACCCGGTCGCATACGAGTTCCTGCAGACTGCTTTCAGCGCGACTAGCGTAACAACGCCGAAGTCACCAGGTGGCATTGTTCATTTCGATGCGCCCCGATCGACGCGTGCGCACCCGAGGCGGTCGAGGTCCGGCATACATCGCGCAACCGGCGGCCCGGCGGCAGCACCAGTTCGAGTGCCTCGCGCACGAAGCGCCATGCGCCCTGATTCCTGTCCTCCTCCTGTGCCCACAC
>NZ_JAWRWI010000807.1:0-253 GCF_046535585.1 Bacillus sp. SIMBA_005 | reverse complement strand
GCCGATGCCCAGCGCGTCGTGCAGGATCCGGCGCAGCTGCCGTTCGCTGATGCCCAACGTGCGCGCCGTCTGGGTGACGCTGTAGACCTGCAGCTGTTCAAGTGCCACGTGCAGCAGTTTCGATGCTGCGCGTGCGGCGCTGTTGCGCGCGGCGTAGGTCGAAACCGCGGCGTCCAACAGGCTACACGCGGCGTTGGCATCGGCAGCGCTGGCGAGCTGTTCCTGCAGCGCCTGCACCTTCGCGCGTGTCCAC
>NZ_JAWRWI010000806.1:0-253 GCF_046535585.1 Bacillus sp. SIMBA_005 | reverse complement strand
CGCTGATCCTCCCGTCGCGAACCGTGAAGTACTCGGCGGCAGGAGCGGTCGACGTCGCAGCGGTCCGGGGGTAGTAGAACAGCGCGACACGATCCCCGTCGGAGAACTCGGCGATGTCCCCGATGCCGGTCAGCGTGGGCGCGAACCCGCCGATGTATCGGGCGTACGCCTCCTTGCCCTGCAGGTCGACTCCGGGCGCGCGACACGTGATGTCATCCGCGACGAAGGTCATCGCCTGCTCCACGTCACCGCC
>NZ_JAWRWI010000805.1:0-253 GCF_046535585.1 Bacillus sp. SIMBA_005 | reverse complement strand
GGGTTGTTTACTTATGGATAAAGAAGTGTCTGAAGAGAGTGTCCCCGCGGATTCGTCAGGGGCACTCCTTTTTAGAACGGAGGCTGTTTGCCGTGAATGATCGGTATGAACAAATAAACGAGTATATAAACGCGATGCTGAAGCCTCGGCCTGATAAAGTGAAAAAGCTTGAAGCCTATGCAAAAGAGCACCATGTTCCGATTATGGAAGAAGCGGGCATTGAAGTGCTGCTTCAAATGCTGTCGATTCAACA
>NZ_JAWRWI010000804.1:0-253 GCF_046535585.1 Bacillus sp. SIMBA_005 | reverse complement strand
CCCTCGACCTCGGCCTGCAGGGTCTGCGCGACATCGTCGGCCCAGTCGCGGTCCTGCCGCGGCTGCATGGCCAGCCACATGCCGAACAGCAACGCGAACGCCAGCGCGAACAGGCCGGGCAGCGCCCAGTTCTCGCGCCCGCGCCGCAGGCCATGCCAACCGGCGGCGGCCATCAGCAGCCAGATCGTGCCGACGCCGAAGCGGATCGGCGCGGCCGCGCGCAGCAGGTAGTACAGCGCCAGCGCGCCCCAGG
>NZ_JAWRWI010000803.1:0-253 GCF_046535585.1 Bacillus sp. SIMBA_005 | reverse complement strand
AACTGATTCATCATCGAGATCGGCAGGCCGTACACGCGCACCTGCGCGCTCGCCATAGATTCCCCGCCGGGGATCGTAATCATGGACTGCACGCGCATGCCAGTCAGCGTGACGGTATTGGCCCCGTCGTCACCGAACTGCCCCTCGCCGAGCGTGATCGTCAGGTCGATGCGTTTGCGCGTGAAGCTCATGCGAGGTCTCCCGCCTCGAGGTAGACGAGCTGCCAGCGCGCGCCGAGGCCGGCGTACTCCGG
>NZ_JAWRWI010000802.1:0-253 GCF_046535585.1 Bacillus sp. SIMBA_005 | reverse complement strand
AAGGAACGGCCATTTACAGAACGCTCTTTTATCTGCCTTCGATCATCGGCGGGAGCGTCGCCGTGGCGATTATGTGGCGAAATATTTTTGGCAATGACGGGGTCATCAATGCGCTGCTGTTTTTTGTCGGGATTGATCAAAAAATTCTTTGGTACCAGAATCCGACAAGTGCGCTGTGGACATTGATTCTGCTGTCCGTCTGGCAGTTCGGGTCGTCAATGCTGATTTTTTTGGCCGGGCTGAAAAACATTCC
>NZ_JAWRWI010000801.1:0-253 GCF_046535585.1 Bacillus sp. SIMBA_005 | reverse complement strand
CTCCGCGATGACATGCGCAAGCGCCTGGGGGACCCGCGCCAGTCGTCATATTACGAGGAGGTGGATCCGCGATGACGGAACAAAGAGAGAAGACCGTCGCACTGTCGTTGTCTGGTGTGACTCAGAAGTACGGATCAGTCACAGCCGTCAACGATGTTTCTCTGGAGGTCCGCGACGGAGAGTTTTTCACGCGCCTAGCACCGAGTTGCTCGGTAAACTTAACACTCCTCATGCTGACCGCACGCTTTCAGAG
>NZ_JAWRWI010000800.1:0-253 GCF_046535585.1 Bacillus sp. SIMBA_005 | reverse complement strand
CGAGACCGCGGTGTCGATGTGCGCCTCGACGGCCGTGCACCTGGCCGGCGAGGGATACAGCGTCGACGTGATCGACAGCGCCGGCGCGCTGCTCGGCACGCTGCGCGGCCACGAGGACGATCGCGACGGGCTGCTGGTGGCGCTCGCCATGGTCGCGCCGCGCGGAGAGAGCCGGGACCTCGCCACGCTCATCGGGGGAACGCCGCCGGGGCCGCTGGTGTACATCACGGGTCGCCTGGACGAGGAGGACGCC
>NZ_JAWRWI010000799.1:0-253 GCF_046535585.1 Bacillus sp. SIMBA_005 | reverse complement strand
AATTACTTGGATAGGAAAATAACGCATAAAACTTTTCGCTATTACGACATCGTTGTTGGCAATATTACAATTCATATCTAAATGCAGTGTATCCGAGCTTCGAGGCAAATCAATAATGCCTATTTCAGAGAAACCTGCTTGAAAAATACTGTCTTTTACCTGCTCTACACCCTGCCTTGTCGTTCTTACACCTATATTAATAAGCACAGCATCACGATTTAACACCATCACATCTCCAAACTCTAATACATGG
>NZ_JAWRWI010000798.1:0-253 GCF_046535585.1 Bacillus sp. SIMBA_005 | reverse complement strand
CTTCAATCTCTTGTTGAGTAGGTGTATTTTCAAAGACGATAATATGATCAATCAGCTCTTGTTTAAGAGCGCTCTGCGCCTGAATGTCATATAAAGGGAAGTAACTATACGCTTCTGCTTCAGTCATGTCCTTTTGCATTCCGCTGACTAGGTCAGAAAAAGACAGAAAATCACTTTGGACTCGAATAGGAATGGTATTGATAAAAAGTCCGACCATGTTTTCCACATCTTTTAGCTCAGAAGGTCTGCCTGA
>NZ_JAWRWI010000797.1:0-253 GCF_046535585.1 Bacillus sp. SIMBA_005 | reverse complement strand
CGGTGATTAGTATACCAATGAACCGTTCATGCTCATAAGTGACAAATTTGTGAACAATCTATAAAGCAGAATCGTCTTGTTTTGTCATCAGCACATGCGGAATGCCGTCCAGCATAAATTCTTCTGATGCAGTCTGATAGCCGAGCTTTTCATAAAAGCCTGCCGCCTGTGTCTGGCCGTGCAGTTTGAAGGCAGAAATGCCTTGTTCTTTCACAATACGTTCTAATGCATCGACGATCACTTTTCCCAAACC
>NZ_JAWRWI010000796.1:0-253 GCF_046535585.1 Bacillus sp. SIMBA_005 | reverse complement strand
AAGATTTATCGGTTTAAACGCTACATAACCGTCAACTGTTTCACTGAAGTGAGTCAGGCAGACGAAATACAGGTTCTTTGGATAATTCTCGCCGCGGTCGAAGTCACGGAAGTCTTTGTTTGTGAACGTGTTGGAAATCTGGATGGCGCGGTCCGGTCTGAAATTATAGAAAATCACAGAATCGCCGTCTTGGATTTTCGCAACAGGCTCACCGTTTTCTTTTGTAATGACAGATGGAATCACGAATTCATCG
>NZ_JAWRWI010000795.1:0-253 GCF_046535585.1 Bacillus sp. SIMBA_005 | reverse complement strand
CAGGACAACGGGCACGTGCTGATGACGGGACCCGCCGAAACCGTATGCAGCGGCGTCTATTATTTGTAAACAGCTCGTTTGAGAAATACGCTCCTCAAGGTTTATAATAGATATCAGCATCCGTTTTTAAAAAGGAGGTCTACTTATGAGTGTTCCAGTAACTATTACTGAAGCAGCGGCTTTGCATATAAAAGATATGATGAAAGAGCATGAAGAAGAAAACGCGTTTCTCCGTGTGGGCGTAAAAGGCGGA
>NZ_JAWRWI010000794.1:0-253 GCF_046535585.1 Bacillus sp. SIMBA_005 | reverse complement strand
ACTGCACATTCAGTTCTTAACTTTTTTCTTGATAGAAAGATGAAGCTCGTCAAGCTGAGCGTCACTTACTTCTCCAGGCGCCTCTGTCATCAGGCAGCTTGCACTTGCCGTTTTCGGGAATGCAATCGTATCTCTCAGGTTCGTACGTCCTGCGAGAAGCATAACGAGACGGTCTAAGCCAAGTGCGATTCCGCCGTGCGGAGGAGCGCCGTATTCAAATGCTTCCAGCAGGAATCCGAACTGTTCAGCCGCT
>NZ_JAWRWI010000793.1:0-253 GCF_046535585.1 Bacillus sp. SIMBA_005 | reverse complement strand
GATATGGCAAAAGTATTGATACAACGAGAGTTAAAAAAATACGACGCAGATGTGAAAGCGATTGAGCAGCCAAATTACAGCATATACACACATGAACCAAATGATTTTTTAGTGAATGGCATGTTAGAACTGTTAGATCAATATCAAAGGCTCGAAATTGCATTAAAGTTGAGTAGAGGAAGAAAGAAAAAAGCGGAACAAGGTGGCTATGCAGGTGGCGGTGTCATGTTTGGTTATACAGTACAGAAAGGGC
>NZ_JAWRWI010000792.1:0-253 GCF_046535585.1 Bacillus sp. SIMBA_005 | reverse complement strand
ATATGGACTAATGTTTTCGTTTTTTGTCCGGTACGGGATCAACACCGCCCGGATGAAAAGGGTGGCACTTTAAAATCCGCTTCAGTGTCAGCCATCCGCCTTTTAATGCGCCGTGAGTCTTGACGGCTTCGATTCCGTACTGCGAACACGTCGGATAAAAGCGGCATGACGGCGGCGTCAGCGGAGAGATGAACTTCTGGTATCCGCGGATGAGCGCAATCATTATGGTTTTCATTAAAAAACCACCTTTCTG
>NZ_JAWRWI010000791.1:0-253 GCF_046535585.1 Bacillus sp. SIMBA_005 | reverse complement strand
CTGTCGATCGGATAATCCCGCTCCATCGCGGGCTTTACTTCTTCTTCTATAAACTCCAGAAACGCTTCCGCCCCTCCCTGTTCGGGCCATGCCGCGCCGCGCGGATGCACCGGCAGTTCTGATTCAGATAGCGGCATCGTAAAATCACTGTGCCGTTCGGCTGAAAACGGCTGATCTGTCGGGTAGCCGATTCCGACAATCACCGCCGGCACAACGCCTGTTTTTTCAGGCCGCCGGCTTTGCACCCGCAAAG
>NZ_JAWRWI010000790.1:0-253 GCF_046535585.1 Bacillus sp. SIMBA_005 | reverse complement strand
CTGCGCAACACAGAGGCCGCGCGCGAGGCCGGGGCGCGCATCGTCGCCCTGGTCAACGTCGAAGCGTCCCCGCTCGCGCAGCTGGCCGATGTCGTGCTGCCGCTCGGCGCCGGCCCGGAGCGCAGCGTTGCGGCGACCAAGAGCTATCTGGCGTCGCTGTCGGCCCTGCTGCAGCTGACCGCCGTGTGGCGGCGCGCGGACAGCGGCGATGGTGCGCTGGCCGATGCCCTGCCCGCGCTGCCGGACGCGATGC
>NZ_JAWRWI010000789.1:0-253 GCF_046535585.1 Bacillus sp. SIMBA_005 | reverse complement strand
CCTCCGATGCAAATAGTAATCCTTCTTGTTGCTCAGTGTAATACAGAGGCTTAACACCTAGACGATCACGACACAGAAAGAGCGATGCCGTTTGTTCATCCCACACACCAAATGCAAAAATGCCATTTAGATAGTTCACACACTGTTCTTTCCACTCAATATACGCAGTTAATAATACTTCTGTATCTGACTGGGTTGTAAAGTCGTGCCCTCTTGTTTGCAGTTCTTTACGCAATTCTTCGGTATTATACAG
>NZ_JAWRWI010000788.1:0-253 GCF_046535585.1 Bacillus sp. SIMBA_005 | reverse complement strand
GACTCGCCCAGCGAGCGACGCCACGCGTTGGCAAGTCAACTTGCAGCTCATCAACAGGCACTCAAGGAGCCGAGCCCGCATGTTTGAATCATCTGCTTTACAAGCCTTGAGTCATGCCGCACTCAACGGGGCGCTACCCATTCCTCCAGACATTTGCGTGCCGTGCTCTCTTCCCGGTGCAATGTTTTCGCTCGACGGTGGTGATGGCTGCGACCAGGTACTGGGCATTCCGTCGCAGAACGGCGTTGGCCCC
>NZ_JAWRWI010000787.1:0-253 GCF_046535585.1 Bacillus sp. SIMBA_005 | reverse complement strand
ATGCACTGTGCGATGAGCTGGCTCAGTGGGAGGTTGGTCAAATCGGGGTCGTCGAAAAGTCGGCCTTGACGTTGCGTGGATGTCATGGATACGTTTTATCAAACGTTTGCACAGCCCGACAAGCACTACCCGACCTTAAGTGACATCAACAACCGATATGGAGTGACCACATGCGACGCAGCAGCACACTCGCCTTCATCGGAATCGCCGCGACAGCGGCGCTCGTCCTCAGTGGATGCGGCCTGGGCGCAAG
>NZ_JAWRWI010000786.1:0-253 GCF_046535585.1 Bacillus sp. SIMBA_005 | reverse complement strand
CCGTTTGCCGAGGGACGCCGCCGCATGACGGGCAACAGCTTTTTGGTTCAAAGCATGAAAAATGCTTTTCCGCTTGATTTCAGGCATTCCTGATACTTTAGCGAGCGGAGTCATCTCATCCACCACGACCGGATCGACGATATACGCGGGGATATTTAATCCGTCTGCTATTTCCCTGGCAATAATTCCGCCCAGATTAGAAGCATGCTGGCCGTTGTAGCCGTTTTTCAAATCAGTGATCATGGCGTCATTC
>NZ_JAWRWI010000785.1:0-254 GCF_046535585.1 Bacillus sp. SIMBA_005 | reverse complement strand
ATGCAGGCACGGCTATAGGGAGATCTGGAGATGGCGGCATAGATGGAGTTATCAAAGAAGACATTTTAGGGCTGGATATGATTTATCTTCAAGCCAAGAGGTGGAAAGATTCTGTTTCAAGGCCGGAAATACAAAAATTTGCGGGCAGCCTGGATGGGAAAAAAGCGAAAAAGGGTGTGTTTATTACTACATCTGTATTTACTGATGGCGCAAAAGAATATGTTAAAGTGATCGATAAAAAAATTATATTAATT
>NZ_JAWRWI010000784.1:0-254 GCF_046535585.1 Bacillus sp. SIMBA_005 | reverse complement strand
AATTGAATAAAGCCCAATCCAAAGAACTGTCATAATGATTGCCCAAGACGGTGTCCCTTCGAGGAGAAAAAAATCCACGATTTCGGACATGACTCTGACTTCAAATGCACCGAGTGCAAGAAAATAAGTAATAAAAACAATACTGATTAAATGCCCGAGCCATTTTCCTACAATATGTCGGGAGTATTCATAAAAGGTCTCCTGAGGATACTGCTGGCTTAATTTAACTATAAGTTTGTTCTGTTACTGTCCGA
>NZ_JAWRWI010000783.1:0-254 GCF_046535585.1 Bacillus sp. SIMBA_005 | reverse complement strand
GTGATTCTTCAAAATAAGGTGAATGGATAACTCAGGCAGGTCCCTTCTTTAAATTCCGTTAGGGAAGAGATCTTTAAAGATGAAGGATCGTAAAGCTATTAGAAAGAAATAATAATGCTTTGGAGGTATGTTTGTGAGGCAAAGATAAATTCAGCAGAATTATCATTTTGAAATTCTGCTTTTCCTTCTTAATAGATACGTTCAATAAACTGAATTATCAATTTTAAATATAAGCCATTGTAAATTATAAATCA
>NZ_JAWRWI010000782.1:0-254 GCF_046535585.1 Bacillus sp. SIMBA_005 | reverse complement strand
GATGACGATCAACGGCGTACCGGCGCGGATCAGCGCGGTCAGGTCCTGCAGCTCGCTCATGTGCCTTCCTTTGCCAAGGGCCGCACGATAGCAGGCCCGGGGAATCCGCTCTCCTGTGGTGCCGGCGCGGCACGAGCCGCTCCCACAGGTGCAATCACCCGCATCACTCCATCTGGAGCAGAGCCCCCTCTGTTGAGGGGGCGGGCCGACAGGCCGGGGGAGAGGCAAGGCAGAAGTCAGGGTCCGCGGTTTGC
>NZ_JAWRWI010000781.1:0-254 GCF_046535585.1 Bacillus sp. SIMBA_005 | reverse complement strand
AAGAAGCATTAAAATATAAAAACGGCATCCCGTCAGAGGTGCTGTTTTTTTGCGGCTTTTTCCTGCGGACGGCTTATCACATTAGCCGAAACCGGTTCTATTCCAATCTCTCTGGCCCAAACCGACAGTTGTCCCATGTGGTGAATCTCATGCGCAAGGATGTGGCGGAGAATATCTTCTTTAGGAAAGGTTTAGTCCATCCAGTCCGGCTTAACAAGATCCGCCCCTTTGCGGGAGACCGCATGAATGACATC
>NZ_JAWRWI010000780.1:0-254 GCF_046535585.1 Bacillus sp. SIMBA_005 | reverse complement strand
CAAGTGCATTCCCGCCTGATTTGTTGTAGCTGACTTTGATATCAACCATTGAGGATAATTTATCGATCAGCAAATCTCGCTGGTCATATAAGCCATTCGGAAGAAGCCCGACCGGCTCTACTTGTGCAATTTGCTTATTTAAACTATTTAACTGAGAAAGCAGAGAATTGACATCCAACACAGTTGTATTTAGCTCTGCTTTTAAATTCGATTGGACATTTGTAAGTGATTCAGAAATATAATTAAACGTTTCA
>NZ_JAWRWI010000779.1:0-254 GCF_046535585.1 Bacillus sp. SIMBA_005 | reverse complement strand
ACGTACGAATATAAATAATAAAACTTTTATTCTTTTATTTGTACGAACAACTTTATTATAGTTAAGGAGGAATCAAACTGTCAATCTTTTATTGCAAGTAAAAAAGCCGGACACACATGCCCGGCTGATCAATTAATAGGAAGGCCAGCCTGAACTCCAATCGATATCATTGATGAGCATCTTCGGAATTCCGCTGTTTTCGGCATCATACGCATGACGCACTAAAATATTCCCGTTCACAATGTCTTGACCGC
>NZ_JAWRWI010000778.1:0-254 GCF_046535585.1 Bacillus sp. SIMBA_005 | reverse complement strand
GCGCTCCTTGATGCCGACGACGGCGACGATCGAGCCGATCGCGACGAGCGAGAACGAGACCCAGAGGGTCTGGTAGTAGTCGAGACCGAACAGATCGAGACTCGCGGTGGCGGTGAGCGCGCCGAGCGTTGGCAGGCCCGCGCTGAAGGCGACGTAGAACCAGCCGATCGACATGGCGAGGCGCTTCTTCGGAGCGGTCGCCGAGATCCAGACGAGGAAGGCATAGGCGAAGAATGGGTAACCGAAACCGCGCA
>NZ_JAWRWI010000777.1:0-254 GCF_046535585.1 Bacillus sp. SIMBA_005 | reverse complement strand
GGAGATTGCCCACGCCACCCCTGCGGCATTCGGAGCCCATAACAAATCCCGAAAGAACATGAATGACATCGCAAGCAGCTACTTTGATGACCGCATCAACGGAAAACAAAAAGTCGATGTGCTCCTCGGAGGCGGCAAATCAAACTTTATCCGTAAAGACCGCAATGTAACAAAGGATTTCAAAAAAGCGGGATACAGCTACGTGACATCAAAACAGGAGCTGAAAAAAGATCGTAACAAGAAGATTCTCGGCC
>NZ_JAWRWI010000776.1:0-254 GCF_046535585.1 Bacillus sp. SIMBA_005 | reverse complement strand
AATGCAGTGTTACCAATCCTGGCGGCAGCTTTACTTGCTTCAAAAGGAGAAAATGTAATTAAAGAAGTCCCTAACTTAGCAGATGTTTATACCATAAATGAAGTACTAAAAAGTCTAAACGCTGATGTTACATATATACCAGAAGACAATACTGTATATATAGACGCAACAAAAGAACTTTCAAGTGAAGCTCAATTTGAATATGTCAGTAAAATGCGTGCATCGATTTTAGTGATGGGTTCTTTGCTTGCACG
>NZ_JAWRWI010000775.1:0-254 GCF_046535585.1 Bacillus sp. SIMBA_005 | reverse complement strand
GATTCCATCAGCCGTCTTGATCCGGCTAGAATCGTTCTGCCGTCAGCCTCTGCATAGATTCCGGAACCGATCCGGGCTTGAAACCGGGTGAGTTTCGGGATGGAAATCCCCCGTTTTTCGGCTCCTGACACGATGGCTTCTCCGAGCGGGTGCTCTGATCCCGTTTCGGCGGCTGCCGCCAGCCGCAGGAGTTCCTCTTCGTTCATTCCCTCTGCCGGTACGGCATCTGTCAGAACCGGTCTGCCGTTTGTCAC
>NZ_JAWRWI010000774.1:0-254 GCF_046535585.1 Bacillus sp. SIMBA_005 | reverse complement strand
GCGCAGCGGGATGCGGAAGACCAGCACGGTCACGTCGGTCCCGCCGGTGAGTGCGCGCTCGCGCGGTCGCCCCGGACGAGGAAGGTCCCCGGTGAGTACGGCAGGGGTGCCGCTGACCTCGGCGAGCCTGATGAGCGAGACGCCCGCGACGACGACGTCGGAGACGGTCGCCTGGGTGTGCACGGGCCAGGAGTCGACGGCGAGCGGGGACGGGATGCTCAATCGCATCGTGGGCAGGATCTCGGTGAGAGTCA
>NZ_JAWRWI010000773.1:0-254 GCF_046535585.1 Bacillus sp. SIMBA_005 | reverse complement strand
CGCCCGCCTGTTCTTTATCGTCAGTATTATTTCCGCGGTTGCCTTTACGGCGACGGGCGTGCTCGCGATGTACAAATCGACCGTCGGGGCGGAAGAGTCCGCCTATGAGATGGAGTATTTATCTTTCAGCAATAACCCGAAAGAACAGACTCATTTGAAAGATATTGACCATGAACTGAAAACACACGGCTTTACGTATAAGAAAGACAAAATAGATGTTTCCTATGTCCGCTATCAGGAAGGAGATACTGTTC
>NZ_JAWRWI010000772.1:0-254 GCF_046535585.1 Bacillus sp. SIMBA_005 | reverse complement strand
AATTCAGGATGCCTGCGGACAAAATAGATGCAGAAGAGGCATTGGAAAAGTACGGACTTGATTCCGTTATGATTATCAATATGACGAATGAGCTTGAAAAACATTTCGGCGCGCTCTCAAAAACGCTGTTATTCGAATATCAGACTGCGGCAGAATTGTCACAGTATTTCGTTGAGGAGCACAGGGATACTCTTCTTCATAAACTCCGGTTAGGAGAAAGCGGGAGCGGCACCCCATCTCAGAAGAAAAAAGAT
>NZ_JAWRWI010000771.1:0-254 GCF_046535585.1 Bacillus sp. SIMBA_005 | reverse complement strand
CCGCTACTGGCGCTGGCACGGCAGCCCGGAGATCTACGTCAGCGCCTACGACGTCGCCGCGCGGCGGGCGCTCGTCACCGCCGTCGCGGCAGGGGCCGCCCCGGGCGACGCCACGTGGGTGATCTTCGACAACACCGCCCGCGGCGCGGCGACACCGGACGCGCTCGCCGTGCGCACGCAGCTCGAACGGCGCGGCCGCGCGTCTTGAACCGGCCGCCGACGACGGCGCGCCGCCCGATCCGTCACGCCACTCG
>NZ_JAWRWI010000770.1:0-254 GCF_046535585.1 Bacillus sp. SIMBA_005 | reverse complement strand
GCCGCGACGAATCCGTCAACGCTGGGCACCTCCCGGACCAGTCGGTGGATGTACTTCGGCCCCGGCATCAGCCGGTGGTCGGCCGCGATCGCGGCGCGCGCCGCCGCGAACGCCAGGTGCACGGCAGCGTGCTGGAGCAGGAAGGGGTCGTCGCGCTCCTCGGCCTGCCGGAGGAAGTATCCGCCGTGCAGGTGCGCCTGGGCGATGTGCGAGCTGACACGGCCCGCCCAGACCTCGTCGTCGAGGGCGCTGAC
>NZ_JAWRWI010000769.1:0-254 GCF_046535585.1 Bacillus sp. SIMBA_005 | reverse complement strand
AGAGCGTCCACGCGATCACCTGCAGCCAGGTCATCGCGGGCATGAACCCGACGGTGGCCTGCAGGATCGCCGCGAGCGGTCCGCCGGGCGCGATCGTCGCCGAGACGTCGAACGCCCAGCCGAACGGCAGGCCCGCCCAGCCGACCGCCACACCGCCCGTGACCGGGTCGATCGGAGCCGCCGCGGTGAACGGCCCGGGAAGGGCGCCGGCCTCCTGAAGGTCCATGAGCGCATAGGCGAGCACGCCGGCCGCG
>NZ_JAWRWI010000768.1:0-254 GCF_046535585.1 Bacillus sp. SIMBA_005 | reverse complement strand
CTCATTATTCACCACCTGACTGGATACGGGTTCTATCACATCATAGAGCGCGTTGATGACGACAAAAGCTGCAATCGTCACGTACAGACTGCCCGAAGGTATAAACAGATAGGCCGCCCCGATGATGCAGAATGTCAGCAGAAGCACGCGCCTCGGCGTGAATTTTTCCGCCGGCTTTGAAGAAAAGATGGAGCACAGCGCCTGCAAGATGGACAGCCCCGCAAAAATAATGGATATATTGCGCACGGACAGCC
>NZ_JAWRWI010000767.1:0-254 GCF_046535585.1 Bacillus sp. SIMBA_005 | reverse complement strand
AGGCAGGAGCGGCAGACATCAGTAAGGCAAGAGACAGCGCAGAACCGGTAAACACTTTTTTGAATTTCATTTCGAACACTCCCTTTTCAAATGAAATGTATTACAGTGTTAATAATTAGACGATTATCCATATAATTCCTCCTTTATTTCTAAAATTTTTTTCTTAAATTGAAAAAAACATCCCTTCGGAGGGACTTTTTATTTATTGATCCATTTGCATGGGTCAGGGACATGTTTTCAAAACGCTTTTTTAT
>NZ_JAWRWI010000766.1:0-254 GCF_046535585.1 Bacillus sp. SIMBA_005 | reverse complement strand
AACCCTACATTACCGATGCCATTTAAACGTTATGAAATTGGCAAAGTGTTCCGAGATGGCCCGATTAAAGCGGGGAGGTTTCGTGAGTTTACACAATGTGATGTAGATATTGTTGGGGTTGATTCACAAGCAGCTGAGGCCGAATTGATGATGATGGCATTAGATGCTTTTGAAAAGCTAGAGCAAGATGTTGTCATTCAATATAACAATCGTAAGCTATTAGTTGGCTTACTTGGTGTTTTTGGTGTAGATGC
>NZ_JAWRWI010000765.1:0-254 GCF_046535585.1 Bacillus sp. SIMBA_005 | reverse complement strand
GCGGTGTTGCAGGTCAGCCGTCGGTCGCCTGGCGCTGGCCGGGACGGCCGCCTGCGCTTGCCGACTCCGATAAAAATGCGCCCTTGTCCCGGCGATGCGTTCCGCGTCGTTGAGCTCGAGCGACGCGATGCGTGCGCGACGTCAGCCCGTAGAGCGGCCCCGCGCGGCGTCGGCGCTGCCCGGGGCCCAGGGCGCCTGTCGCCGGACACAGGCGTCGCGGAATGGCAGTCGACCTCAGTGAGGACGCGATCGCC
>NZ_JAWRWI010000764.1:0-254 GCF_046535585.1 Bacillus sp. SIMBA_005 | reverse complement strand
GATCACGACGTTCGCCGCGGTGGGTGCGCACTGGGGCGGCGCCGCACGGCTCATGGGCGCACTCGCCGCGGGCCTCGCCGCCTTCGCCACCGCCATGAGCCTCGGCTCGCTCGCGATGCAGCGCGATCTCGTGCCCGAGGCCGACGTGCCGGGCATCGGCCTGGTGATGCTCGGATCGTTCGCCGCGCTCGCGGCCGTCGGTGCGGTCGCCTGGGCGGTGCAGCCCCGGGTCGGCCCCGAGTCGGGTCCCACGC
>NZ_JAWRWI010000763.1:0-254 GCF_046535585.1 Bacillus sp. SIMBA_005 | reverse complement strand
CAGCCACAGCGCCTCCCGTTATTGCATTCTGGCCAGGCCGCGCTCTGTCATTTCGGCTGCCACACCGGCAGAGACACGAAACGCCGTTCCCGGCAGCACAAATGCCACAGGTTCATCCCGCGTGGCGTGAAGTGCATCAGTATGCAGCTTCACCAGTGCCACGACCGTGACCAGTTCAGACGTATCCAGAATCACGGTATCCGGCTGCGCTGATCCCACCTCATTTTCATGTCCGGTCAGCACATTTTCCCGGC
>NZ_JAWRWI010000762.1:0-255 GCF_046535585.1 Bacillus sp. SIMBA_005 | reverse complement strand
CCGGCGATGCGTTCCTGGGCGCCGCCGCCGAGCGCGGCGCGGATGGTCGCGTCGTAGGCCTGCCAGGCGGTCAGCCACACGCCGCCGAAGCCGAGCGCCTGCGCGGCCTGCAGCAGCGCGAAGCACACGCAGCCCGCCGTCAGCAGGCGTTCCTGTTCCGGAATCTTGGCGTCGTCCCCGTCGAGCACCGCGACGACCGCGATGACGATGCCGATGACGGTCGAGATCGCCAGGCCCTGCGTCCCGCGCGCACGC
>NZ_JAWRWI010000761.1:0-255 GCF_046535585.1 Bacillus sp. SIMBA_005 | reverse complement strand
CGCCGTGACACAGTTGAAAACCGGTGTCGGAGTGGAAGCGGGTATCGCGATCGTTATCGTAGCGATTACACTCGACCGTATCACGCAAAACATTAAAGTGAAGAAGAAGAGCAGGGGGAATGCCTGATGCTTAAAAAAATCATCGGCATCGGCGTTTCAGCCATGCTGGCGCTCTCACTTGCGGCTTGCGGTTCAGAAAACGATGAAAATGCATCCGCAGCAGAACAAGTGAATAAGACCATCATCGGGATTGAC
>NZ_JAWRWI010000760.1:0-255 GCF_046535585.1 Bacillus sp. SIMBA_005 | reverse complement strand
GGGTGCCGGTGAGCTCCACATCGAGCGATCCCGCCGAGACGCCGAGAACGGCCCGCTGCACACCGTCGGGTGTGACGTCCGCTCGACCGGCGCTCAGGTCGACGTCGATGCCCGTGGCCTCCCCCTCGACATCGATCGAGCCCGCGTTCACGTCGATCCCCAGGTCTCCGAATGCGCCCTTGACGTCGAGGCTGCCGGAGTTCACCGTGAAGTCGCCGTCCAGCTGCTCGCCCCGCAGCTCCTCCGGAAGCGTCA
>NZ_JAWRWI010000759.1:0-255 GCF_046535585.1 Bacillus sp. SIMBA_005 | reverse complement strand
GACCAAGGTGTTTATGATAATTCGATTATCGTTATGTATGGAGACCATTATGGTATTTCCGAAAACCATAATAAAGCAATGGCCCAATATTTAGAAAAAGACGGCATTACACCGTATGACAATGCATTATTGCAAGAAGTACCTTTATTCATCCATATCCCTGGCGATGGTCAAGGAAAAGAGATGACAGAGGTATCCGGACAAATAGATTTACGACCAACTATTTTACATTTACTTGGCGTTGAAACGTCAAAA
>NZ_JAWRWI010000758.1:0-255 GCF_046535585.1 Bacillus sp. SIMBA_005 | reverse complement strand
CCCACATCGCGCCATGGTTGCGAGGCACCGGGGGCAATCAGCTGCCATGGCTGAGAGAGCTTGTCAAGCAAGAACCCCGTGCCGAGCACAAGTGCTTCATCTCCGAAAGAACCGTGAGAGGTCGGAGCAAACACTGCTATGGGGCCGACAGCGTCGAACCCACTGTCAGAATTTTGTGCGGAAAGAGCACGCTTGGCACCCATGCCTGCCAGTCGACGCTTGATCCCGTGCTTCATGATTTCCTTTCAACCAGAC
>NZ_JAWRWI010000757.1:0-255 GCF_046535585.1 Bacillus sp. SIMBA_005 | reverse complement strand
CCTACAAGCTACATGAAAAAAAGGCGCACAAAAATGGCCGCGTACGGAAAAGAAACGATGGGGCATCTGATTCCTCTGCATCACGTGCCTTACGCTGCGGCGCTGCACCCGAAATGGACGGCCTATTATTACAAACAATTCTCTTCCGATATTCCGGTTCACCTGAGCGCTTACCGCTATAATGCAAATTGGGAAGACAACCTGCATACGCTGTCTCAAGCTGCCCCAGACATCATTTTCAGTCTCGATTCTGTC
>NZ_JAWRWI010000756.1:0-255 GCF_046535585.1 Bacillus sp. SIMBA_005 | reverse complement strand
CCGGGGAAGCTCGTCAACGAGTTCAACGGCGAGACCGTACTAAGTGCCAGACGCGCCGTCGCGCCTACAGGATTAAGGGCAATAACGAGATCCGCATCGCGGAGAGCCGCCACCGAGTATCCGCGTCATGTCGACAGCTTCCGGCGATGCATCCCGGACTTCATGATCACTTGCGGATGGATAGATATCCAGGCAACAACGGGCCACACAAGATTGTTCTCGCGAAATGCAGGGCCTCGCGTATTGGCTCCGCTC
>NZ_JAWRWI010000755.1:0-255 GCF_046535585.1 Bacillus sp. SIMBA_005 | reverse complement strand
CTCCTTCAGCAAGCCAAAGAACCCTATTGACAAAATGAAACATTATATTTTGCAGTTAAATTATTGAAAACCTTTTAATATGACCGATATAAGAATAAGATCATACATTTATGGAGCTGTGATATGATAAACAGTCGGAAACTCACTGTTGTCATAGAGCCGTCTACGACTAAACGCCGAAAAGGAGAGGGTACATATGGTCACAAGAATCACAGGCCTTAATTCCGGTCTTGATGTAGATTCTCTGGTGAAAAA
>NZ_JAWRWI010000754.1:0-255 GCF_046535585.1 Bacillus sp. SIMBA_005 | reverse complement strand
CCAATCGATCTCAAGGCCGCATCATGCCGCATTCGGAACACCGCGTATAAGCGCCGCGTTGTGTTTCGGCTTGGTTTCGACCCGATTGCCGTACACGTTTCATTTATGTGGTCCGCGCGACCACTCCCACCAGAGCGTTGCCGCGACCGGGACGAAGCCAATGACAAACGATGTCCAACTGAACCTGCGCCATTACCGTCGATGTGAGGTCGACTTCCAGCTCGAACTGTCACGGGGCGCGTCGTGTATTGCCAG
>NZ_JAWRWI010000753.1:0-255 GCF_046535585.1 Bacillus sp. SIMBA_005 | reverse complement strand
CGAGCAGGGTCCCCGCGACCGTGGCGACCACCACGGAGCCCGAGAGCCGACGGGCGATGAGGTAGACGAGGAGGACCGAGGCGGTGCCGAGCAGTGCGGTCGCGAGTCGCCAGCCCGCGCTGTTGTCCGGTCCGCCCAGCGCCATCCCGAGGGCGATCAGCCACTTGCCCAGCGGCGGATGCACGACGAAGGCGCCCTTGTCGGAGAGCGGCAGCTCCTGCAGCGTGATGAAGGCCTCGTTCGCGTTCTCGCCCC
>NZ_JAWRWI010000752.1:0-255 GCF_046535585.1 Bacillus sp. SIMBA_005 | reverse complement strand
CTTAATGTACTTGCGCTCCCCTTCATCAAGTGACCGGGCGCCAATGATAACGACGTTTTCCGGTTTGATTTTAGGCGCGTAGCCTTCAAGGTTAACCAGTGACTCGTGGCCAATGCCGAGGCTGACCGCGAGCGGCATGCCGTGAATATTGCCCGATGGTGAAGTTTCAAGTGTATTCAGATCGCCGTGCGCGTCATACCAGATGACGCCGAGATTATCGTAATGCTTCGCTGTGCCTGCAAGCGTGCCGATCGC
>NZ_JAWRWI010000751.1:0-255 GCF_046535585.1 Bacillus sp. SIMBA_005 | reverse complement strand
CTAAATCCATAGAACAGCTACCAATCACACAAATATTACGCATCTTAATCTTCCTTTCTTGTCGTCTTTCTTCCTATATAGGTGACAGGCATTTGAATTGCCGTTTCTGCCAGAGGCTGTTTTTTGATGATACCCAAAAGCAGTTTGGCAGCTTCTCTCCCCATATCATATGCGGGCTGTTTAATTGTAGAAAGTGGCGGGAACAGAAGTCCGCTTTGCGGAATGTCATCATAGCCGATAATTTGAATGTCCTCC
>NZ_JAWRWI010000750.1:0-255 GCF_046535585.1 Bacillus sp. SIMBA_005 | reverse complement strand
CGAAAAAGCCCAGCATTCCCGCTTTTGCCGCTTTAATGACCATCTGTTCCGAAGCAATTCCCCTGTACATGGAGCCCGTCATGTAAGCATATTGGATGTTATAATCTTTTTTAAAATCTTCGTTCCCTAATCTCATTCCCGCCGTTTTTTGTGAATGAGCTGCCGATGCTTTAACATCAGCAGTATCAGACTCTTCTTTCGGCATAGGTAATGGGACGGCATCTTTTTGAATCTGCCGCGTCAGTTTTGTCAGCA
>NZ_JAWRWI010000749.1:0-255 GCF_046535585.1 Bacillus sp. SIMBA_005 | reverse complement strand
GGCCTCCGGTGCTCGGCTCGCTTTACGGCTCGGTAGATCAAATGCTTGAAGCCAAAGCCAAAGCCGGACCCGCCAGAGCAAGCGCAGTAGCTGCACCAGCCCCAGCAAGCGCCAAGCACGGCCAACTCAGAATCGGAAGCACCAGCGAACGTACGCCAGCTCCACACCCCGATGTCAGGCCACATGCGCCCCCGCCGACGGCAACCCCTTCCTCAACTCCGCGGCGAAAACAACCGTGACCAGCCCTCATGCCCC
>NZ_JAWRWI010000748.1:0-255 GCF_046535585.1 Bacillus sp. SIMBA_005 | reverse complement strand
CGACTAGTGTTGGGCAATGTAATTACTCTATTCTTTATACCGCGGCGTCACGTCTATCACATCAATGCTCGAATCAAGAATGTTCACTGCCAGAGAAGTTTGAAACTAGTGTATCGGCCTGTCTGAATGATTTGAGTGGCGGCATTGTGATCTGCAGATTGACCGACGAATATCATGAAAAACTTCGAGAACTTCGTGAGAACGGTAAAATTAGCAGTATTGATGAGATCATCGAACTCGGATTAATATCGCTGA
>NZ_JAWRWI010000747.1:0-255 GCF_046535585.1 Bacillus sp. SIMBA_005 | reverse complement strand
ATCCCAATGCCGCCAATGCCGACGGGACGCCGCTGCTGCAGCGGATGATCCTGCAGGGCGACCGCCGCGGGTTCGAAACCCTGCTCGATGCGGGCGCCGACCCCGCGTCCGGCAGCGACAGCGGCAATACCGCGGTGCACATCGCGGCGATGCAGGACGATGGCGCGTGGCTGGAGACCCTGCTCGCACGCGGGGCCGATGCCGACACGCCGAATACGAAGAACGGCGAAACCCCGCTCTACGCCGCGCTCGAAG
>NZ_JAWRWI010000746.1:0-255 GCF_046535585.1 Bacillus sp. SIMBA_005 | reverse complement strand
GTAGCGTTTTATATCGACGCTTTAAGGAGACACGATGACCGAGGACAACCGCGAGGACGCTCACCCCAAGACGGGCATGATTCCCGTGTCGACGGGTCTGATCGCGGTGCCGACCGGGCTCATCAGCGTCCCGGATCGCGTGCGCGAAGCGGGTCAGGAGATCGCGCACCACCACCCGGGCGACCAGCTCTCGCCCGCGCGCCTCTTCGGATACGTGCTGCTCCTCGGCGCCCTGACGGCGCTCGGCCCCTTCAC
>NZ_JAWRWI010000745.1:0-255 GCF_046535585.1 Bacillus sp. SIMBA_005 | reverse complement strand
GAGAAGTCCTTGCGGGTGCTCGCTCAAGAGGGAAAGGCGATCGGGATCGCCGGGCCCCCTACACCGGAGTTCGCGAAGCGGGCAGGGCTCAACCCCATCCTGCGCCTCGCCATCGGCGCACTCAGTCGACGCATCCGTTCCCAGGCCGCCCGAGCGGGCGTCCAGTATGAGTTCCTGTTCATGGAATCCTCGGGAGATCAGCTCCGCCGGATCGCCGAACTCGTCGACGCAGGCGTGATTCGCCCCGTCGTGGGA
>NZ_JAWRWI010000744.1:0-255 GCF_046535585.1 Bacillus sp. SIMBA_005 | reverse complement strand
CTGATGGATGAAGTTGATGTAACAGCTCTTGTAGCACATCGCAAAAAATTCAAAGATATTGCTGCTGAAAAAGGTGTGAAATTAACGTATTTACCATACGTAGTAAAAGCGCTTATTTCAACATTGCGTGAATTCCCAGAATTTAACCGTTCTTTAGATGATGCAACACAAGAAATTATTCAAAAGCACTACTACAATATCGGTATTGCAGCAGATACAGAAAAAGGTTTATTAGTTCCAGTTATTAAACATGCA
>NZ_JAWRWI010000743.1:0-255 GCF_046535585.1 Bacillus sp. SIMBA_005 | reverse complement strand
GAACGCACGGCGGCGCTCGCCGACAACGTCAAGATGATCGTGCAGCTGCGGGAGAAGGAGCATCAGTACCGCTCGCTGGTGGAGTCGTACGAGGGCCTGTGATCGTCGATCACGGCGCAGGCCGTGATCGCGACCGACCGGAACGGCACGAGCACCGCCTGGAATCCGGGGGCGGAGCGGCTGTTCGGCGTCCCGTTCAGCGAGGCGATGGACGACGTGCGCGTCGACCGCTTCTTCGCGGAGGCGTCGTTGACC
>NZ_JAWRWI010000742.1:0-255 GCF_046535585.1 Bacillus sp. SIMBA_005 | reverse complement strand
GCAGCAGGCGAGCGGCATGAGCGACGACGATGCGGCCCAGCTGATCCGCTCGCTGAACAACGCGTTGGACGCATTCGAGTCGCGCGAATCGCAGCTGGTGCTCGAGTTCACCCGTCGCATCGAAACCGACGGCGAAGCCGCCGCGCTCGCGTGGTACCGCAGCCAGAAGGCCGGTGGCACGCCGCCGTCGCTGCAGGCAGTCCGGACGCCCTGAATTCCTGTTCGACCGTCGCGCCAGACGCGGCCGGTTCACGA
>NZ_JAWRWI010000741.1:0-256 GCF_046535585.1 Bacillus sp. SIMBA_005 | reverse complement strand
CCGGCCATCGGCCGCGACCTCGGCCGTATCGGCATCGTCGTCCGCCGCCTGCGGCAGGCTGAATTCGCCGGCATCCAGCCGACGGATGACCTCGCGCGCATGTGCGGCCTGATCGTCGCGCACGTGCAGCTTCACGCCTCCGATCGCGAGCCGCCATTCCCAGTTCGCCAGCGCCATGTTCTGGTCGCCCAGATGCACGCCGATGCCCTCGGCCTGCAGCAGGCCGGCGGCAATCTGCGCCTCGATCGGATCGACG
>NZ_JAWRWI010000740.1:0-256 GCF_046535585.1 Bacillus sp. SIMBA_005 | reverse complement strand
GGGAACAGAGCGCCGCGAAGGCGAGCAGCCCGCCAATCACCCACGGGTTGAGCTCGTCGTTGACGTACCTCATCGCTCGTCCGCGCGGATGCGCCAGATCTCATCGTTCAGGCGCTTCGCCCAGCCGGATCCGGGGAACTCCTCCGGTGCCCAGGCTCGCAGCTCCGTGTCGGATGCCAGCGCGCTCGCGAAGAGCATGCGCGACGGCGGCACCTCGGTGTTCCAGGGCAGGCGGGCCCAGGGGCTCGCCGCCGAC
>NZ_JAWRWI010000739.1:0-256 GCF_046535585.1 Bacillus sp. SIMBA_005 | reverse complement strand
GGTGCGACGAACCTGGGCGAGGCTTTGCGCCGCATCACGGAGGGTGCCGCGATGATCCGCTCGAAGGGAGAGGCGGGCACGGGAGACGTGTCGGAGGCGACACGGCACATCCGTCAGATCCGCGGCGAGATCCGCGCCGCCACGGTCGCCGCCATGAAGATGGCCGGCGCCGACGAGATCTACATCCTCGGCGGCGTGCAGGCGGTCGCGGCGATGGCCGTGGGCACCGACACGATCGAGCCGGTCAACATGATCG
>NZ_JAWRWI010000738.1:0-256 GCF_046535585.1 Bacillus sp. SIMBA_005 | reverse complement strand
AATAGTAGGGATTATGATTATCATGCTACTTTCTGGTTGTAATCAATTTACAAAGCAGAGTCGACCTAAAAATGAATTAACAGTTTTGACGGTAGAATTTAATAGTGGTGCACCGATTCCTAATTTATATATAAAACTGACAGATGTGGAGTCTGGTAAGAAAATCGAAGAAGCGATGGGCTCTGATGAGGGAGAAGCTACTTTTACAAACCTTGTAGAAGGTAGGGAATATACGATTACTGCAACAACGCTCAAT
>NZ_JAWRWI010000737.1:0-256 GCF_046535585.1 Bacillus sp. SIMBA_005 | reverse complement strand
AGTATGGATATACAAACAATACCAGTTATGGAACGTACGCAGCATCTGATGATTTATTAAATCTATACGAAAGTACCGATATTAGAAAACAGTTGTTCTTAAAAAAATCAATTTCTACCATTGTAAATTTACAATCGGTTTCTGTAGATTATAATTTTACCAAAAAATTCCAAAACAATCCTGGTTACGTTGCTTTTAGATTAAGTGAACAATACTTAATCCGTGCCGAAGCTGCAATTGGATTAAATAACGCCGA
>NZ_JAWRWI010000736.1:0-256 GCF_046535585.1 Bacillus sp. SIMBA_005 | reverse complement strand
CCGGCAGACCCGGCCCGACCGTCGAGTAATCCAGGCGCCTCCGGGCGCCTGTTTTGTTTGCGGCGGAGCGAACAGGACTCGCTGCGCCGATCGGCCGCGCACGGCGGCACGGCCGGACGGGATTCAGAGATTCTTGCGCGCCGGCAGCAGCAGGTTGCCGAACAGCAGACCGGCGATCAGCGCCAGGATGATGTTGGTCACCGCGAGCATCGCTTCCTGGCCGGCGACCACGTCCTGGCGCTGGATCAGGTTCATC
>NZ_JAWRWI010000735.1:0-256 GCF_046535585.1 Bacillus sp. SIMBA_005 | reverse complement strand
GTGTCGACCAACGCTCCCTGCGTGGCAGCGGAATCCGCGATATCAATATTCGCCCGCTCAGCCCCGCTAAGCGGAAGCCTCCCTTTGAGCAAGCCATTGAGCTTGCTGTATCCCGCATAGAGCATCTCTGCAATCGGGCTACCCGTCTCAGGATTCAGGATGTAGTAGACGCCCGCTGCGTTGGCCTCATCGCCATGCTGCTTGGCGCCGTTCGCCAAGGCCTTCTCTTCATCGTTGAAGATGCCGTTGTTGAACA
>NZ_JAWRWI010000734.1:0-256 GCF_046535585.1 Bacillus sp. SIMBA_005 | reverse complement strand
CTCCCTGGGGGCGGAGAACTCCGGGGTCAACGTCATCGCGGGGAGGGTCCTGGATGCCGCGGGCGTCGCGGCGGCATCCGTCCGCAACCCGCAGCTCGACCTGAGCGGATCGATCGAGGCGATGGAGAACGGAGAGATCGACGGCTTCTTCTGGGTGGGTGGGCTGCCGACCCCCGGAATCGCGGAGCTGTCCGAGCGGATGCCGGTGCGTCTGCTCCCGATCGAGCAGGACTGGGTCATCGAGGTGAACGAGCAG
>NZ_JAWRWI010000733.1:0-256 GCF_046535585.1 Bacillus sp. SIMBA_005 | reverse complement strand
ATCCGAATAGGTTTGTTGATCCATTCGGATTAAGTGAATGTAAAGGTGCAAAAAGACTAGGAAAATTCAGAAAAAACTTTGCGGGTGACCTGAAAGAATCCAGATTCAATGGGCATATGGATAAACATGGTATGAATTATGATGTTATCAAGGATACACTCGACAATCCAGATAATATTTTTTATCATAAGAACAATAATCATTTACTATTCTATAAAGATGGAGATGTTGTAGTAGTTAGCGGAAAAGACTCTGG
>NZ_JAWRWI010000732.1:0-256 GCF_046535585.1 Bacillus sp. SIMBA_005 | reverse complement strand
GACGGCACGCCGGCGCTGCTGAAGGGGGTCGCGACCGACTGGGACCTGGTGCGGGCGGGCCGCGAGTCGACCGACGCGGCCATGGCGTACCTGCGCGGCTTCGACGCGGGCCGGCCGGTGCCGTATTCCTACGGCGCGCCGGCGATCGGCGGACGGCCGTTCTACAATGACGACTTCACCGCCCTCAATTTCGAGGTCCGGCGCGGCGCGCTCGGCGAGGTGCTCGACGCGATCGCGCGGCATCTCGACGACGCCC
>NZ_JAWRWI010000731.1:0-256 GCF_046535585.1 Bacillus sp. SIMBA_005 | reverse complement strand
CGTGACGAGCAATTACTCGCCAGGGCCTGTGAGCAGTTGGGTGAGGCTGCCATGCCGTTGGTGATCGATCTGCTCGTCCCTGACAGCTGCGCGACCCTGATGCCGGGCATCCTGGCAGTTGCCGGCCAGCTCGATATCCTGCATGCCAATGCTGGATGCTATGTGGGCGGTGAGTTCGTTGAAAACGACATGGCAGCCATCGACCGCATGCTGAATCTCAATATCAATGCCGTGGTCAGGAACGTGCATGATGTGC
>NZ_JAWRWI010000730.1:0-256 GCF_046535585.1 Bacillus sp. SIMBA_005 | reverse complement strand
CATCGGGGTCCAGGTACCACCAGCCATCGTTGAACACCATGACGGGTGCTCCGATCGTGGGGTCGAGGCTGGACGGTGCGTGGATCCAGACCCGGCGGGAGGGCCCGGGGTAACGGGCGCTGTCGCCGAGCGGCACCTCGGTGATCGTTCCGCGAGGAACGTCGGGATGGGGGTGGGAATCGGGGCCGTAGGCATAGATGATGCCGTCGACGGCGGGCGGCAACGCCTGATAGGCGATCGGCTTCGGCATTCCGTC
>NZ_JAWRWI010000729.1:0-256 GCF_046535585.1 Bacillus sp. SIMBA_005 | reverse complement strand
CCTTATTTTTAGTTTAAGAAGTTATGCTTTGCAAAATATCTTTTTCATTTTAATACAAAATTATCAGTTAGAAAGATACTTAAATTAACTATTATTTTGTAACCATGTATCAAAAGCATTTTCTACGGCTGTTTTGAAGTCATCATCTTCTTTTATCGTTATATCAAAAAGGAATATTCCATAGTTTTTTAAACTACCGCTTTTACCACTAAATCCTTCGAGATTACCATCTTGATAATAAATTTCCCAATATCCC
>NZ_JAWRWI010000728.1:0-256 GCF_046535585.1 Bacillus sp. SIMBA_005 | reverse complement strand
AATCGCTTCTACAGGGTCCGCGGATTGAGACATACTATTCTGTATCTGCTTTTCAACGCATCTTCCCGTATATTTGATCGCCGCAATGGCGAGTTCTTCTTTTCCGTTTGGAAAGTGATGATACACAGACCCTCTGGGTGCTCCGCTCTCTTTTATAATTTGATTCAAACCAGTCGCATGGTATCCCTGAATCTGAAAAAGATATGCAGAGGTTTGAATAATTCTTTCTTTTGTCCCGGTTTTACTGTTCATTATG
>NZ_JAWRWI010000727.1:0-256 GCF_046535585.1 Bacillus sp. SIMBA_005 | reverse complement strand
CAGCCATTGGGTGATCTCGGCACCGTCGCTCATGCCCCCTCCTCGCCCCTGCGCCGCGACTATAGCGCGATCCCCTGCGCGGCGCGGCGGCCCCGGATTGGGTGGTCGGACAGGGCCTCAGCGCTGGCAGCGCGGGCACCAGACCGTCGTGCGCTGGCCGATCGCCGCCTGCTTCAGCGCACCGCCGCAGCGCGGGCAGGGCTGGCCCCCGCGTCCGTAGGCCGCGAGTTCCTGCTCGAAGTAGCCCGGCGCGCCA
>NZ_JAWRWI010000726.1:0-256 GCF_046535585.1 Bacillus sp. SIMBA_005 | reverse complement strand
CGACCAGGCAGTAAAGGAACGTTACAAACTTTGCATTCCATCGATGGGCTATATCCTGAAACATTATCTGTTTTAATGACATTGTTCGATGGAGAAATCAGCTTTCAAGCAGTGGATGATTCGAAGCGACTTCACCAAGAACTACGTCAAAGGACAGGCGCAAAAGTGAAAGATTACCATGAAGCGGATTTTATCATTGTGCCTGCAAATGCTAACAAAGAGCAAATATTGAAAGTGTTAGAAGTAGTGAAAATAG
>NZ_JAWRWI010000725.1:0-256 GCF_046535585.1 Bacillus sp. SIMBA_005 | reverse complement strand
CTATGAAAAAATAAATGCAATCACTAATTTTGATAAAGCGAACGCTCTGACTAAAGCAGACCAATACGTTGACCACCGATGAAAAAATGGTTCGTTTTACTTTTATTTTTAATCATTCTCGCAATTTCCTCTAGCATGACTTATGAACAACAATCTATTATTCCTGAACTAGAGGAACTATTAGCGCACAAGCCTTTTGAAAAACAACTGTCCGTCTTAAAAATTCCCTATTGGGATACAGTCGTATCTATAGAAG
>NZ_JAWRWI010000724.1:0-256 GCF_046535585.1 Bacillus sp. SIMBA_005 | reverse complement strand
CCGGTCAGGTGAACCCGCAGCTGGTCTCGAAGATCAACTCGCACGGCGCGGCGCCCAGTATCGGCAGGAGCAGCCTCCCGCCTCCGGCCGGCCAGTCGATGTCGAACGCGACCGCGTGCCGCGATGCGCGTCCGAGTCGCAGCACATCCCACCACCACCTGTTCAGCCGCGGCTTCGCAACGCCGACGTGGTTCGGCACGATGTCGACCAGGATGCCGAGCCCTGCGGCGCGGGCGGCGGCAGCGAAGCGCTCCAG
>NZ_JAWRWI010000723.1:0-256 GCF_046535585.1 Bacillus sp. SIMBA_005 | reverse complement strand
CGGCGAGGAACGCCGACGGGGCCTCGTCGAGCGGGGCTTCCGCCTCGACCACGGGCTCGGGCGCACCGACCACGGCCTCGTCGCGGTCTCCCTCGGCGCGGGGAGCATCGCCGAAGTCGACCGCGGGCGCGGCGTTCTCGTCACTCGGTGCGCCCGCTTCGGGGGCACTGTCCAGGTGTTCGGCGTCGTATTCGCCGTCGTTCTTCGAACCCTGTGCGTCACTCATCGCACGCACTCCTCAACGATCGCGGGGATC
>NZ_JAWRWI010000722.1:0-256 GCF_046535585.1 Bacillus sp. SIMBA_005 | reverse complement strand
ATTTAGCTTCTTCACGGGCAACACGACCAAGATCGCGGAAGCCATCGGCGGCATCGAATCTTGCAGCATTCCCAACATCATTCATGGTTTTGACTGAAGTATTACCCAGGTCGTCGATTGATGATCTAAGGTCATATGCCGACAGCTTAGACTCATACCAAGCAACCTTAGCAGCATCACCACTATTGTAGATTTCATCAGTCATCTTTATCAGAGCTTGTTTAAGTTGACCTGATGTAGCTTGACCACTTCTCTC
>NZ_JAWRWI010000721.1:0-256 GCF_046535585.1 Bacillus sp. SIMBA_005 | reverse complement strand
GTTTCGTACAGAAAATACAGCACGACGCACAAGCTCCTCGTCTTCGCTAGAGGACGGATGTAATTCCTGCTCAGCTTCTTTTAATTTAGCAAGTATAAATGGTTGATGTTCCTTAGCTAGTTGCGAAATAGACAAAGCCATAACCTCACTCCTCTCAATTGCATTGGCCAATGACTTTAGCTTTATTTAGATGATTGAATGTCATCTTTCGTGGGAAGAAAAAAAGACTGTCTTTCCATTATACGATTAAAATACA
>NZ_JAWRWI010000720.1:0-256 GCF_046535585.1 Bacillus sp. SIMBA_005 | reverse complement strand
AAGAAATTCGTGTCAGCGGTAAGGTGATCATGAGCAGCAGAATTCCGATCGTCATGAAGAAAAAAGTGATCGGCGCCGTTGCGATTTTTCAGGACAGAACGGAAGCGGCCAAGATGGCAGAGGAATTGACTGGTGTCAGAAACTTTGTGGAGGCGCTCCGTGTCCAAAACCATGAGCATATGAATAAGCTGCACACGATCGCCGGTCTCATCCAGCTGGGGAAATCTGAAAAAGCCTTGCAGCTTGCATTCCAGGC
>NZ_JAWRWI010000719.1:0-256 GCF_046535585.1 Bacillus sp. SIMBA_005 | reverse complement strand
CGGAGAAACAGCAGAAGTCCTTGAAAGCGAAATGATCGATACGCCTTATACACATGGCGCAGGCTGTACATTCTCAGCAGCCGTGACAGCGGAGCTCGCCAAAGGTGCGGAAGTCAAAGAAGCCATTTACGCAGCGAAAGAATTCATCACAGCGGCTATTAAAGAATCCTTCCCGCTAAACCAGTATGTTGGTCCTACGAAGCATTCTGCACTGCGCCTGAATCAACAATCATAAACAAAAGGGGCTGCCTTACAG
>NZ_JAWRWI010000718.1:0-256 GCF_046535585.1 Bacillus sp. SIMBA_005 | reverse complement strand
CCCTCCACGACGACGGATGGCAGCGCGCGATCACCGCCAGCGTCGGCGTGACAGTCCACCGGCCCGGCGGTTCGCGCGTCCTCGACGGGCCGGAGCTGCTGCGCGTGGCGGACAAGGCGATGTACCGGTCGAAGGACCGCGGCAAGGACCAGGTCAGCGTCATCGCGCTGTGACAGGAGGCGTCAGCGAACGCGGAAGCTTCCGAGTCTGTCTCGCTGCTGCGTTCGTGAAGTCGATTCGGTACGTCACCGATCGA
>NZ_JAWRWI010000717.1:0-257 GCF_046535585.1 Bacillus sp. SIMBA_005 | reverse complement strand
CGAAACAATATTTCCCATACTACAAGTTAAGAAAGGCGAGGTGACTTATGCTGAAAAAGAAAAAAAGATTCTTTATTCCGGCTGTAATTGCGGCGGCAACCGCTTTTCTCGCGTTAATCGGATACATTATCATTATATTTCTCGGCCATTATGTCATCGATGAAAAGAAATTAATACTGCACGCATCTTCAAAAATCGTCGATCAAAACGGTGATGAAATCGCGAGCCTCTATACGGAAAATCGCGAGCCGGTATCC
>NZ_JAWRWI010000716.1:0-257 GCF_046535585.1 Bacillus sp. SIMBA_005 | reverse complement strand
AGTAAACTTAAACTTGAGATAATTGGTATTTAAGGATTGAATTGTTAATTATAATGAAGGCTAGAGGTCTGAATTCTCTTAAATACAAAAGTAAGGGACACTAGTACTGTTTATAGAAATAATTCAGTCTGCCATTTATTAGAGTGTAATGTAATGAGCATATGCTTGCTAAAGGTACAGTTAATTATATTTTAATAGACTGCTATTAGAAAAGGGGTAGGGGGAAATGGGAGATTTTTGCTGTAAGAATTGAAAAT
>NZ_JAWRWI010000715.1:0-257 GCF_046535585.1 Bacillus sp. SIMBA_005 | reverse complement strand
CTACACGGTGACCTGCAACAGCGGAGTGACCAGGTCCTTCTCCACTTACAGATCGGTGTCCGTTCCCGCCAACGGGACATTCGACCTCGGCTGCTACCACGGCTACGGCGGCCGCACCGACGTCTGGGTCACCATCGGCGGAACCGACTACGAACGCCGGGCCTGGTAGTGCCCCGCTCGACCCATCGTCGCCCCCAGAGGAAATCGTCACCCCCAGAGGAAGCAGAACCCACATGAGCATGACCCCCGAACAGGCC
>NZ_JAWRWI010000714.1:0-257 GCF_046535585.1 Bacillus sp. SIMBA_005 | reverse complement strand
GAGTGTGTGCTTGCGTGACGACATGACAGGCTCCTCAAATGAATGGAAAGCCCTCCCCGGTCATTGCGTCCTGCGTGTGTTGTTGTTCTTTTCGCAGGCAGAACTCGAACGTTCGGCGGTGCGACAGGCCCCCTGGCCGTCGCCGCCGCGACCGACGCTCTGTGGCGTCTGTGTGGCCGCTGTCCATTGCATCGATGCTGCCGTGTCGCGGGTGCCTGCCGGCGGTGCCGCCCACCGTGGGGGAGGGAGGCGCCGCC
>NZ_JAWRWI010000713.1:0-257 GCF_046535585.1 Bacillus sp. SIMBA_005 | reverse complement strand
AGAGCAAAATTTAGAGCGGACTTAATGATTGGTGGACATTTACATGGTGGGCAAATACGAGTGGGTCCATATGGGGTGCATCCACAAGGCTCCTACCGACAACGAGAAGGTGTCATGACACTCGTAAGTAATGGCTATGGTACAACTTTATTGCCATTACGTTTAGGAGCGAAACCGGAGTGTCATATTATTGACATTGATATTTCGGATAAATAAACAACCAAAAATGTTTAGAAGGCGTATAATGGAAACGATAG
>NZ_JAWRWI010000712.1:0-257 GCF_046535585.1 Bacillus sp. SIMBA_005 | reverse complement strand
AACGTGATCGGCGCAATCAAGGCCGACGGGCTGCCATCCATCATGATCAGCACACAGCCTTCCATCACGCATGCTTTTGCTTTATCCGGCCGTTCCGTATGAACGATCTGCGGAAAAATGGAAAACGAATTATCTTCTATCGACTCCTCGATAATTCCGGGCGCAAGCACGCTGTCTATACGCAGGTATGACAGGCGCCGCTTCACTTCCTCCACAATCTCCGGATTGGCGATATTCTCAACAAATATAACCGCAAC
>NZ_JAWRWI010000711.1:0-257 GCF_046535585.1 Bacillus sp. SIMBA_005 | reverse complement strand
CAGAACGCGGGAACGCGGTGATTTTGAAGGTCTCTTCCACTTTTGACCGCAGGATTTCCCCCGCTTTAGACACGCCTCCGCCGAGCACGATTTTTGTCGGATTCATGGCGCTTGCCAGATTTCCGAGCACGAGGCCTAAATGTTTTGCGACATAATCGACGACTTCAAGCGCGGTCTTATCCTGCTGTTTAGCCGCTTCGAACACGTCACGTGCCGTCAGATCGCGCACTTGTAAGAGCGAAGAGTCGGAAACCGCC
>NZ_JAWRWI010000710.1:0-257 GCF_046535585.1 Bacillus sp. SIMBA_005 | reverse complement strand
CGTATGAAGAAAGAAAAAGCACTTAATGCAAGCGAAAAAAAAATGCTGGATAATGCATATGAATTTTTGATTAGTGAACTGGAAGTAATTAAAGGAATCACTGAAAAACAAATAAAAAGTTTTGGTTAGATACATCCCAAAAGATATTTCGGAATATTATGATGAAAAGCAAATCTTCTCCAACTTATGTTTAGAACATTAACGACCTCTTTTGTTATTCCTACATTCTAATCCATTTTTATTATTTACATTTCTTC
>NZ_JAWRWI010000709.1:0-257 GCF_046535585.1 Bacillus sp. SIMBA_005 | reverse complement strand
AGCGTGGGCCACAGCGCGCGCTTGGCCGGCGCCTGCCGCAGCGCCGCGAGGGAACCGACGCTGCGGTAGACAGCACCGGCATCGTCGGCAGCGCGGTCGCGGCCCGCCGCCTGCAGCAGCGCATCGAGCAGCGGATCGTCCGGCAACGGGGGCGCGTCGGGCGCGCCGGACTGCACGGTGTAGCGCGTGTGCCCGAGCGCATCCAGCACCGCGCGCTGCAGGCCGTCCCAGCTCACGCGGTCGGCTCGGCCGGTGGC
>NZ_JAWRWI010000708.1:0-257 GCF_046535585.1 Bacillus sp. SIMBA_005 | reverse complement strand
CCAACAACACAGCCCGCAAGGAGGGCGACATGGGAGAGCAGCCAGCACGCAAGCCGCAGGATTTCTTCCCGATGACGGGCTTCGACGTGCGCGTGAGCGTGGAGGACGACGTGGTCATGTTGACTCTTCACCAGCTGCGTCTGACGACGGTGCCGCCGGTGAAGCTTTGCCTCGTGACGACGCCGGAAGATGCGCAGCAGCTTGGCCAGTTGCTTCTGCAGCAGGCCGCTCTGCTACGCGGAGCACAAACGGCTCCC
>NZ_JAWRWI010000707.1:0-257 GCF_046535585.1 Bacillus sp. SIMBA_005 | reverse complement strand
AGCGCCGGTGACATCGTCGGGCTCTCAGGCCTGCAGAAGGCGCGCGACACCGATCTGCGCGGCACGCCGACCGTCACGGTGAGTGCGGTGTCCGGGGAGGACTCCCGTGAGCTGATCTCGTTCGAGGGCGCACCGGCCGAACCGCTCGCGACGACCCTTGACGTCGACCTGCAAAACCGTGCCGACGAGGTCCTCGCGGACGTCGACGGCACGGCCTCGATCGTGGCGATCCGACCCTCGACCGGAGGGATCCTCGC
>NZ_JAWRWI010000706.1:0-257 GCF_046535585.1 Bacillus sp. SIMBA_005 | reverse complement strand
CGCCAGCGCGTCGTCGCCCATGCGAACGGAGACGGCGCGGCGGAGCCGCTCGGCGGGGTCGCCCGATCCGTCGTGCCAGGCGACGAGCCGCCGCGCCCCGCCGGGCAGCGGGAACGATTCGACGACGCCCGCGCGATCGAGCGTCAGCACGGCGGTGTGCGGCGGATGCAGAGGAGCGGAGTCGAGGTCGGCCATGACGTAGCGATCGGTGAGCGGTCGCTCGGCGGCGGTGATCCCTGCGAGCGCGCGATCGGAGC
>NZ_JAWRWI010000705.1:0-257 GCF_046535585.1 Bacillus sp. SIMBA_005 | reverse complement strand
GATGTTTGGAAGGGGTTCGGTTGATATGCAGAGCGGTATTGCCGTTCATCTCGCCAATCTGCTTCACTTTTCTGAACGGCGCGATCAGCTGCCGGGCCATATTCTGTTCATGGCAAACCCGGATGAAGAAAGCCAGCATTCCGGCATTTTAACCAGCATTTCTGAATTAAAACGGCTGAAACAAGAAAAGCAGCTTCGTTATTTAGCAGCGATTAATAACGATTTTATCACGCCGCTGTATGAGGGTGACACGACAA
>NZ_JAWRWI010000704.1:0-257 GCF_046535585.1 Bacillus sp. SIMBA_005 | reverse complement strand
ATCTAAGTTAAAAATTTTCAGAAAGCTTATTCTTTAATTTATCCGGCATCTGTCATAGCAAGGAGTATGACGATGAGGAAATCTATTTAATAAAACACAAAATTTCTCTTAAGATTGCTTCGCTTTGCTCGCAATGACATATAATACAGCAAAAACCGCCACTTTTGTGACGGTCTTTGTATTTCAATTATCAATTTAATCTCTGTTTTTCACCATTACCCAACCTGAATATTTGAATAATGTATTCTTTTTATCAT
>NZ_JAWRWI010000703.1:0-257 GCF_046535585.1 Bacillus sp. SIMBA_005 | reverse complement strand
CGGGTTTTCATACCATTGTAAGATTTCTTCAGAAGCTTTATTGAATCTCTTTTTTAAGTATAAATAAGCAAGTGTATTTTTGCGTTGAACAAAATCATTATTTAAGTAAAACAAACCTTGATAATCATTATCAATCTGGGATATTATACCGAGTTCATATGAATATGATTGAACGATTGGGTTTAACTTTCCTGTCGCCAGCATCGCTCCCATAACGCAAGGCATTGCAGTTAAAGAGCCCGATTTATTCTTAATCA
>NZ_JAWRWI010000702.1:0-257 GCF_046535585.1 Bacillus sp. SIMBA_005 | reverse complement strand
CGAGGTACTGGATGTTCTTCGCCTCGCGCTGGTCGAGGAGAAAGTCGTGGATCGCGCGCTGGTGCTGCGTGTAGTGCTCGTTGTAGTACTGCGGGTCACTTTCCCACGCGATCGTGAAGTCGTAGTCGCCGCGCGGGGTGTCGTCCGGGTGATACGGATCCACGATGCTGTCGCGCGTCGAGAGATCCTCGCCGGCATAGCCGTCCGAGTGCTGCACGAGCACGGTGATCACGCCGTCGCGGTCGACATCTGCGAGC
>NZ_JAWRWI010000701.1:0-257 GCF_046535585.1 Bacillus sp. SIMBA_005 | reverse complement strand
CACCGTTGCTTCGGTATTGTAGTACATTCCAAAAACGCCACCACCTGCCGTAATCGTTGTAGCGCTTAGAATCGCGATGATAGACAACGATTTAGCATTTGCACGTATACGATACAATAGCTGTGAAACACCTATTAAATTTAACCCTCTCCACGACCAAGATGTAGCGTTTTTCAGCGCCGTCAGCATGAACACGCTGACACTATGGAACAATAAGTATGTCCCTGCAATCGTCATACCTATTACTAGAAGTGGCG
>NZ_JAWRWI010000700.1:0-257 GCF_046535585.1 Bacillus sp. SIMBA_005 | reverse complement strand
GAATTGGTGAATAACATCGATTCTTGCTTCGAGGTCAAGCTCTTCCCCTCTTCTTTTCCGTTCAAGCAAGGTTTCCATTTCAGCCTTCAGCTCGGGTTCAGCAACAAGTTCATTCATCAAAACAGTAAAGTCCATTGGCGGTATGGTTCCGTGCTTTTCAATCCATTGGCAGGCCAAAATAGGCCGAAGAACGTAGAAGTACTTTTTAATTTTGACCTCTTGTCCTTGTAGATAATCCTTGACGTTCCTTCTCGCCA
>NZ_JAWRWI010000699.1:0-257 GCF_046535585.1 Bacillus sp. SIMBA_005 | reverse complement strand
ATGGGCGCCGACATCGGCCACCACAGCGTCATCGCCGCCGGAGCGGTCGTCACCGAGAACCGATCGCCTGCACGCGACCGTGGGCTTCGAGTCGCTCTTCGCCATCGTCGAGGCCTCGGAGGGATACCTGCACGAGCTCGACGTCGACCTCGGCGCGGAGTTCGCCCAGCCGCGTGAGTACTCGCTGACGAAAGTGGACGGCGTCTGGCTCATCGACGACATCTCGAAGGGACCGCTCCGCAAGTCTGCGGAACCCA
>NZ_JAWRWI010000698.1:0-257 GCF_046535585.1 Bacillus sp. SIMBA_005 | reverse complement strand
CGACGAGCACGACGGCCTCGATCCCGCCTTCCTCGACGCGGAGGGGGCGAGGGACGGCTTCCTCGAGGTCATCCGCCACAACACGCAGGTGCCCGGCCTGGTCGCCCTGTTCTCACGACTCGCGGTGGATGCCGCCGACCCCGCTCATCCCGCGCACGACTACTTCCTCGAGCGCAGCGAGCGGCTGCGCTCGAGCATCGCCGAGAGCTTCACGAACGACGACCAGCGTCCGACCCTCGACCCCGACACCCTGGCGC
>NZ_JAWRWI010000697.1:0-257 GCF_046535585.1 Bacillus sp. SIMBA_005 | reverse complement strand
ACCTGGCAGCAACCGCGACCGCACTCATCCTCAACAGAATTGCTGGCGGCTCTGAAGACGCCGCCCTAAGCGAGATCCCAGGTCAGTTTGTGCCCGGTCGAACCCTACGGCAGCTCTCCTAGACGCATCATTGCCCAGGCCTTGAGCCCCTCACGCTGTGACGGGATCAAGCGGCTGGACCGAACACTCGGCCGTGACGATACGAACCGGCTAAAGAGCGCGGCGGGCTGTCGACACCACCGCGTGCGCCGAAACTC
>NZ_JAWRWI010000696.1:0-257 GCF_046535585.1 Bacillus sp. SIMBA_005 | reverse complement strand
ACGGTATCGCAGCCCATTGTACCGGCCATTGTAGCATGCGTGAAGCCCAAGACATAAGGGGCATGATGATTTGACGTCATCCCCACCTTCCTCCGAGTTGACCCCGGCAGTATTCCATGAGTTCCCACCATAACGTGCTGGCAACATAGAACGAGGGTTGCGCTCGTTGCGGGACTTAACCCAACATCTCACGACACGAGCTGACGACAACCATGCACCACCTGTATACCGACCACAAGGGGGCGACTGTTTCCAGC
>NZ_JAWRWI010000695.1:0-257 GCF_046535585.1 Bacillus sp. SIMBA_005 | reverse complement strand
AGCTGATTGCACTCGATTTGGCTGATATTCATCTAACGATGGGCTTTGTACGTGTATTTGGAAAAGGAGGCAAGGAGCGCATTATTCCGCTTGGTAAAAGTGCCCTTTCTGCATTGAGTGTTTATTTAGATGGTGCACGAGGTACATTACAGGGGAAATACCCAAAAACAGATGCCTTTTTTATTAATCAACGAGGCAAACGTTTAACAAGGCAAGGTTGTTGGAAATTAATGAAGGAGCACGCATTAAAGGCGGGC
>NZ_JAWRWI010000694.1:0-257 GCF_046535585.1 Bacillus sp. SIMBA_005 | reverse complement strand
CGTGCATGCCATGACCGAGGGCGTGGTGCCGTTCTACGAGCGATACGGGTTCACTCGTTTCCCCGGTGAGGAGCGCACGCTGTACATGCTTCTCGCCGACGTCCGCGAGACGCTCCTCTGAACACGAGCCCGGCGACAGGTCAGCGCGGCGCCTTGACCGGGAGCAGCAGCACGAACCCGAGGATCAGGACGAGCACGATCCCGAGGATGCCGTACGCCGTCTGGCTCGTCGCCACGATGAGCACCGTCCAGGCGCC
>NZ_JAWRWI010000693.1:0-258 GCF_046535585.1 Bacillus sp. SIMBA_005 | reverse complement strand
ATCGCCATCGTGAACGGACGTTCATCGGCCGATCACCCCAGCGTTCTTCCTGATGAACGCGCCGCCGGGTACGCCGTCGCAAGGCGCCTGATCGAGGCGGGGCACCGCCGCATCGGCATGATCGGCGACCTTCCCGACGAGGTGCTCCACAACCCGCGCCGCAGCGCGACGATCGGCCTGCGTTTCGCCGGCATCGCCGACGCCTTCGCCGAGGCGGGCATCACACCCGAGCGCGTCGAGATCGCCGATTGGAACCCG
>NZ_JAWRWI010000692.1:0-258 GCF_046535585.1 Bacillus sp. SIMBA_005 | reverse complement strand
AAAACGGACGCCGGCCTCGCTGATCTTGCCTACACGTTCCAAGTCGGAAGGGAAGCGATGGAAGAGCGCGCGGCCTTTATCACAAGCGGCACTGCGGAGCTCAAGCGGCAGCTTGCCGATTTTATCAATGATAAGCCGGCTGTAACAGGCTGCTTTAGAGGAGAAAAACAGCAGGCAAAAGATATTGCCTGGCTTTCTGATGATGATGACAGCGCTGAACTCATTGAGAAATGGCTTGCGAAAGGAAAAGGAACGAAG
>NZ_JAWRWI010000691.1:0-258 GCF_046535585.1 Bacillus sp. SIMBA_005 | reverse complement strand
ACCGAGTGGAAGAATCGCCAGGCCCGCTGCGAGTGCATCGCGACCCAGTCCGGCTTGCTGGTACACCGCGAACGTCAGGAAGAACGCCGCCAAGGCATACAGCAGGACCGCCGCCAGCAGACCGAGAGGCAATCCACGGGTTGCCGAGATGACCGAAAGCGGCATTAGCGCTGGCGCACCCGAGCGTTCGCGCTGCGCTTCGTAGCGCCAGAAGAGAGCCAAGAGAGCGGGACTCAGCGTCAGCAAGCCCAGACTCCA
>NZ_JAWRWI010000690.1:0-258 GCF_046535585.1 Bacillus sp. SIMBA_005 | reverse complement strand
CATGCACCGACACAATAAATACTTGATCATCCCGACCCGCATTGAAATAAATGATATTTTCCCTTTCATATGACCCAACACGCTCCGCGGTAAGTTCTAACATCAGCAACACTCCGTTGATTTAATTATTTTTCAGTACGGAAAACTTGTTCTCAGTTTCCCATTCGGCTGAACAACCACTCTAACCCTTTTTGTCTTCTTCCCCCTACTATTTATTCCAACATACCTTTTAAATTTTTTTTCGTATACAGTAGCACC
>NZ_JAWRWI010000689.1:0-258 GCF_046535585.1 Bacillus sp. SIMBA_005 | reverse complement strand
CTTCTCAGCCATTACTTGCCCCGCCGTTTTTAATCTTGAGCTGTTCACCATTTCACTATGAACTTCAACAGATAAGTGATTCCACTCTCCAGTACGAGGGCGACCTAATACAATGGAACTTGGAATAAACACGCCAATAACTTTCGAATTTAACACTTCAGATTTTATTGCTGAAACAGCAGCTTTAAAAAATGGAGGGGTGATATCTTCATCCCAAATAGCCGAAGCGATTATTCCATTTTCATCAATAGTTACAAG
>NZ_JAWRWI010000688.1:0-258 GCF_046535585.1 Bacillus sp. SIMBA_005 | reverse complement strand
GGGGGAATATGATCTTGTATTTGAAATGTGGGAAGAAGCATCAGGCATGGATCTTACGATTAAATACAGCACCGAATTATTCGACGAAGCAGAGGCGGCCAGACTTTTCAGCCAATTTGTACAGGCCGCTGAAGCTTTGACGGCGAATCCGGATATGCTGCTTGAGAACGTTTCTCTCATGACAAAAAGAGAGGAGCACATGATTCTTAAGACTTGGAATGAGACAAGCCGGGAATATCCGGATGCCTGCTTCCATGA
>NZ_JAWRWI010000687.1:0-258 GCF_046535585.1 Bacillus sp. SIMBA_005 | reverse complement strand
CTCCCCGTGGTGGGCGCTGCCGCAGTGATCTGGGCCGGCGAAAATCAGAGCACGTGGAGCCCGACGTTCATCGGGCGGAGCGCTCCTATCCAGTGGACGGGAGATGTCTCCTACTCCTTGTATCTATGGCACTGGCCCTTGGTCGTCGTGCTCCCCCTCGTTCAAGGGCATCCCATCGGCACGAAGAGCGGCATCGCGCTATTTGCGGTTTGCCTTGTGCTGGCTTGGGCATCCAAGCGGTTCGTTGAGGATCCGTTC
>NZ_JAWRWI010000686.1:0-258 GCF_046535585.1 Bacillus sp. SIMBA_005 | reverse complement strand
CGAACACCGCCCCGGCGGTATCCGAGGAGCCGTGGCAGACGCCCGGCTCGCAGACGGCCACCGACGCGTGGTCCACGGCAGGGAGCTTCGGCGATGACACTCCGTTCTGACCGCCCGCTCGAGGCGCAACTGGCGACGGCCCGGATGCTGCTCGCCCAGTACTCGGCGCAGATCACCGAGTACGACGGCATGAACCGCGAGCGTCGTCGCACACCGCGCGGGAAGGATCTCTCGTCGCGGATCGCCGGGCTCCGCTCG
>NZ_JAWRWI010000685.1:0-258 GCF_046535585.1 Bacillus sp. SIMBA_005 | reverse complement strand
ATGTGATATATTATAGAAATTTACTATAGTATTTGCTTAATATTTTTTAACCGGTCTACACATTTCTAAATCATCTAAGTAAACTAGCAAAAAGAAAAATGTATTCTGAAAGTGATGATACATACAGACAGATGAACCATCCTAAACTTAGTTATGATGTTACTCAGAAAAGAACCGGAAGAAATGCTCATAGGGATTCCAAAAATTATACAAGCTCAGGGATATTCCAATACTCTAATAATATAAAAAGTAATCAAT
>NZ_JAWRWI010000684.1:0-258 GCF_046535585.1 Bacillus sp. SIMBA_005 | reverse complement strand
ACAAAAACAAAGAGAGCGATACTCATCGCAATAACATTTGGACTAGAATAGGAAAAAGCATAGCTTGTAAATTGTCCTTGCTGCTCTGTTAAAACATTAGTACGTAGGATTGTTTCAAGTGCTCCAACTATCCCTAGCATGTAAATGCCCACACGCCATTTTTTCGATAGTTCAAATGTCGCTAAATAGTAGCCCAGTATAAAGAAACCGATATACTCACTTAAAGGGAAAAACAATGTAAATTCATTACTCACAATA
>NZ_JAWRWI010000683.1:0-258 GCF_046535585.1 Bacillus sp. SIMBA_005 | reverse complement strand
CTCCACGAGCCCCCGCAGCCAATGGTGCAACGCGTCGATCACCCGCGTGCCGACAGGCCTGTCGCGCACCGCTGAGAGAAGCGACTCACGTCGCGCATCGTCTTCATCGAAGACCAGCGCCTCCTTCTGCGGAAAGTGCGCGTACACAGTGGCCAGCGAGACGTCGGCGCGCTCGGCGATCTGTTTGATCGTGACCGCCTCATAGCCACGCTCCAGGAACATCTCCAGCGCCGCATCGGCAATGGCTTGCCGCGTCGC
>NZ_JAWRWI010000682.1:0-258 GCF_046535585.1 Bacillus sp. SIMBA_005 | reverse complement strand
AGATGACCTCGAGTCGGGCGAATGGACGCTCGTGCCCGACTTCGCCGTGCCCGCAAACACGAAGCACGGGGCCGTGCTGCCGCTATTCCGGCACGAATACGACGCACTCACTGCGCACTGGAACCTGCCCACCGCCGCCGGCGCGAGATCGCGCGAGGGCGCTCAGAACAGGGTCGGGACGCCGGAGTCGATACCCTTCATGCGCTCGTAGTCGAGCACGAGGCATTCGATGCCGCGGTCCTCGGCGAGCACGCGGGC
>NZ_JAWRWI010000681.1:0-258 GCF_046535585.1 Bacillus sp. SIMBA_005 | reverse complement strand
AAAAATAAAGATGGGCGAAATAAATTTAAGTAAAAAAACTGTGAATGATGAAGGTACTGTTTGTTAATTGGTTTTTTAACATACCTTTTTAAAGGGTTTAAGTAAAAACAGGTAGCACCTCAATAGTATAATTCAGCGGCTTTCGTAAATAGTAAGATGAGCTGAAATATGCGAATGAAACATGGGAGGTGATACTGTGATACGTAAAAATGTACTGTTTTTGACGGTTTGCTTATTATTCATGTCGATATGTTTGAC
>NZ_JAWRWI010000680.1:0-258 GCF_046535585.1 Bacillus sp. SIMBA_005 | reverse complement strand
CCAGGCGGATGGTGAGGGGCATCCCGGCCGGGGCGCGGCCCGGCCCGTGAACGGACGCCGGCTCCAGCGAATCGCCTCCATGAGATTCCGTCATGTCTGAAGCCTTGCACATGGGAGCGCTCTCGTCAGGTACTTTCTTTGTTCGCGGAGCGCACAGACCGTGTTCCGCGCCGTTGCACCGCCTCAGGCGGCCCGGGATGATCGAACCGTCGCGCGCCTGGCGCTGCCCCGTCCCCCCGGTCCACGGCGGTGCCGCCG
>NZ_JAWRWI010000679.1:0-258 GCF_046535585.1 Bacillus sp. SIMBA_005 | reverse complement strand
GCCCTCGAGGCGATGGCGCAGGCACGGTCGCCGGCGTTCGAAAGCGTGTTCATCGACGGCGATGACGACCTGGAAACAGTTTATGGCACGCGTGTGCCGGTGCTCCGCGACGCGGCCGGGGCGCGCGAACTGGACTGGCCGTTCGATGCGGGCGTGCTGCGCGCCTGGCTGGCATCGCTGGCCTTTCTGACGGTGCCGCTCGGGACGCTGGCCGCACTGCCGGCGGGTGGGGACGTGGATCTGGTCAAATCCGCGTCC
>NZ_JAWRWI010000678.1:0-258 GCF_046535585.1 Bacillus sp. SIMBA_005 | reverse complement strand
CATCAGACGACAGCTCATACGTCACGGGAGAAGACATCACCGCAGACGGCGGCATCATGGCGTACACATGGCCTGGGAAGATGCTGATTGATGAGAAATGGAAGGAAGAAACGAAATAAGAGAGGGAGCCCCCTCTCTTTTTGTCTTTTAAAGCAATACAACCTTATATTTCTTCACATCCAAAAACTGCAAAAACTCCCTCGCCAGCACTTCTGGCTCATGTGTCTTTCCTTCATCCAGCCGAAACAATATCAGACC
>NZ_JAWRWI010000677.1:0-258 GCF_046535585.1 Bacillus sp. SIMBA_005 | reverse complement strand
GAGGGCGCACCTCTCACCCGCGCCGAACGCGAAGCCGTGATGAGCCGGCTGATCGCCGGCGAGCGTCCCGAATATGCGGTCGCGCCAACCTTCTCATGACCGGGGTGAGACGACCCCGCCGGGGGTGTCGAGCGCTGCGGCGACAGCACGCGCACTCGCAGAGAGCACCTCGATCATGCGCGCCTCGCTCACCTCGGGGCTACCCAGCCGCACCTGTGGAACCGAGCAACTGAGCGCCGCGGTGAACTGCCCGCTGGC
>NZ_JAWRWI010000676.1:0-259 GCF_046535585.1 Bacillus sp. SIMBA_005 | reverse complement strand
GGATGAAAACACAATTATTACTGGCTTGTGTCTTTTTGGGAACGCTGACATATGCTCAAGTGGGTATTAATACGATAACCCCTAAAGCAACTTTAGATGTTACATCTAAAAACATCGATGGAACAAGTCCAGAAGGAATTATTCCTCCCAGATTAACAGGAGATGCATTGTTTGCAGCAATTGCATCAAATTCTTACAATGTTGAACAAAACGGTGCAATAGTTTATATTACAACACCTGCTGCTGCTGCAAATCAAAC
>NZ_JAWRWI010000675.1:0-259 GCF_046535585.1 Bacillus sp. SIMBA_005 | reverse complement strand
ACTTGATGCGCACGACAATGGAAATCGTTTCAGTGCACTTAAGAAGGCATATGGCTCTCGAAATGTCGTTCCTTTTCTTGGTGCGGGACTTTCAATGTCCAGCGGGTATCCAGGGTGGACAAAATTCCTATGGGATCTGCAGGGCGAGTCGCACGTCAAGGTGGACGATTTGGATTCACTATTGCGTGCTGGGGATTATGAGGGCGCTGCTCAGTTACTTCATGATGATCTTGGTCCTGCATTATTCAATAAGCAGCTC
>NZ_JAWRWI010000674.1:0-259 GCF_046535585.1 Bacillus sp. SIMBA_005 | reverse complement strand
AGATGATATCCGCAGCTACATCCTTGGCAAGCTCGCCAAGATGATGGATGAACCCGCGTCATCTCTTCGTTCTAATGCGAATATCATGGAATTGGGACTTGATTCAGCGAGTCTGATCGGGCTGACAAAAGAGATCGGCCAAGAGGCGGACATCGATGTGAATCCAACATTGTTTTTCGAGTATCCGACGGCGGAGGAGCTGACCCGCCACTTCGTGTCAGCATATGAGAGCAAGTTTTCTCAATTGCTTGCCGATCAT
>NZ_JAWRWI010000673.1:0-259 GCF_046535585.1 Bacillus sp. SIMBA_005 | reverse complement strand
CATCCAATTTTGCTTCGATTGCTCCCGGTAACTTCTCTATAGAGAGGGCTTTTTCATTTTCCTCAAGCTCACCGAACTCCGCTCCACTTAAGCCTGTTTTCGCCATTCATATCACCTTTTCGTTTTATATTTGTATGTTAATCATTTTTGTTGCTCTGTATCTTCGGGCATATCGGTAAAGTGCTATATCCGGATCCCGATCAAATGCAGAGGCATATTGTTGAAAGTCGTTTTTTGCCATAAGCTCATCAATGATGGG
>NZ_JAWRWI010000672.1:0-259 GCF_046535585.1 Bacillus sp. SIMBA_005 | reverse complement strand
ATGCCTTAACACTACCTTTTCAAAGTGGGGCAGGCCATGGCATATTTATTTCCGTTACGGGTTGCTCGCTTTCCGCGTGCGGGGTCTTAAATCTCACGCTTTCCCTTAGTAGTCGAGCAACCCTTCACTACAAGAATCTGCCGTAGCGAATATCAACGTCATAAATAAAGCTTGAGCTATTCTTTTCTTTTGCAGTAAATTAAAAAATAGAAGCAAACACTAGTTGATGGTAGCGGAGGCGGTGACTCCTGCTCAGAAC
>NZ_JAWRWI010000671.1:0-259 GCF_046535585.1 Bacillus sp. SIMBA_005 | reverse complement strand
AGGGATCGCGGAGCCGAATCCGTACCGGCCGTAGATCGTCGCCTCGGAGACGGTGAGGCCGGCCATCGGGACTCCGGCGGAGACCGCGGCGCGGAGTTCGCCCTCGAGCAGCGACCGGGCGATGCCGCGGCGACGATGAGTGGCGGCGACCGTCACCATGCTGATCGCCCACATGTCCAGTTCGCCACCGCCGGGGATGGTGAGTGGCGTCACCCAGGCGTTGGTCGTCGCGACCGGGAACGCAGACGCCGGTGCACCG
>NZ_JAWRWI010000670.1:0-259 GCF_046535585.1 Bacillus sp. SIMBA_005 | reverse complement strand
CATGCCAGTCGTCGCCGCCCGCCCACACACGGCCCGACTCATAGTCACGGTTCTGGGCCTCGGGTGTGTCCGTGCCGGCGTTTGCGCACGCCGCCACCGTGTACTCCTTGAGAAGTGATGAAGGTCGTGCGGTGATATCAACCTCGTTCGAGCGGACGACGTACGCGCGAGCCAGTGCTCGGAACCTGCCCTCGAGCGCCGTCGCATGTTTCACGTGGAACATGCGGGTCGGGGTATTCATGGATCGAACTAGCTACCG
>NZ_JAWRWI010000669.1:0-259 GCF_046535585.1 Bacillus sp. SIMBA_005 | reverse complement strand
ATTGCAGGTCAGCCTGGTGAGCTCGAACGCCTAGCAAAAGCACTTGAGTCCTTTGCTGCTTCCAAGCACCAGTCTCTCATCTTGCAGTTGCAGGGCTATCGCATAGCGGGAGCGCAGCTGCGGCTAACCAAAGATCCGACGTCGCGAAGCACTTCTTACTTCAGCTGGCTTGTCACGCCACTTGAAGTCTCGCGAATTGTCGAACAGCTCCTCGCCTTGCCTCATAGCGCGCCAGCTCACCAATACTTCGAGCTGGTAG
>NZ_JAWRWI010000668.1:0-259 GCF_046535585.1 Bacillus sp. SIMBA_005 | reverse complement strand
CTCGATATATGATGAACCATTTACCGAGAATGAATAATTTGGCTCAACAGGTTTTTCAACGTAAGCACCTGCCCAGATGTATAGACGGACTATCAAAAGACCATTGAAATTTGGAACATCGGTATACTTTATATAAAATGGTGATTGCACCAAATGTATTTCGGTCGGAATAACAACAACAGGCGGTTCAGGTTCTACTTCATAAATAACAATGTTAGAAATGTTAGTCAGCTTGTCAAGTGATTGAACGCGATACCAC
>NZ_JAWRWI010000667.1:0-259 GCF_046535585.1 Bacillus sp. SIMBA_005 | reverse complement strand
CAAGGGGTTTGGGAACAGCTCGAACAGCTGCCTTCCGCGCAGGCGATCCCCTCCGCCGTCGTTGACGAAATCCGGCGTCTCGCAGAACCGATCTATCGGCGGAAAGCGGCGGCTGGTCCGGCCTCAATGCGCTACCTCGTAGCCGGTCTGGAAACCGATGGCTCGCCGGCGATCCGGTGGCTTGAGTTTGATACGAGAAACCTCGGCGGCGTTTTGGGTCCATGCCAGATCGCCGCGTTAGGTACGCAGCCAAACATAC
>NZ_JAWRWI010000666.1:0-259 GCF_046535585.1 Bacillus sp. SIMBA_005 | reverse complement strand
ATGTTTCTTACATTCATTGCCGCACGCCTCGCATACTGTCGCACATACTGATGCTAGCTCTGAAGCAAATGGTGTATTTCGTGCTAACGCCTGCTCTAAAAAGTTACAGATATCTGCACATTCCCGGTCTAATCTGATGCATTCAGCCATCATCTTTACATCGTCTTCCTTTAGACAAGCGTCAAAGCAGTGATTGCAGGCAGCCATACATTGGTGTAAAGCCTGGATTAATTCTTGGTGTTGTTCATGTGACATATTC
>NZ_JAWRWI010000665.1:0-259 GCF_046535585.1 Bacillus sp. SIMBA_005 | reverse complement strand
ACTCATCAAACATGTCCTGACCTGTGCGCTGGTCGCTGCTCTCGGTCGGGCGTTGCTCTCTACACGACATCCTTCCTGGCGGCTGCCCGCCATCGCGGACCCGGTCGCTCGCGCGCTAAGCCCTTTTCCGCGGATAGTGGCCACACTGCTGCTGATTTCCGGAGCCATCGAACAAATCAACAGGGCCGTTGACACCAGCCTGCAGCTTACGCTTTTTACTCGCGGCCTGGTGGCGTTGATCGTCGCCCTAACCATCGGC
>NZ_JAWRWI010000664.1:0-259 GCF_046535585.1 Bacillus sp. SIMBA_005 | reverse complement strand
CAGAAGAGCTTGTGCCGAGAACGATGAGCAGTTCATCTTTAATAAAACGGAGATAGTTCCACAAGCTGAAACCGAATAGTTTGCAAATGATATTCAAAGCGACAAATACAAACAGGAACATCGTAACGTATACAGACAGCATCAGACTCGCCAGCGGCTTGATGGAATCAAGGCCGAAGTGCCCGATCGTATAGGCCATGGCCCCGAATGCGCCGATCGGCGCCGCGCGCATGATGTAGCCGATGATTTTGAAAAAAAC
>NZ_JAWRWI010000663.1:0-259 GCF_046535585.1 Bacillus sp. SIMBA_005 | reverse complement strand
GCCCGGGATCTGCACCGGCAGGTGCCCGCTCGGGTTCACCGCGCCGGTCAGCACGCGGGCGATCGCACCCGCGCCCTCGATACCCGGCATGAACGACTGCACGATCGCGGCCGCCCGGTCGGTGTACGCCCCGAGCGCGTAAGGGCGCCCCGACAACACGAGCAGAACGACGGGTGTGCCCGTGGCGAGGACCGCCTCGACCAGCGTGCCCTGGTCGCCGGGCAGGTCGAGGCTCGGTGCGTCCGATCCCTCACCCGAC
>NZ_JAWRWI010000662.1:0-259 GCF_046535585.1 Bacillus sp. SIMBA_005 | reverse complement strand
GCTGCTGATGTCCCGGGTCCGCATCGACATCATCAAGACCGACAAGAGCTTCGCCGACAGCATGCTCGCCGCCGGCCCCGCCGATCCGCGCATGCAGGCCCTCGTCACCTTCATGCGCACCAACGCCTTCGAGGTGATCGTCGAGGGGGTCGAGACCGAAGCCCAACGGGATTTCCTGCGCGACGCCGGCATTCCCATGGCCCAGGGCTGGTACTTCTCGCCCTCCCTGCGCGCGAGCGACTTCCAGGCCTTCTACTAC
>NZ_JAWRWI010000661.1:0-260 GCF_046535585.1 Bacillus sp. SIMBA_005 | reverse complement strand
AGTGCATTTCCGACCTCACGCAATAGCTCTAGCTTGGCATTAGAATATGATGTTGAGTCGGCAACTGCTGCGCAAACGGTTCTTTTTTCAACGATTGTTAGCTGTCTTACAGTAACAATTGTCATTTATCTAGCAGAACTGCTATTTACGTAATCATTCGAGGATAATAGCAAGATAAATCTTAATTATAACTTCCATCTATTAGAAAAATCTGTTACACTATCATCAAACTTAATAGCTATAACTAGGGGAGTCCGATG
>NZ_JAWRWI010000660.1:0-260 GCF_046535585.1 Bacillus sp. SIMBA_005 | reverse complement strand
CGACAGCCACTGTTTCCATTGATGTTGAACAGGCGCCAAACATACAAAGAAATGGGATTTTCAAGTGTCTTGCCACATAGTTAGCCGTCACGTTTTGGTTCAGCAAGTCGCCTGCCAGCAATAGGTCAATATCATCTTTTGTCAGATTGTTTTTTTGAAGCGCAACATTAACAGCGTCTTCCATCAGCTGCCGTTCCGCCATTTCCCAGCTCTTTTGATTACAATGCATTTCGTCATAGGTTTTATCAAATAAAGAGCCG
>NZ_JAWRWI010000659.1:0-260 GCF_046535585.1 Bacillus sp. SIMBA_005 | reverse complement strand
CGGGATCGTAACGCTCGTCGGAAGGCCACTCGCCTTCCCAGGGTCCCACGCCGTGGGTCGGTTCGTCGGTCACGGCTCCATCGTCGCACTCGTCCCGTGGGAAGGAGATCCGGGCGTCGGAAGCAGCCGGGTTCGGATTCGATCCTCCCGAAGGCGATTCCTCCTTCCAAAAAGAGATTTCGGTGCACCTAAAAATCTGCCACTATGGATCCATGACCACTCAGCGCGCCTGGCTACTCGGCCCCGCCCTCGTCGCGGGC
>NZ_JAWRWI010000658.1:0-260 GCF_046535585.1 Bacillus sp. SIMBA_005 | reverse complement strand
ATGGAATGGAAGACATGAACAGCACCTCGGGTTACTTCGATCAGGCCGTCTCCGGCCTGGACGACGTGCTGCGTGACGACGATCTGAGCAGTCTGTCCGACGCGGAGCGGATCGAGATCCTGCGGGGTGCGGGTGACGTGCTCCGGCGGGCGGAGGCGCTGATCGTCGAAGCGGTGGCGTCTGCGGATTCGGACTTCGGTCCGAGGCTCGGGTGCCGGTCGACGAACGAGGTCGTTCAGAGGGCGTTGCGAACGGATTCC
>NZ_JAWRWI010000657.1:0-260 GCF_046535585.1 Bacillus sp. SIMBA_005 | reverse complement strand
CGTCAGCGCGGCGGCGTTCAGCACTTTATTCACGCCGTGTTCTTCACTGTTGCGAATGAATCCTTCCGACACGATAATCCGCTTCGCCCTCGCGCTGGCATTAAACTCGACAGGCAGTGTGACAAGCTGGAAAAAAACAGCGGCCGAAAACAAAATAATGCCGAGTCCGATTAAGTTCAAGCTGCCCAGGAGCATCCCGCCCAAGAAAAGCAGAGGGGCGACCCCGGAGGCAAAATTGACGACCGGAAAAATTTTGTGCC
>NZ_JAWRWI010000656.1:0-260 GCF_046535585.1 Bacillus sp. SIMBA_005 | reverse complement strand
AGGGAGGTTTCCTGAATGAAAATTTATGTAGTGTATGATAGTGAAGGCGAACATACTAAAGTGCTTGCAGAAGCGATTGCTGAAGGCGCGAGAGAAAACGACACGGCTGAAGTGTTCATCGACCATGTAGATCAGGCTGATATCCGCAAGCTTAAAGATATGGATGCGATTATTTGGGGATGCCCAGGGCATTTCGGAACAATCAGCTCCGGTCTTAAAACTTGGATCGACAGACTTGGCTACTTGTGGGCTGAAGGCGA
>NZ_JAWRWI010000655.1:0-260 GCF_046535585.1 Bacillus sp. SIMBA_005 | reverse complement strand
GCCGATGCCGGGCTTGAGACCTACGTGCGCGAGCGGCTTCGCTGGCTGAAGCTGCGCGTCCTGGTGCAGATCTGGATCGCCGGCCATCGTGTCGACACGCTCATCGGAGATCGCCTCGTCCTCCAGATCGACGGAGCGCACCACACGGGATCCCAGCGGTCCGAGGACATCCGCCACGATGCGGAGTTGTTGCTGATGGGGTACCGGGTGATCCGGGGGGAGATGTGCGCCTCGCAAGGATGCATCGGCCGTATCCGGCC
>NZ_JAWRWI010000654.1:0-260 GCF_046535585.1 Bacillus sp. SIMBA_005 | reverse complement strand
ATTTTAATACTCGATAAAATTGAAAAAGTAGGTCATGATGCAGTTTTAGCAGAGTTAACAGAGCTAGGTTTGCAACTTGCTGTTGTAAAGCAAATCGCATATTTTTTACAAGACGATAGAAAAAATACACTTGCTTATTTCGGCCAATATGATGAGCCTCTGATTCAAGAAGGGGTAGCCGAAATGGAAGAATTAGAACACTATTTAAATAAGCTTGGCATTACAAAAAATTGTCTATTTAATCCTTTGCTTGCGCGTGG
>NZ_JAWRWI010000653.1:0-260 GCF_046535585.1 Bacillus sp. SIMBA_005 | reverse complement strand
CCGCCTGACCCGCCACTCCCCTGTAGGAGCGCGCCTGCGCGCGATGTCGTCCTCCTGGTCGTGCCGTTCGCGCGCCAGCGCGCTCCTACCTGCACCCACAGGATTCCCGCATGGCCCCCGCCCTCACCGAAGCCGAGCTGCAGACGCGGCTCGCCCGACTCGACGCCCTGCGCGCCGCCATCGGCCAGGCCGTCGTCGGCCAGGCGGACGTCGTCGAGCAGTTGCTGATCGGCCTGCTGGCCGGTGGCCACTGCCTGCTC
>NZ_JAWRWI010000652.1:0-260 GCF_046535585.1 Bacillus sp. SIMBA_005 | reverse complement strand
CAAGCAACTCAATCAGGTCCTGGTATTCGGATATGTCGTCCGGCTTGGCTGAGGGATCTATACCGCACAAGGTCCCGAATAAACTCCCGTCTGAGGTTCTAAGAGGCACACCGATATACGAGCCAATCGGGATTTTTTGACCGATTCGGGCAGAAGCGTAAACTGGAACCTGAGTAGCGTCAGCTGCTATGTTCGGCCCCAGCCCTTTGACCATTTCGCTACAGAAGGAGTCGTCCCAGTCGAAGATATCGCCGGCGACC
>NZ_JAWRWI010000651.1:0-260 GCF_046535585.1 Bacillus sp. SIMBA_005 | reverse complement strand
CTCGTGATCGTGGCGATCATCACCGTCGCCGGATGGTGGCGGGTGCTGCAGTTCGAGCCGACACCGCTGCGCCCGCGTGCGTTCGCCATCGTTCCGTGGGCGACCGCGTGCGCATTCGCCCTGACGGCGATCCTCGGCATCGCCGCGACACCGGAACCTTCGGGTTCTCTCATCGTCCTGCAGGTGATCGCCATGGGCGGCATCGTCTTCCAGGAGGAGATCGGGTGGCGCGGAGTGGTGCTCGTCGGGTTGCGCGGCTC
>NZ_JAWRWI010000650.1:0-260 GCF_046535585.1 Bacillus sp. SIMBA_005 | reverse complement strand
CATCGCGCTGGGCATGACGTTCGTCATGATCACGGCCGGGATCGACCTCTCGGTCGGATCTGTCGTCGGGGTGGCCGGAATCGTCTTCGCCATGCTCGCACCTGCGAGCGGTAGTGCCTTCTGGATCCCGCTCCTCGCCGGCGTAGCGGTCGGTCTGCTCGTCGGCTTCATTAGTGCGGCGCTCGTGGTGTGGGGCAAGATCCTGTCCTTCCTAGCCACCCTCGCCACGATGGCGATCGCCCGCACGGCTGCGCTTGTCA
>NZ_JAWRWI010000649.1:0-260 GCF_046535585.1 Bacillus sp. SIMBA_005 | reverse complement strand
TCTCCAAAGCTTGTTCGGTCAGCTTCACCTTTGTCTGAATCATTCTTTGCAGGTGCTCCAGCTTTTTGATTTTGCTTTCGATTTCTGATGATTTCTCTTTTAAAAGCGTGATGATACCCTCAGGGGTTTTGTCTGTTAAGAGCGGTTTGATCTGCTTCAAGGGCACGCCGACCTCCTTAAACAGACCGATAACCTGGAACAGTTCGAATTGATGATAGGAATAGTATCTGTATCCGTTCGCTTTTTTGATTTCCGGAGAA
>NZ_JAWRWI010000648.1:0-260 GCF_046535585.1 Bacillus sp. SIMBA_005 | reverse complement strand
ACGATATGAAGAAACGAAAGAAGTTCCTGCTGTGAAATCCCTAGCCAATGACCCGGCTATTATGAAAAGCGAGGCGGCACGGGCTGTTACTGAACAATCCCGTTTCTCAGAGCCAACACCAAATATTCCGGAAATGAATGAAATATGGACGCCGGCTGATTCAGCATTACAGACGGTTGCAACAGGGAAGGCAGATCCGAAACAAGCATTGGATCAAGCAGCTGAAACGGCCAAAGGACAAATTAAGGCAAAGCACAGCG
>NZ_JAWRWI010000647.1:0-260 GCF_046535585.1 Bacillus sp. SIMBA_005 | reverse complement strand
ATCATCCGGGAATAAGTAATATTGCAGATATGTGTTCGGAAGCGTATCCGGATCCGCCGCCTGTACGTCGCGCGCTTTTTTGAAGGTGTCATTCCAGCTTGCTTCAGTCTGTTCGGCCTCCGTCTTCGGAACGTAGCCGTATTCACGGACATGCTCTTTCAGCTTCGGCATTAAATCATTGCCTTCTCGATCCGTGATGGACGTCCACCAGCCAAAGTGGTTCAAGCCGTAGTAACGGACGTTCATTTCTTTTCGTGAAG
>NZ_JAWRWI010000646.1:0-260 GCF_046535585.1 Bacillus sp. SIMBA_005 | reverse complement strand
ATGATACTCTGCAGATATTCAAGAATATGTACTTGGAGGACATTCTCATGCGAAATTTTAATGTTGCTATCCCTACGCCTTTTCATGAAGATGAAAGTTTATATTTAGAAGGATTTGATGCTATTGTCGAACATTTGAAAAACAGCGGTATCCATTCGTTACTCATATGCGGCACGACTGGTGAACAGCATTCACTCAGCATAGATGAGCGTCTTCAGATCATTGAGTATGTTAATCAGCGAAAATTTGAAGATGTTGAA
>NZ_JAWRWI010000645.1:0-260 GCF_046535585.1 Bacillus sp. SIMBA_005 | reverse complement strand
CTTGTAACGGGTGGAACAAGTGGGATTGGTCTTGCTGCAGCACAAAAATTTGTAAACGAAGGTGCATATGTTTATATCACGGGACGTAGACAAAACGAACTTGATAAAGCTGTTAACCAAATTGGCAAGAACGTAACCGGTGTTCAAGGTGATATTTCTAAGCTTGAAGACTTAGACAAACTATATGACATTATAAAGCAGGAAAAAGGTAAGTTGGACATTCTTTTTGCTAATGCAGGCATCGGCAGCTTCCTTCCATT
>NZ_JAWRWI010000644.1:0-260 GCF_046535585.1 Bacillus sp. SIMBA_005 | reverse complement strand
GGGAGCAACGGTCCATCTTCACCGGGATCTGCTGCGAACGACACCTATTCATGTCGGTTCGCCCAATGGCATTCTTGATTTCGTGAAAATCCATATCAAAACGTCATTAGACATTTTACAGATTGTCAAAGACTTATCTAAGAGCATTCAATTTGATTTTGTTTATTATGATAAATTCGGCGCGGGGGAATTGGTAAGGGATTACTTAGATATTCCAGGAGTCTCTTCATCGGCGTCTTTCTTGTTTGGCGAGGAGCACC
>NZ_JAWRWI010000643.1:0-261 GCF_046535585.1 Bacillus sp. SIMBA_005 | reverse complement strand
GATTTGAAAGTCCCCATAATGTATCGCCTTTTTTTACCTTAATCGTTTGCGCAGATGCAGCGCCCGCAAACAAAGTCGTCCCCAAAACCACTGCCGTTGTTGCTGTAACAAGTTGCTTTTTCATATTTTCCTCCCCAAATGTTAACTCTATATATATGTATCTCTTTTTTTAAATTAATCTTATTGATTTCTATTATAAGGATAGATTCCCATCAGAAATAGTCTTGACTTCATGTGACAAATTTCTTAATTATTCGTTCT
>NZ_JAWRWI010000642.1:0-261 GCF_046535585.1 Bacillus sp. SIMBA_005 | reverse complement strand
AGAAAAATTCCATTGTCGTGAAATCAACAATGGAAACAAATATCGAAGGCTTCTTTGCAGCAGGTGACATTTGTACATACGAAGGAAAAGTCAACCTGATTGCCAGCGGCTTCGGTGAGGCACCGACAGCAGTGAACAACGCCAAGGCTTACATGGACCCGAAAGCCCGCGTACAGCCTCTTCACTCAACAAGTCTTTTTGAAAATAAATAATAAAAAAAGAGAGCTTGTGTCTGCGACACAGCTCCTTTTTTATTTGAAG
>NZ_JAWRWI010000641.1:0-261 GCF_046535585.1 Bacillus sp. SIMBA_005 | reverse complement strand
CTGTACGGCGTGCCGCAGCGGGCCGAATACCATCCGGAAATCGATACCGGCGTGCACCAGCAGATGGTCAGCGACATGGCCGCGCGGCTGCGCCCGGGTGATGCGCAGATCGGCTTCGCCGCCCTGTGTCACGACCTCGGCAAGGCGCTGACGCCGCCGGACGAATGGCCGCGCCACGTCATGCACGAACAGCGCGGCGTGGCGCCGACGCGTGCGCTCGCCGAGCGGCTCAAGGTGCCCCAGGACTACCGCCAGCTCGCC
>NZ_JAWRWI010000640.1:0-261 GCF_046535585.1 Bacillus sp. SIMBA_005 | reverse complement strand
CTGTGAGCGGCGCGACCTTCGGCGGTTTTACGGAAATTCTCTGGCAGCGGCAGGCCGCGCTGCCCTGGCTGCTCCTGCTGCAGTTGCTGCCGCTGCTCGGCGCGGCGCTGGTCTTCGCCTTCAAGGAGCGGACGACGGCCGTCGTGCTCGGCAAGGTGTTCGCGCTGGGCGAACTGCTGCTCGCCATCGTCGCCGTCGCCCATCTCGATCCGACCTCGCCGGCGCTGCAGCTGGCCGAGCGTTTCGCGCCGCTGGCCTACC
>NZ_JAWRWI010000639.1:0-261 GCF_046535585.1 Bacillus sp. SIMBA_005 | reverse complement strand
GCATCCAGCCAGGCCTGCAATCCTGGCTCGACGTCCCGGAGATCCGTATCGGCAATCCCGACCTCGTCGAAGCCCAACTCCAGCCCCCACGTCCTGATATTGGCGGCCAGGGACGCAAGCTCGTCCTGCCTACCGGAAAGATTATCGTGCCCCAAGCTCATTCTGTTGATGATAGCGGTCCGACAGCCCCCATGCACCTGCTTGATGAAAATGCCACCCTGGCCATGGGTGAACGGCTGGCCCACGCCCTGCCTGCGAGCC
>NZ_JAWRWI010000638.1:0-261 GCF_046535585.1 Bacillus sp. SIMBA_005 | reverse complement strand
CTTGGTGTTGTGGCAAATGTTGCTGACCGGGTCGCTGTCATGTACGCGGGACAGATTGTAGAAACAGGTACGGTAGACGAAATTTTCTACGATCCGAGACATCCGTATACTTGGGGGCTTCTTGCATCCATGCCGACACTGGAAAGTTCAGGAGAGGAAGAGCTGACTGCCATTCCGGGCACACCGCCTGATTTGACAAACCCGCCAAAAGGAGATGCTTTTGCCCTGCGGAGCTCTTATGCGATGAAAATCGATTTTGAA
>NZ_JAWRWI010000637.1:0-261 GCF_046535585.1 Bacillus sp. SIMBA_005 | reverse complement strand
CGCGTTGCGGCGCGCGCGCAGCGTTCCGACGAAGTCGAGGGCGGGCGTCCCGCAGGGAAAGGCGTGCATAGCGTAACCATTCTGGCAGGTCACACGTCATTGTGCAATCCGGAATAACCAGCTTGACAAGTTACGTTGAGTTGAGCAAGAGTCGTAACCGCTTCAACAAGTTACGCAGATCACCCACACGAACAGGCTCATCATGGAACTCACACTCGAGATCGTCGTCCTCCCCGTCTCCGACGTCGATCGCAGCAAGGC
>NZ_JAWRWI010000636.1:0-261 GCF_046535585.1 Bacillus sp. SIMBA_005 | reverse complement strand
AACGAAACTGCTAGGCAGGAAATTTTATTTTGGGATATCGATGACATTATGAGAGCAACAACTTTTAAAAAGACATTCTTGGAAGAACATATCCTATGCGATCCACGTATCAAACAATACGAAAGACAACGTGGATTCAAAGGAAAGCGCGTATGGTTATATGAACCAACAGCGAAAACAATAACAAACATCATTATGAATGAATGGAATTAAAAAAGCACGGGCAGGTGCAATTGAATAGGGGGAGCCAAAGAAAATAAC
>NZ_JAWRWI010000635.1:0-261 GCF_046535585.1 Bacillus sp. SIMBA_005 | reverse complement strand
AAGCCCCATTAGCAAAAACGGGAAAAATGTGCTGTTAGAACCGTCTACAAATTGCGGTAAGAACGTTAAAAAAAAGACCGCTACCTTTGGATTTGTAACATTGGTTAAGAAACCTTGTTTAAAGCAAGTTTGATGCGCATATTTGTTGTCAATTTGCGTCTCCTCATCGACAACGGATGACTGCACGGGCATCTTTTTTAACGTCCATAACGTCTTGACACCTAAGTAACATAAATAAACCGCTCCGACGTATTTTAAAAT
>NZ_JAWRWI010000634.1:0-261 GCF_046535585.1 Bacillus sp. SIMBA_005 | reverse complement strand
ACGCCTGCGCCAACGTGGCAAATGCGCCAAGGTCGCCGTCACTGCCTGCATGCGCGTGCTGCTCACCCGCCTCAATGCCATGGCACGCGACCGGACTGAATGGAAAGAGAACCCCGTCTGAGTAGACAGTTGCTCCTACAGTGCGATCACGGGCGAAGAACCGCTCTTGCGACTGCAATCCGGATCGCACGCTGGATAGGAAAGTTCCAATGGAATGGCAGTTGATGCCAAACCGCCGTTGCCGCGCCACCACCCTCGGAC
>NZ_JAWRWI010000633.1:0-261 GCF_046535585.1 Bacillus sp. SIMBA_005 | reverse complement strand
CCCGGGCCGAGCTCCGCGCACGTCCCGATGATGCCCGCGAAGAGCGTCACGAACAGGATGATGCCGATGATGTACAGCAGGGTGATGACCGCGCCGACGATGATGCCCGCGATGGCGATGCCCTTGGGGGCGCCGGCCTTGCCGAGCTTGACGGCCGCGACGATGCTGAGGATCAGGCCGATCGGCGCCGCGACGAAGGCGAGCACCAGGCCGATGATCGACAGCACGCGCCCCGGAGGGGAGACCGGAGCTGCAGCGTAG
>NZ_JAWRWI010000632.1:0-261 GCF_046535585.1 Bacillus sp. SIMBA_005 | reverse complement strand
CTTATCAATCAAGTTATTGGAAATACTTTTCCCAATCGACTTCATATTCTCGTTAATGAACTTGGTGAATTCATTAAGCTGTTTAGCGATATCAGTGATTTTACCATCCATAAGCTTATCTTCAAGCTTTTTGAATGCTCGTTCATCATTTACCAGGTCATCGTACTTGTTGTTAATTGATTCTTCATCTTTATCAAGCTGATCTTGAAGGGCTTCTTTCCGTTTTGTGTTGCTACGATCTTTTACATACTCATCCAAAGC
>NZ_JAWRWI010000631.1:0-261 GCF_046535585.1 Bacillus sp. SIMBA_005 | reverse complement strand
CAGGTCATACCCGAAAGGCGTTCCAGCGGGTTTTTTAAAGAAAAGGGGCAAAGTCATTTTCGTGCCGTTTCTGTTTATTGCCGCGGTGGATGCCATTTTAATGAAAAGCGTGGCGGAAGAAGGAGCCGGATTCGTTTCAGTGATCGGTAAATTTTTAGAAAATGTGTTTTTAGGAAACTTCATCGGCTACTTCATTCTTGTGATCTTTCAATTTTACATTCTCCATATGCTGCTGCACCGCTGGCTGAACAACACATCCCC
>NZ_JAWRWI010000630.1:0-261 GCF_046535585.1 Bacillus sp. SIMBA_005 | reverse complement strand
CGGCGAACGCGGCAAGCGTCTCTGGTCGGCCGAGGAAGCGGATGCCGTCGAGCGGGCCGCCGGGGATCCTCCCGCACGCGGCGTCGTCGAGACCGCCGATGGCATCGAGACCCTGACGGTCTGGATCGGCGTCGAGCGCTTCGACAACGGGGCGGACGTCCGCGTGCGCGTGCGGTTCTTCGCCGACCGTCCGCACGAGGTCGAGGTCGCAGGCTACGCGAACGCGGCATCCGTCCCGCTGTCCCACCTGATCCTCACGGC
>NZ_JAWRWI010000629.1:0-261 GCF_046535585.1 Bacillus sp. SIMBA_005 | reverse complement strand
GGGGCGAGGACCCGAACCCGGCGTTCGAGTCCGGTGACGTCGACGGGTACTCGGACACGGGATCCTTCGTCGCGCACCCCCCGCTCGGCAAGTGGCTCATCGGGCTGGGGCTCGCGCTGTTCGGCCATGGTCCACTCGGCTGGCGCGTCATGACGGCCCTCGTCGGCACCGCACTCGTGCCGCTGCTGTTCGCGGTCGCGCAGAAGATCACTCGATCCGGCCCGCTCGGCATCTCCGCCGCGTTGCTGCTCGCGATCGACC
>NZ_JAWRWI010000628.1:0-261 GCF_046535585.1 Bacillus sp. SIMBA_005 | reverse complement strand
GAGCTGCGGCGCGACCAGCAGATAAGGCAGCCAGCGCGAGCGGAACACCGGACGGGATGATGACATTACGGTTAATTCCTGAACTGTGCCGGATGCGCTTCGCTTATCCGGCCTACACGCGATGCCAGGTCAGATAAGCGAAACGCATCCGACATTACACTGATTAAGACTTCGTCGATTTCTCAAAGCGGCGCAGCAACTGATTTCCACGCTCAACGGCGGTATCCAGTGCCTGCTGTGGTGTCTTCTTACCGGTCCACA
>NZ_JAWRWI010000627.1:0-262 GCF_046535585.1 Bacillus sp. SIMBA_005 | reverse complement strand
ATATCGTTTTCCTTCTTTTTGTCAATCTCTCATACCAGTTAACATGACGATAAAGCAGGGGGGATTAAAGTGCGTCAAAGATAGTGTCGTCCCATGGCGGCTCTACAAAAAACTGAATATTCATGTAGTCCGTCATAGTTGATATCTGATTTTGAGATGTCTTGCATCTTAATATTGAATGATATATAGAAGAACATCATGTAAAATAAAGCTTAGAAGAATACATCACATTCAAGAGTAAAAAAATCTATAAGACGTACAG
>NZ_JAWRWI010000626.1:0-262 GCF_046535585.1 Bacillus sp. SIMBA_005 | reverse complement strand
AATTTAGAAAATGATAGTGAAATTACTAATAATATGGGATCTTTTATAAAATTGTACAGGAAATTATTGTTAGAATTAAAAAAATTACATGTTAAAACTCCTTCCTTAATCGAATTTAGCTTTGTTGAAAATGAAACAAATAAGAAGTTAAATTTATCTAGTGGAGAAAAAGCTTTACTTAATTTGTACTCTTCAATTTTTAATTTTGTTTTAAGTTCACAAATTAGATCTAACAATTGGAGAAGTTTTATTTTTTTACTAG
>NZ_JAWRWI010000625.1:0-262 GCF_046535585.1 Bacillus sp. SIMBA_005 | reverse complement strand
CGGTATATTGGTCATTTAAACCAGCTAGCCAGTAATCACGGTAATCATTTGTTGTACCTGTTTTAGCCCCAACATAGCTACTATTACTATAAACCCCTTGCCCCGTACCATTTGAGACAACTTCTGCCAACAGCCCACGCATATATTTTACGGTTTTAGGCGACCAAATCTGGTCACGTTCCTTGTCCCAACTATATAGCTCAGTGCCATCATTAGCTGTTACTTTTCGAATACTGTGGGCTAGCACATAAGAGCCATCGAT
>NZ_JAWRWI010000624.1:0-262 GCF_046535585.1 Bacillus sp. SIMBA_005 | reverse complement strand
CTGCCGATGTTCATTTAGTCGGTAAGGAGATTGTACGGTTCCATACCATTTACTGGCCAATTATGCTGATGGCTCTGGATCTTCCGCTGCCGAAACAGGTATTCGCGCATGGCTGGCTTTTGATGAAAGACGGAAAAATGTCGAAATCAAAAGGAAACGTTGTAGATCCGGTTACATTAATTGAACGCTATGGTTTAGACGAGCTTCGCTATTACCTGCTTCGTGAAGTGCCGTTCGGATCTGACGGTGTTTTCACGCCGGA
>NZ_JAWRWI010000623.1:0-262 GCF_046535585.1 Bacillus sp. SIMBA_005 | reverse complement strand
CATCCATCGCTTCGCGCCCCGCTTGTAAAGTGTACGCGACATCAAATAAGTCCGGCTTATCAATATGCTTCTTTTGAAGAAAAGCAAGAAGGCGCTCCGCATATTCTGTCAGACGCTCGCCATTTTTCGCAGACAGCAGAATGACCGCCGGCTCTTGGCTGCTGATTGCTTGTTTGACAGGAGCCTCATATTCTTCAATAATGATATGCGCGTTAGAACCGCCCGCACCAAAGCTGCTGATTCCCGCCCTGAGCGGCTGTTC
>NZ_JAWRWI010000622.1:0-262 GCF_046535585.1 Bacillus sp. SIMBA_005 | reverse complement strand
CACGAGGTTCACGACCTCACGCCAGGACGCTGCAATCGCCTGCCCGACACGCAAAACAGGCTCGATCTAGGCAGTCATGCGAACTGTGCTTCCGCCGTGCAGCAGGCGAAGCGGACGTACTCACAATCAAACGGCTGCATCCACTGTTGCCCGTCCTGCCACACTTCGTAGGACCAGATCGTCGCAAGCGTTTGCTTCTGCAGGCGCTTGCATTTCTGACAGCACTGCTCCGGGTGGACACGGACGCTCGCGCGCCCAGCAG
>NZ_JAWRWI010000621.1:0-262 GCF_046535585.1 Bacillus sp. SIMBA_005 | reverse complement strand
CCACATCGTCGAGTACGTGCCTCCGGAGCGCGTCGCCCATCACGTCCGCGGCCACAACGCGCAGGCGGTCGGCATCGAGCTGGTGAACACCGGCCGGTTCCCGCACTGGCTCGACAGCCGCCACCAGGCCATGGAGGAGACCTATCCGACGACGCAGATCGACGCGCTGGTCGCCCTGCTGCGGCAGCTGCGCGCGACGCTGCCGGCCCTGCGCACGATCGCCGGGCACGAGGACCTGGACACGGAGCGGGTGCCGGCCAGC
>NZ_JAWRWI010000620.1:0-262 GCF_046535585.1 Bacillus sp. SIMBA_005 | reverse complement strand
CAAATCATCAATTTTTCCACTTCCCTTTTCTATGGAATAAATAACTATTTTAACATAAAAAGAAAAACCGTAACGCCTTCATTAGTAGCAAGAAGTTCGGTTTATCTTTTCTCTAAAAGGTTAAATATGTTCAAAATGGTTACTTTATTTCTCCTTCCAACACTTCAATCACTTCTTTTAGCGTATTGATTGTGCCGACATTGCCAGGGAAAATAATGTAAGATGAATCGGGGAATTTGCTTTCTTGTCCTATTTTCCATAC
>NZ_JAWRWI010000619.1:0-262 GCF_046535585.1 Bacillus sp. SIMBA_005 | reverse complement strand
CGCGGCGGGCCGCATCGAGGTGATGGCGGGCGCCGGCGTCACCTCGGCGAACGCCGCGGCGATCGCCGCCACGGGGGTCGACGCAGTGCACGCCTCCGCGAAGCGGACCGTCACCTCGACCCTCGCCGTCTCGCTCGGCTCCGGCGCGAGTGCGGGCGAGACGAGCTACACCACGGCGGACGAGGCGGAGGCCACCGCCATCCGCGACGTGCTGGGCCCGGTGCTGTGACCTCGCTCGGTATCGACTACGGCGGCACGCACA
>NZ_JAWRWI010000618.1:0-262 GCF_046535585.1 Bacillus sp. SIMBA_005 | reverse complement strand
CCTCGAATAGGAGGCCGCCATGGGCGTCACAGCGAGCGTCTCCCTGAACATCAACTTCCCGAGCGGCCCCGAGCTCGACCAGCGGATCATGCACGGTGAGAACCTCGCCGCCGAACGGCTGCTCGCGCTCTCCGCCGAGGAGGTGCCCTTCGATCTCGGCACCCTGTCGGAGTCCGGCACGGTCGAGCCCGCGCAGACGCCCGAGGAGGGCGCGGCCGTGGTCTACGACACCCCGTACGCTGCCCGCCACCACGAGCACCCC
>NZ_JAWRWI010000617.1:0-262 GCF_046535585.1 Bacillus sp. SIMBA_005 | reverse complement strand
ACGAGCATCTTCTTTTTGCGTTTCAACATTCAGTGATAATTTTGTAAAACCTCGTTGTTTTGTTTGCTCAATGGCGAATTGGATTAATAGTGTACCGATTCCTTTACCACGAGCCTCTGGTGCTACACAAACTGTATCAATATAATATTCATCTTGATGCGCCTCTTGATCGATGGCGATAGAAGGAGCGTTTTTCTCTTCAAGCCATTTTACGAGATTGGCATCCATTTGAATGGCTTGTTCACCATTATAGTAAACAAGG
>NZ_JAWRWI010000616.1:0-262 GCF_046535585.1 Bacillus sp. SIMBA_005 | reverse complement strand
AAGCACCTCGCCGCCCTGCTCGACTGCTCGCGTGCGGACGCGCGCCAGTACATCGAAGGCGGCTGGGTCCTAGTGGAGGGCGAGGTCGTGGACGCGCCGCAGCATCCGGTGGAGGACGAGTCCGTCGTGCTCGCGCCCGGCGCGCGGCTCGGCGACACGGAGCCGGCGACGCTGCTGCTGCACAAGCCGGCCGGGCTCGACATCGCCGCGGCGATCGCGCTGGCGACACCGGCGACGCGCAGCCCGCTGGATCCGGTCGACC
>NZ_JAWRWI010000615.1:0-262 GCF_046535585.1 Bacillus sp. SIMBA_005 | reverse complement strand
CGGTTTTCCGCGGAATGTAACACTCTCGTTACATTCGTCCGGCTTTCATCGGATCTTAGATCCGCCTCGGAATGCCCATCTGGCGGGCCTTGCGCTGATTCTCCAAGGATTTACCCTAGTTAAAATTGCTCGACCAGACTGGAAAAAAGTGCCGAGCCAAATCACCTAAAAATGTAACAACCACGTTACATGTTCCGATCTCTCGTCAGACGTTTCTCGCCTCTTCCAGTGCCAGGCCGAGGCGGTACTGCAACGAACAAAG
>NZ_JAWRWI010000614.1:0-262 GCF_046535585.1 Bacillus sp. SIMBA_005 | reverse complement strand
ATGCCGCAGATTGGCTTAGCGCTTCGGTTGATAGAACAAGGCCGAAGATCAGGGGGCTCGCTCCCATCTCACGCAGATAAAACGGCAACACAGGTAGAACCGCCCCTACACCAGCAGCATACAGGGTTACGATACAGGCCAGTGGCAACATTAGTCGCCATTCGAGCTTATCTCCTGGGATAAGGCCTCCTTCCAACCCCTTTTCGGCGCTCATCTTGGGGTTTCCTCGCAGCAAACAAGGCCCACTCTTTCCAGATAATCC
>NZ_JAWRWI010000613.1:0-262 GCF_046535585.1 Bacillus sp. SIMBA_005 | reverse complement strand
ACCGACAATATGCAGCAAAGCGTAAATGACGTCCAGCAAAAAGCGGACACCCTGAACAGCAACTGGGGCAAAAACGTCGATTCCACGAAATTGATCAGAAATGACGTATACGGCATTTTAGGGAACGCGCTCGTTGACGGACAGGAAAACGGCTATGTTTACGATTATCTCGCCAATCCGCTTAAAATCAGCGGAGAGGTGCCGGAAGACCGGGTTCAGAATGTTCCGCCGGTCGTCATTTTGGTGATCGTCCTGATCAGCA
>NZ_JAWRWI010000612.1:0-262 GCF_046535585.1 Bacillus sp. SIMBA_005 | reverse complement strand
AGCAGCACGCAGGGCCGGGTGTCGGGATCGCCCCAGGTGTAGACGGTCAGCTGCTCGCGACCGAGCGGCAGGCGATGGATGCGCGCGCCGCCGGTGTCGGCATTGCGGCCGCGTTCGCGCGAGGCCGACATCGGCGTGCCGAAGAGGTCGAACGCACGGTGCAGCGTGCCCGCGGGCGCCAGCCAGCTGCCCAGCCGGAACCGCCAGCGCAGCAGCGCGAGCCCGGCATGGTTTCGAACGGTCGTGCTATTTGAGGACGCGG
>NZ_JAWRWI010000611.1:0-262 GCF_046535585.1 Bacillus sp. SIMBA_005 | reverse complement strand
CTCCAACTCCGGTCTTCTGTTCGTGTCGTTCCAGGCCGACGTCGACGCGCAGTTCGTCCCCATCCAGGACCGTCTCGATCAGCTCGATCTCCTGAACGAATGGACAACCCCCGTCGGTTCTGCCGTGTTTGCCGTCCCACCGGGATGCAGTGACGGCGGTTACATCGGCGAGACGATATTGGGCTAAGGCGAAGGAGAGCACAATGGTTACCTCACATACGCTTTCTGCGAAGGCCCACGGGATCGACGAGCCGCAACACAC
>NZ_JAWRWI010000610.1:0-262 GCF_046535585.1 Bacillus sp. SIMBA_005 | reverse complement strand
CAGCGCTTAAAAGCGACCGGCACAGCGCTCTTCCGTTCACACGGGCGGCACCGCTGATATGAACCGATTCATAGCCGTCAGCTAAAATCGGAAACAGCTTTTTCGTTTCACTTGCAGACAAGCGGGTAATGTCGCCGATTTCCGGCGCATCCTCCCGTCTCTTATACGCCCTTTCCTCCATTTTATCGAGTTTAGACGCGTCAGTATGAATGCTGATGGCACCGACACGTTTGTATCCTGTATCCGATTCACCGTCTTTTTC
>NZ_JAWRWI010000609.1:0-262 GCF_046535585.1 Bacillus sp. SIMBA_005 | reverse complement strand
CGGCACGCCAGCGGGCCTGGTCTCCGGTCCGATACATCCTAGTTCCCGGCGGTCCGTATGGATCTGCAACGAAGCGCTCCGCCGTTAAATCAGGGCGATGGAAATAACCTCTGGCCAAGCCGGTGCCTGCAATATAAAGCTCTCCGACAACGCCCGGCGGCACCGGCTGCAATCCATTATCAAGCACATACACCTGCGTGTTCCAAATCGGTTTCCCAATCGGAGGAACGCCCTGCAACCCTTCTTCAAGAAAAGCTGCGGC
>NZ_JAWRWI010000608.1:0-262 GCF_046535585.1 Bacillus sp. SIMBA_005 | reverse complement strand
AGGCATCGCCCGACCCGAGCTCGCCACGCGCGTCGGCCGCGCGGGCTTGCGCGGACACCATCTGCGCCCATTCGTCATGGACCGCGTCCAGCCCGGCGGTGTCGCCGCTGGCGCGGTAGTGGCGCTCCAGGATCCGCAATGCCTCGGCGCGGCAGGCAGGATCCAGGGCGATCGCCCGGCGCAGGTGCGCCTCGCCGGCGGGGTTGCCATCGGCCAGCAGCAGCTCGCCCATGCGGAAATGGGCCAGCGGGTCCATCGGCTG
>NZ_JAWRWI010000607.1:0-262 GCF_046535585.1 Bacillus sp. SIMBA_005 | reverse complement strand
CTCGATGTCCGCGGCCGTCACCGCGCCGCGTCGTGCCGGTTCCGCGCCGACCGCGCCGCGCACAACGCCGCTGCAGCTGCGGCAGCTGTTGCAGAGCGGCGGCCAGGACGACGTCTCCGCCGCGCTGTGCGCGCTGGTGACGCCGCCGGCCGCCTCGCTGGATGCGTTTCGGACGCGACTGCGCGATCCGGCGCAGCGCGACGCGCTCGACCAGTGGCAACGCGCGCGCTGGGCGCAGGGCGATGTGGCCGCGGCGCGTGCC
>NZ_JAWRWI010000606.1:0-262 GCF_046535585.1 Bacillus sp. SIMBA_005 | reverse complement strand
ATAAATACAATAATTGCAGGTCTGTTCGAAAAAAACGGACCTGCATAGAATAACTTAACTAAGATTAAAAAAATAAAACAAGAGAATTCGTGTATTCTCAATAATTTTTAATGAAATTATATTTTCAGGCATAATGAAAAGTGAGAGAAAATTTCAATTAGTTCTTACAATTAAGATAAGTTCTGTTGAATTTATAATAGTAATTTCGCCTACTTTAACCTTTTTATAAAATTTATATATTACTTTAATAATGTTAATGAAA
>NZ_JAWRWI010000605.1:0-262 GCF_046535585.1 Bacillus sp. SIMBA_005 | reverse complement strand
CCCCGACGATGGCAACGAGGCTTGCCAAAAGCTTACTGTTAAAACGTTCCCGGGCATAATCCGCGAGTGTTGTTAATTTATGAATTTTCGCAACTTTCCAAAGTTTCGGCAAGAAGAAGTAGGCGATAAAGTAGGCCAACACAGAATAAGGAATGGCGAAAAATGCAACACTTCCGCCTGTAAAAGCAGTACTGGTCAACCCTAAGAAAGTATAGGCCGTATAAAGGTCAGCGCCTACTAAAAACCAGACGAGAAGACCGCC
>NZ_JAWRWI010000604.1:0-262 GCF_046535585.1 Bacillus sp. SIMBA_005 | reverse complement strand
ACTCGATAGCGTCTCTTTCAGTGTCACAAAGGGCGAATGCCTAGCCGTGGTCGGGGAATCCGGCTCGGGCAAATCAACCATCGCCAACATTATCCTCGGCATCTACGCCGCGACCACTGGCAACCTCACCTTCAAGGGTGAGGCGCTGCCGGCAAGACGTACGCAGGAACATCGCCGGGCTATCCAGCTCGTGCAACAGAATCCGCTCTCCTCGCTCAATCCGCGTCGTTCAATCGGGGCATCGCTGCGCCTCGCGCTTAAT
>NZ_JAWRWI010000603.1:0-262 GCF_046535585.1 Bacillus sp. SIMBA_005 | reverse complement strand
ACTTTCTCCCTCGATAAGGCATCTCAATGGCCGTCGTTCCTCGTGTTTGATATCGTTCACGAGATTTAACGAGATTACTTCGTAATCACGCATGTTGGCTGAGATGTGTTGCATTCCTGGGTACGTACATCGTCAGCCGAATACTTGTAGCGTGTTGTCATCAGATTTTGCCTGTGGAGAGCGGAGTTTGAAGACGTGCTTCGTCCACCAGTCTAGCAAGAAGCAATAAGGATAGAAGAAGCCAAAGAAGAGCAGCATTAAG
>NZ_JAWRWI010000602.1:0-262 GCF_046535585.1 Bacillus sp. SIMBA_005 | reverse complement strand
CTTGCTAAGGACGGGAGAATTTGGATTTTAGATATCAATTCAAAACCGGGCAGGAAGTCAATCCTGCGTGTCTCTCCCGAGCAAAAAGAACAGCTGTACACTTGTCCCCTAAAGCGCTGCCAATATCTGTTTTCTGAGCAAAGCCAGAAAGGAGTTCTTCCGCGTGAATCCTAAACGGTTTTTGATCGGCATAGACAAAACCAGTGAAAACACCCTGTTTCTGCCCTCTTCGCTGAAGCGAGACGGACTTTTGCATGCCGCA
>NZ_JAWRWI010000601.1:0-262 GCF_046535585.1 Bacillus sp. SIMBA_005 | reverse complement strand
CGTCCGGCCACACCGCGCGCCTGATGGCGTTGCCGGAAATGATGTCGGCGTGGACCGAAGGCCTGCTGCACCGGCAGGCGCGCAGCGAGCGCTTCGGCGGTCTGTTGCAGGGACTGGGCGGCGACGACGGCGTCGCCCAGCGTGCGCTGGGCGGCGAGGCGCGGCCCGATTCGGCGGGCGAGCGCGACCAGCGCATCCGCCAGCTGCTGCATCGCCGCCGGCACCGCTTCGAACACCTGCGCAGCGTGCTGTCGGATGCCGC
>NZ_JAWRWI010000600.1:0-262 GCF_046535585.1 Bacillus sp. SIMBA_005 | reverse complement strand
TAAAAGGAATGTGAACAGCCAGAAATACAGCGTGTACTTCATGTCTTGGAAAAACCATTTTCCGTCTAAGAAGCTGTTCCTAAATCGTTCTATCAGATAAAAAATCGGATTCAGCTTAAGCACAGGCAGAAGATTCGGGTGATTTTTCCCGAGCTGCTCTGAGATATTCCAAAAAATCGGAAGTAAAAAGAACAATAATCTGGTTACGGCCTGCAGCAGAAATTGATAATCTCTGACAAGCACACTGATTGTAGAGTTAAAC
>NZ_JAWRWI010000599.1:0-262 GCF_046535585.1 Bacillus sp. SIMBA_005 | reverse complement strand
AGTGGCTAAACGCGGCGGACTGTAAATCCGCTCCCTCCGGGTTCGGCGGTTCGAATCCGCCCCCCTCCACCATTTTTATTTTCATAGGGGCATAGTTTAAAGGTAGAACAGAGGTCTCCAAAACCTCCGGTGTGGGTTCGATTCCTACTGCCCCTGCCAATTTTCTTAATATGATTCATAACATCTATGGCGGTTGTGGCGAAGTGGTTAACGCACCAGATTGTGGCTCTGGCACTCGTGGGTTCGATTCCCATCAATCGCC
>NZ_JAWRWI010000598.1:0-263 GCF_046535585.1 Bacillus sp. SIMBA_005 | reverse complement strand
CGACACGGCGCTCGCGCGCCTCGCTCCCCTGAGCGGCAAGCGCCTGCAGTCGCTCCTCATGCGCTCGAAGCTCGATCCGCTGGACCAGGTCGTCGAATCGCTCGTCGCACAGGGCGTTCTCGTGCGCGGAGAGCGGGGCTTCTTCGGGTGGGGCTCGCTGCGCACGCCCGAGTCGGACCCCGGACCGGAGATGCTGATCCGCTCCCGCCTCGCGGCCGTGCTGTCGGGATCGGCCGCGCCCACCCTGGCCGACGTGACGATCC
>NZ_JAWRWI010000597.1:0-263 GCF_046535585.1 Bacillus sp. SIMBA_005 | reverse complement strand
CGTCCCGCGCCCTCGTGCCCCAGCACGACGGGCAACCGGCTGACGAGATCCCCGCGCTGATAATGCACGTCGGTGTGGCATACGCCGGCCGCCTCGATCTCGACGACGATCTCCTCCGGTCCCGGCGGTGCGAGTTCGATCTCTTCGACGGCGACGGGACCGCCGACCTCGCGGAGCACCGCCGCTTTCACCTGCTGCGACATGGTTCTTCCTTACTATTTGAGCGCTCCCGCCGCGAGCCCCTTCTCGAAGGAGCGTTGCAG
>NZ_JAWRWI010000596.1:0-263 GCF_046535585.1 Bacillus sp. SIMBA_005 | reverse complement strand
GCAACAAGCTCCTTTTCCTCAGCAGAAACATCACGGGCCAGTACCGCGGCTTCCTTTACCCCCGGTGCTTGCTGAAGAACTGTTTCAATCTCTCTCAGTTCAATACGGTACCCCCTAATTTTTACTTGATCATCAAAACGTCCAATATATTCAATCGTTCCATCAGGCAAAAAGCGGCCTGCATCACCTGTTCGGTATAAACGACCTGTTAATTGTCTTTCGGGCATTGCAGGCTGTCGGCGGGGCATTGCTTACGCCAAACA
>NZ_JAWRWI010000595.1:0-263 GCF_046535585.1 Bacillus sp. SIMBA_005 | reverse complement strand
CGGTGAATTTTTCCGGAACAGTTCTCCGGACTCGACCATTTTTGTAATCCATGCGCGCTCTTCGAAATCATGCACATGGTCAAACTCGAAAGAGATGGTTCTTTTATAGGTATTGCGTAAATGCTGGATGGCTTCTAAGCCGTTTGTTATATTGGCAGGTGCGTCTTTACAGATGACAGACGCTGGTATTGCTTTCATTTCTTCTTCTGTAAGCCCGTACTCGGATAACGGAAAGAGCTCGCTCTTTTTCGGATCCTTTCTGA
>NZ_JAWRWI010000594.1:0-263 GCF_046535585.1 Bacillus sp. SIMBA_005 | reverse complement strand
GCAGGATATTGTAGAGGATCTTAACAGTGTTGCTGCTCAGTTGATTGAACAAGAACGATCTGCCCGAGAAGCGATTTATCAAACTTCTAAAATCGAACTTGAGGATCGGGTATATCGGTCTTATGGGGTCTTGTCTAATTGCCGGATGATAGAATCGAAAGAAACTGCAAAGTGCCTTTCAGATGTTCGGTTAGGCATAGACCTAGGCATTATAAAAGGACTTTCAAGCAACATACTTAACGAACTTATGATTTTGACGCAGC
>NZ_JAWRWI010000593.1:0-263 GCF_046535585.1 Bacillus sp. SIMBA_005 | reverse complement strand
CGTTGAAGACGTCATAGCCAAAATCACGTCACGCACCTTCACGTCATTACGGATGGCTCCGCATGAGCCGACTCTGATTAAGTTTTGAACATCATAGCTTTGAATCAGTTCATTCACATAAATAGAGATAGACGGAACACCCATGCCGGTGCCTTGGACTGATACTTTTTTGCCGTTATATGTACCCGTAAATCCGTACATTCCTCTGACTTCATTATAGCATTCCACATTTTCAAGATACGTTTCCGCAATAAATTTCGCTC
>NZ_JAWRWI010000592.1:0-263 GCF_046535585.1 Bacillus sp. SIMBA_005 | reverse complement strand
CGAAGTGGAAGATCACCGGCGCGCGCGGCACCTGGTCCAGGTACTGCAGGTTGCGCGCGCCGTAGTAGCTGACCGAGGGCAGGCCCAGGCGGATCGCCGACAGCAGCGCCACGGTGCCGCCCCAGCAGTAGCCGACGGTGCCGACCTTGCCGGCTGGCGCCAGCAGCGCGGCGGCGGCCTGGACCACGTCCACGGCCCGGTCCATGCCCAGCGCGGCGACCATCTGCTTGCCGCGCTCGCTGTCGCCGTAGGCCAGCACGGCG
>NZ_JAWRWI010000591.1:0-263 GCF_046535585.1 Bacillus sp. SIMBA_005 | reverse complement strand
GAAGCTTCACTCAGAGGGAATACGACCGTCAGCATCAATCCGCCGACATACAAGCCCATAGAGAGAATATAAGGCGTCAGTCCGGTACCGTAGTTAGGCACGGAATGAATCGCGTTATCGTCCGTTTTTACCGGATCGGCAAACATGCTGTACGTTTTGTCATCTGTCTTAATGTCCCCGGTTTGATCAGCCGCATCTTTCAGCTGGCTGGACAATTGTCCGGTGCCGTCTAAAAGCTTGCTTAAACCGGTGCCGAGAGACGC
>NZ_JAWRWI010000590.1:0-263 GCF_046535585.1 Bacillus sp. SIMBA_005 | reverse complement strand
GAGATTACAAAGGAACGTCCGCATGTGCTGAGCGAGAAGGAAGAGGCGCTGCTTGCTGAAGCCTCCGAGGTACTGGGGTCATCTTCAAATACATTCAGCGTGTTAAATAACGCAGATATAACGTTTCCGTCCATTAAAGACGAAGATGGGAATGAAAAACAGATCACTCACGGCAACTTTATTAATTTCTTGGAAAGTGAAAACCGTGAAGTCCGCAAAAATGCGTTTGACGCAGTGTATAAAACGTACGGACAATATAAAAA
>NZ_JAWRWI010000589.1:0-263 GCF_046535585.1 Bacillus sp. SIMBA_005 | reverse complement strand
CTCGCGCGCGTCATCACGGCCGGCGTCTTATTCGGTACCGTCGCGGCTGCGGTTCACATCGTCGCGAGTGAGGTGATCGCCTGCCTGAGCGGTGAGGCATGCCGTGTCGTGAGCTTGTCGGGAGACTTGCTCGCCCTCGGAACGCTTCTCGTCCTACTTCTGTTGGGATCCATGCTCGGCGCCTGGCTCGTCCAGACGGCGTACGCCAGCGGCCCGCCGGAAACGGTCCTCGCCGGGCTTACGGTGATCGACCCGATCGTGGC
>NZ_JAWRWI010000588.1:0-263 GCF_046535585.1 Bacillus sp. SIMBA_005 | reverse complement strand
CGGCATCGGATCCGCTCTCGGCCTCCTCGACCGCGGTGGGCTGCTCGTCGACGGAGTCGAGCGCCGCGCCAGTCAGAGCGGCGGTGGCGCCGAAGAACAGGAAGGAACCGAAGACGATCGTGCTGATGATCGAACCGATGACGCCCAGCACCCAGAGGCCGACCGTGATGAGCCACGCCATCAGGCGGTAGCGCACGTAACCGGCGAGCTTGAAGCCCTGCTTGTCGCGCATGCCGCCGCACAGCACGATGATGAGGTCGACC
>NZ_JAWRWI010000587.1:0-263 GCF_046535585.1 Bacillus sp. SIMBA_005 | reverse complement strand
CTTTTACAAGCCAATTAGCGATAACAATTGCTTTAGACATTTCTCTGTGCGAATTAATTGCAATTATTTTCAAGCGTTTTGTATAATATACTCAAAGATAGTCAAAGATAGTCAAAGTCAGTGAGGTAAGCGAGGTGTATTCCTAACATGCGTAATATTTCAGACATCATAGAAGGCTACTTAAAGCAAGTACTTGAATTAGGTGGAGAAGGGCATATTGAAATTAAACGAAGTGAAATTGCAGATAAATTTCAATGTGTGCC
>NZ_JAWRWI010000586.1:0-263 GCF_046535585.1 Bacillus sp. SIMBA_005 | reverse complement strand
CAGGCGTTCAGGAAATACGCGATAACCTGCTCAGAATCAATGGCGTCTGGCACGGAACAATTGCCGTTAATCTCGGACCTCAGAACCCGCAGAGCTTTGCGCATCTGCGTGAACTTATTCCGCGCAGCGTGCCGTTTCGTATTCGTCAGGATCTGATGCCCGGTGGTATGCGTCGTCTGGCAGGTAAGCAGACCGTGCTGGGCTTTACCGAATGGGTGCCGGGGCTGAAAGCTATCAGCGAATCCGTAAACCAGCTTGCTGAG
>NZ_JAWRWI010000585.1:0-263 GCF_046535585.1 Bacillus sp. SIMBA_005 | reverse complement strand
CTCTTCAGGAATCGGTTTTGTGATAAATACAAATGGTTTCAACAAGGCTCCCCCTTTATGGCTGTTGTCTATTTCATTATATCGGAAATAAATAGATGTTAAAAATATAGCTGCGTTCTTTTTATTTTCTGGTTCTTTTGAACTTAAAATGAAAGAAAAAGGAATGTACATGCTTGATTTCTCCAAACAATAACAGAATCCGCCTATATTTCTGAAGGCAAAATGAGCGGAACCGCTGTTTTCAAAAGCTTTATAGGTTGGTG
>NZ_JAWRWI010000584.1:0-263 GCF_046535585.1 Bacillus sp. SIMBA_005 | reverse complement strand
CTTTGCTGGGGAAAGCAGTTGAACATATTAATAGAGTAATGGTTGGAAAACGAGACATCGCCATACTCAGCTTAGCAGCCCTTCTTGCCAAAGGGCATGTACTGCTTGAGGATGTACCCGGAGTCGGAAAAACGATGATGGTCCGCGCGCTGGCAAAGTCAATCGGCGCTGATTTCAAAAGAATCCAATTCACTCCTGATTTGCTGCCATCTGATGTAACAGGGGTATCTATCTATAATGCGAAAACGATGGAATTTGAATAT
>NZ_JAWRWI010000583.1:0-263 GCF_046535585.1 Bacillus sp. SIMBA_005 | reverse complement strand
AAACAACCAGGCGATTATGCTTCGCGTCCGTTCTGTATCCCATCAGGTGACGGCCGTTGACGGCAGAATCCTTTACAGCGCGTCGGTGCATTTTTCAGCTGACGTATGACAGAAAAAAGCAGCTGAATAATCAGCTGCTTTTTTGCGGTTATTTTAACGTTTCTACTTTTGTCGGCTTCCAGCCTTTTTTGTCTTTCCAAGTGATGGTGACCTGATACTTTTTGCCGTTCGTTTTGTCTAAAACTTTACCCTTCGCATCTTGC
>NZ_JAWRWI010000582.1:0-264 GCF_046535585.1 Bacillus sp. SIMBA_005 | reverse complement strand
GCGTGTGGCGTGAGCCAGGACCGTACGAACAGTAGTTCCGGTTCCCGCCGATGCACGCGATGCGCGTGAGGATCGGTTTGAACCGGTCACCAGTCTATGCCATCCGACCCCGGCGACGGAGGATTTCGTCACCGGAGCACGTCACGAGCTCAGCGGACAGCCCCGGCCAGCACCCGTCGCGCGTCCGCGACGCCGACGGCGATCTGGGCCGAGAGCTTATCGATGCCCTCGTACGCGACCATGCCGCGCAGCCGCTCGACGAAC
>NZ_JAWRWI010000581.1:0-264 GCF_046535585.1 Bacillus sp. SIMBA_005 | reverse complement strand
AGCCGTCGCCGCTGGGCGAGGCGAGTCGTCGGCGTTGCTCTTCCACAAGGTCAACCCCTTCAAAGCCGGAGACGACGGCATCGCCCTGACGGAGCCCCTCAACTCGCTGTAGAACGCTTTACGCCCAGCATGCCGTGATTCGTTCGCTGCCACACCCGCTAATGCGTGCCCTGGCGAGCGTCGGCGTGTACCTCGAGAGCGTCGGCCGGCACGATGATACCGCGCGCCGTGAAGGCGCTCTCGTTGAGCGACCGAAGTAGCTCC
>NZ_JAWRWI010000580.1:0-264 GCF_046535585.1 Bacillus sp. SIMBA_005 | reverse complement strand
AATTAAGCCAACCGCAATTAGTGTTGCTATTATTCTACGATCCACTTCAAGCATATTTAAAACCTTTAAAATCGGTGGTATTAGTAAAGGGATAAAGGCAATATGAATTGGAATTAAATTTTGAGAAAAAATGGCCATGATAAAAATAAGCAGAAAAATTAATACTTTTACTAAGCCCTTCCTATTACTTGAACCATTTTTATTTAACACGTTTAACATACCTGCAATCAATAACTCTGGTATACCTGTCTTCGAAATAGCTAT
>NZ_JAWRWI010000579.1:0-264 GCF_046535585.1 Bacillus sp. SIMBA_005 | reverse complement strand
CGAGCAGAAGAGGCTAAGGTGCGTTCAAAGCTAGAGAGCTTAACACGAGGAAGTAATGCAGCCAAAATGCTTTCAGATGCAATTGTAACGATTCGTAACGACCGTTATGTGATTCCAGTTAAACAAGAATATCGCTATCACTATGGCGGCATTGTGCATGCCCAATCATCGTCGGGTAAAACGTTATTTATCGAACCAGATTCAGTTGTACAAGCGAATAATGAAATACATCGTCTCAAAATGAAAGAGCAAGTTGAAATTGAG
>NZ_JAWRWI010000578.1:0-264 GCF_046535585.1 Bacillus sp. SIMBA_005 | reverse complement strand
AAAAACGGACGCCCAAGAGCGTCCGTTTTTTCTTATTTCTCAAGCAATGCCAATGACTCGCGGTTAAATGCCGGTATATCGTCCGGTGTGCGGCTAGTGACCAATTGATCCTGGCAAACAACCACTTCCTTGTCCACAACGTCGGCACCGGCGTTTTCCATGTCAACACGAATGGACGTATAGCCCGTCGCTTTTCGGCCGTCGAGCGCTTTCGCATTGATTAAAAGCTGCGGGCCGTGGCAAATGGCAAATACCGGCTTTTTG
>NZ_JAWRWI010000577.1:0-264 GCF_046535585.1 Bacillus sp. SIMBA_005 | reverse complement strand
CTGGTAACCCGGCAACTGCGGCAACGCCTGTTCGGCGAAAGCGCGCAGCGCGGTCTCGGCCCCGGGCGCGCTGCGCCAGTGCAGGCCCAGCGCCGCGCCCTTGTCCTCGACGACCGCACCCGGGTAGCCCGCTGCCAGCCGCACGGCCTGCTCGCGCAGCGTGCCGAGCGCCGCCGGCGCGGCAGCGTCGTCGACCCGGCCACGCCGGCCGCGACGTTCGACGCCGTGCAGGCCGGCCGCGAGGAAGCGCTCCGGTGCGAACAG
>NZ_JAWRWI010000576.1:0-264 GCF_046535585.1 Bacillus sp. SIMBA_005 | reverse complement strand
CCCAGCTTTGTTGCTTCAAAGCTGCCGTCTTTCAGCAGGCTTGCCGAAGCTGCCAGCTCTTTGCTTGATTGAATGAGATTACCGTATTTGTCATACACGGCGGCGGATGAGGATTTTCCGCTTTGATCCGTTTCAGAAACGGCATCCAGTCCGTCGTACGCAATATCAGTGATGTTCCCCTCGGTATCCTTCATTTTCGTTACGTCATTGTTTTTGTTGTACTGATACGTTTCGGTGCCGTAGTTGTCTTTTACGGCTGTGACG
>NZ_JAWRWI010000575.1:0-264 GCF_046535585.1 Bacillus sp. SIMBA_005 | reverse complement strand
AATGATTAAAATACTCTTCCAAGAACAATTTATCATTCTTAATTACAACAATACTTGTAATATCCCGGAACCTGTTTTCGGCAATTTTTTTGTTTAAAAGCCGGATTTTTTCCTTATTAAATTTTTCCTCAGATACCTTCCAGTCAACGTTTGGAAGAATTTTTTGAACTGCAATCTGCTGCTCCGAAATATTTTTCTGTGGAACAAATAATTTGATTTCCCCTTCTGCAATTACATTTCCAACTTTCAACTGTGAATTTTTCA
>NZ_JAWRWI010000574.1:0-264 GCF_046535585.1 Bacillus sp. SIMBA_005 | reverse complement strand
ATGATCTCGGCGCTTCGGGCGACCTGCAGTTGACCGGCCGCGGCGAGAGCCAGGGCGCCGTTCAGTGAGCCGCCGATGACGGACGACACGGAGAGTCCGGCCTTCGCGAGTTCCTCCTGCGCAGCCGCGGCCTCGGACGCTGAGTAGGCGGTGTCGGCGCCCGCGTCGAGTGCAGCCTCGCCGAGAGCACGCTGCTCCTCCGCCGTGGCCATCGTCGCGGCCCGCACGTTCGACATGGCAGCGTCGAACTCGGTGTTCTTCGCG
>NZ_JAWRWI010000573.1:0-264 GCF_046535585.1 Bacillus sp. SIMBA_005 | reverse complement strand
ACTGTGCTTGATAAAAAAGGAAGTAAAAATGATGTTCAGTTCGTTGATAGCGCAAATTTAATAAATGTCGCTATATCACGAGCTAAAAAGCGTTTTGTTTTAGTATCTGATGTTGAAGTATTTAAAAAAAGCAACAAAGAAATTTCCGAACTTATTAGGTATATGGAATACTATACTGAATCGAGTTTATACCATGAAAGCAAAGTAATTTCAGTGTTTGACTTACTTTATAAAGAATTCTCTGAAGTACTTATTGAAAGAGAA
>NZ_JAWRWI010000572.1:0-264 GCF_046535585.1 Bacillus sp. SIMBA_005 | reverse complement strand
CACCAAGGCCGTCGTCGTCGACGGGTCCGGCGAGGTGCTCGCCCTCAGCGAGGTGTCGGTGCGCCCGACCTATCTGCCCGGCGGAAGCTCGGCGAGGGGGCGTCCGTCGAGATCGGCGGAGTACGGCATCCGCTGGTCGGGAGGGTGTCGATGGACCAGATCGTCGTCGACACGGGGGACGTGCTCTTCCCGCGCGGCACGACGGCGACCGTGTTCGGGCCGGAGGGCGGCGCGGTCCCGTCGGCGCAGGAGTGGGCGCGCTGG
>NZ_JAWRWI010000571.1:0-264 GCF_046535585.1 Bacillus sp. SIMBA_005 | reverse complement strand
CTCCCGCATTTTTTTCGTTTTGCTCTTCGCCATGTGCCAATCGCTCCTTTTTGCCTTTTCTTTATCATAACAAAAAAATCCCGATGTGTTCATGAATACGGCTCATGTTTCGACCGGTAAGCGCGCAGAGACGTTTTGGCAGATGAATAGCTCCCCATAGCGGCGTATCCGTAAAAAAATCCCATGAAAATCCCCGCATACACGTGTTCATGGTGACCGAAAACGATAGACACAACATTTCCGGCAGCAAGGGCAATCGTGGGA
>NZ_JAWRWI010000570.1:0-264 GCF_046535585.1 Bacillus sp. SIMBA_005 | reverse complement strand
AATTCGGGGCTCCCCTTTTTTTTACTATTTTTAAAAAGAACGAATAAGTGCAATTGTGGTATAATCTCTGTATTAAAAAGTAAAAGGATGTTTTTTAATGAAAATAGGCATTGTGGGGAATTACGGCAATGATAATAATGGTGATGAATCAATATTATACGGCATTCTTCAACAAGTAAAACAAACATTTTCGGTAACGAGTGACGACATTACCGTTTTCAGCAATAACACACAACAAACATCCGCGCGTTATGGGGTACATAG
>NZ_JAWRWI010000569.1:0-264 GCF_046535585.1 Bacillus sp. SIMBA_005 | reverse complement strand
ATGAATGAGTTTCTGAAAGATTGTTATCAAACGATAGGCTGGGAAAAGGATTCCCTCGATTTCAGCAACCTGCCGGAGTTTTTAAAGGCGCTCGCGTATCGGTTTCCGTTTGAAAACCGCGCGGTTTTGTCCAAAAAAGAATATGACGTCACGAAAGAAGGACTGTGGCGGCACATGGTGAAGGAACCTCACGGCGGTCTTTGTTATGACTTGAACGGACTGCTTTATTTCATCCTGAAAGATGCCGGATTTGATGTCAAATTG
>NZ_JAWRWI010000568.1:0-264 GCF_046535585.1 Bacillus sp. SIMBA_005 | reverse complement strand
CGCCCAAAGGTTCCCTCAATCTGGTTGGTAATCAGATGGCGAGTGTAAGTGCACAAGGGAGCTTGACTGTGAGACTGACAGGTCGAGCAGGGACGAAAGTCGGGACTAGTGATCCGGCAGTGGCTTGTGGAAGCGCTGTCGCTCAACGGATAAAAGGTACCTCGGGGATAACAGGCTGATCTTGCCCAAGAGTCCATATCGACGGCATGGTTTGGCACCTCGATGTCGGCTCGTCGCATCCTGGGGCTGGAGTAGGTCCCAAGG
>NZ_JAWRWI010000567.1:0-264 GCF_046535585.1 Bacillus sp. SIMBA_005 | reverse complement strand
TTTCGGTGAGGAAAACGCTATCCTCGTCGGGGCGCAACGTGTGGCGCCACAACCTGAAGATGCGCCTGCACAAAATGCTTCGCGTATCGATCAGGATAAATTGCTGAGCCGGCTGTCTCATGAACGACACTCTGATGGTAAGAGCGTTATCTACAGTCTGGACAATACGCCTGCGTTTACTGACCGCGGAAACCGCCTGGTCATGGCGGAAGGAGCCAGTGCTGATGAAGAAAAGGTTCTGGCCGCTCTGTTAAATGCAGCAAA
>NZ_JAWRWI010000566.1:0-264 GCF_046535585.1 Bacillus sp. SIMBA_005 | reverse complement strand
GCTCCGAGTTTCTTCCTGTAATCGCTTGATCAAGAACATAAACGCCGATCAGAATGGGGATCACAAGCTTCACAGCAGTGCCAATCAATACGGTGAGAAAAGAAAGCGGCAAAATTGTTTTTCGATATGGTTTGACATAGCTCAGCAGCCGCCACATTTGAGCCCAGTTAAACGGCTTTTCAATGATTTCATCTGAAGAGTAATAGAAACGCTCTAAAATCCCCTGTTTTTTCGTTTGTTTCATTTGGCCCCTCCCTATCCAAC
>NZ_JAWRWI010000565.1:0-264 GCF_046535585.1 Bacillus sp. SIMBA_005 | reverse complement strand
GTGGCGGCATCCGCTCGGGAGATCACGTGGCTGCACCTGCCCGTGCCGATCGCCCGTGACGACGAGGGGTACTTCGCGCCGCTCGCGTCTTTGGTCCCGGTCTCGGAGCTGTACCTGGGGCTCGTGCACCGAGAGGACGGGGCCGAGGGGGCGGCGCGGCGGATCGCCGCGGCTCTGCGCTTCGCGCCTGAGTTCGGCGTCGCGACCGAGTGCGGCATCGGGCGGGCTCCGGCCGGTTCGACCGAGGGCATCCTGCGGACCCAC
>NZ_JAWRWI010000564.1:0-264 GCF_046535585.1 Bacillus sp. SIMBA_005 | reverse complement strand
AATGCATAAGGACCCCCAAAAATAATGGGTTCACATAGCTCATACTCCATTTCTTCATCTGAAAATGGCTCGATATCATGAGAGGAATCAAAGTCCGAATAATACCGACAATAATAGCCATCCTTGTAAACACCATAATCTTCATCCGCCAACACAAAAAACTGTAGAAGCCCTTGCTGTGGATAACCTTCTAGCTTAGGTAGCTTTGCAAAATTAAGCTGTGCTATAAACATATACGGTATGCCACTACTATGTACTGGGAAG
>NZ_JAWRWI010000563.1:0-265 GCF_046535585.1 Bacillus sp. SIMBA_005 | reverse complement strand
TCACGCCCTTGAGCTGGTCGATGTTGACCGCATCGGTGCCGGCCACGCCCTTGGCGACGTTGGACAGCGTGGTGCCTGCCTTGCCGCCGGCGAAGGTAACCTTGGTCTTGTCGCTGCCGTCGTAGGCCACGCACGCGCCGGTGATGTTGCCCTTGTCGTCCACGCCGGCGCCGCCGCCCAGGGCGCCAGTCACGCCCTTGAGCTGATCGATGTTGACCGCGTCGGTGCCAGCCACGCCCTTGGCGACATTGACCAGCTTGGTACC
>NZ_JAWRWI010000562.1:0-265 GCF_046535585.1 Bacillus sp. SIMBA_005 | reverse complement strand
AGAGAGCGTTCTTGGGATGCGGGCCCCGAACTCGCCTGCTCGCGGTTAACGCTTGCAGGGAGGCTGAGAAATGGGGCGTCATCAGTTACGGAGGGTGTGAGAAAACGTAACGCTGGTTGTGCCGGGAAGGCGATTTGCTGAAGTGATCTATTGGCGTTCCACGTCGGCGTTGCCCGTGTCCCTGGGGTCGTCATCAACCAGCCCGAGTGCAGGAATTACCGCGGATTCCTGTTTGAGGGTGCCGCGCGGGCCCCGGCTGAGTTCC
>NZ_JAWRWI010000561.1:0-265 GCF_046535585.1 Bacillus sp. SIMBA_005 | reverse complement strand
GCGGCGCTTGCCGGCGGAGTGAAAGTCGGGGAAGGAACGCACATCGGAATCGGCGCGTCCGTCATACCACAGATGGACATCGGCCCTTGGTCCGTTATCGGCGCGGGGGCTGCGGTCATCAGCAGAATTCCCGGTCATGTGACGGCGGTCGGCGTTCCGGCCCGCGTCATCTCCCCTATCCATAATGAAAAAGGATGATTTCATGCAAACAAACAAACGGATTTATTTGTCTCCGCCTCATATGAGCGGAAAAGAACAGGAATAC
>NZ_JAWRWI010000560.1:0-265 GCF_046535585.1 Bacillus sp. SIMBA_005 | reverse complement strand
AGTTTTAGTTGACCACTTCAGTTCAGGTCACGGCGATTTTCCACCGCGTGAGGATGTTGACGGAGAACCGTTGCTAAAAATTAACGGTGTACCGGTGATGGTGGACGGCTGTGCTTTTGCCGAGCATAGCGATGGTACAGGCGTACATGCGGGAACGGCGGTCACTACCCGAGCATGGGTGACTATTAACGGAAAAGGCGTCATCTGCATGGATGATCCAGTGTCCTGTGGTTCAACCGTGGCGAGCGGAGATCCGCTGGTGGAG
>NZ_JAWRWI010000559.1:0-265 GCF_046535585.1 Bacillus sp. SIMBA_005 | reverse complement strand
AGGTGCGTTTGCCCTGAGCGTCAAACAGGTCAGGCGGCTTAAGGCTGTCCGGCGCGTGACGCAACGGAGCGCACAAGGCGATCTTGGACAACGTCTGCCTATCGGCGGGCGCGATGAGATCGACATGCTCGCGCATCTTGTCAACCACATGCTCGCCGAAGTCGAGCGGCTGATGAACGAGGTGAAAGGCGCGTGCGATGGCATCGCGCATGACCTGCGCACACCGCTTGCGCGTGTGCGCACTTTGTTGATACGAATCGACGAG
>NZ_JAWRWI010000558.1:0-265 GCF_046535585.1 Bacillus sp. SIMBA_005 | reverse complement strand
AGGCTACCGGTCGGCACGAACGCGCCGAGCAGCGGGTTGACGATGTTGTCGACGAACGCCGTCACGATCGCGCCGAACGCGCCGCCGATGACGACCGCAACGGCCAGCTCGACGACGTTGCCGCGCATGACGAATTCTTTGAAGCCCTGGAACATGTTCCCCCTTAGGAAGGTGCCCGCCGGCCTGCCCGGTCGGTGCCGTCAGCTGGAAGCCGACGATGACGATGATGCCGCAGACGACGCCCCTGCGCCAGCGGACGCGCGCG
>NZ_JAWRWI010000557.1:0-265 GCF_046535585.1 Bacillus sp. SIMBA_005 | reverse complement strand
CACCGGGCATAACCTGCCCGGGTGGGTGAGCGCCCTCACGTCCGCATCCATCCCTCTTGCGCCACCTCCGCAATCGGCAACAGCAGCCGTTCTCCGCCGACAAGAGGCCATCGCTCACTACTTCGCGCACCTCCTTCGTGAAGGCACGAACATCGACCTCCGCGCTCTCGGCGCCAACCTGCCGCCGCTTCCGCTGGAAGAAACAGACTCAGACGTCCACGTCGGCGTGGATCCCGAAGACCCTCGCATACACGGGGAGCTGCTG
>NZ_JAWRWI010000556.1:0-265 GCF_046535585.1 Bacillus sp. SIMBA_005 | reverse complement strand
CTTCAATAATTTCTAGCGCACGACCCGCGTGAAATTCTGGCTTTGTAAAACGATATTTCTCTGAGACGCTCGCAAAGCTAAGCAATACATCTAATTCACTTATACTCGCAGCTAGTGCTTGTACCCGTGGGATATATGATTTTAATTGTTCACGAATTTCAACAAAGAGGTTGTACTCTAAAGCTAAGCTTTCTTCCTCTGCATTCAAAATAAGTGCCTCTTTTTCTTTTAGTTCCTGCGTAATGTAACGCTCTGCATTTGCAAG
>NZ_JAWRWI010000555.1:0-265 GCF_046535585.1 Bacillus sp. SIMBA_005 | reverse complement strand
CGCTTTTGTATTCGCAAAGCAGTTCCGGCTACCTCGCCGTCAGCGACCGTGAGACCGTTGCTCAACCAAGCCCCACGCAATCACAGAACAGGTGGAATGCAAATGAAGCGCACGCGAGCCCGAACTCGTGCCCAGTTCGCCGCAGGTCTGATCGCAGTTGCCCTCCTCGTTACGGGATGTGTGAACTCCGAGGCGTCGCCCGAGGCCGGCACCGGCACAGCAGCGGAGTTCCGCGTCGGTGCCGTTGGCCTCGACGTCTCGAACA
>NZ_JAWRWI010000554.1:0-265 GCF_046535585.1 Bacillus sp. SIMBA_005 | reverse complement strand
CCCACGGGCGCCACCCCGCAACGCCTGACCGGGATGATGCATCCGCACCAAGCCGTGTTCACCGGGGGTGAACTGTATGTGCCCGACCTCGGCGCCGACCTCATCCATCGCTACCGCGGCGCCGTTGGAGCGTATGAGCCGCGCTCGCCGCTGCCGACCCCGGAGGGAACAGGCCCTCGCCACCTCGTGATCCTCCAAGAGGCGCTGCGCGACGGCGCGAAGACGATCGTCGTGAGCGGTGAGCTGGGCGAGACGGTATGCCGCG
>NZ_JAWRWI010000553.1:0-265 GCF_046535585.1 Bacillus sp. SIMBA_005 | reverse complement strand
CGCGCAAATAATCGCTTTTTTCTTTAATTTCCTCAACATCACTTGGAGGGCCTTCCGGCGCTTTTAAAATGTTGTTCACCATGCTGAATAAGCTCCTTTCAAACCAAAATCAATATACGTCACGCTGATAGCGTTTTTTCTGCTGCATGTCTGCCAGGAAGCTTTCCGCTTTTTCACGGCTCATGCCGCCTTCTTCCTGAATGATATCGAGAAGCGCCTGGTGCACGTCATGCGCCATATGCTGTTCATCACCGCAGATGTATAC
>NZ_JAWRWI010000552.1:0-265 GCF_046535585.1 Bacillus sp. SIMBA_005 | reverse complement strand
CGACAGCACGGGAACACCGCCGATGAGCACCTCCAGGATGCCGATCGGCGCCTCGAGCGGCCGCTCGAAGGTCGCGCCGGCGGCGACCGTCTGCGGGTCGAACAGCACGAGGTCGGCGATCGCCCCCTCGCGGATGATGCCGCGTGGCGCGTCGCCGCGGTCCAGGCCCAGCCGTGCGGCCGGGGTGCCTGCCAGATGCCGCACCGCCTCCTCGAGGGTGAGGACGCAAAGCTCGCGCACGTAGTGCCCGAGGTAGCGGGGGAAC
>NZ_JAWRWI010000551.1:0-265 GCF_046535585.1 Bacillus sp. SIMBA_005 | reverse complement strand
ACGTCGCCGTGGCATAGGAAGCCGGCGAGGTGAGGCTGGCGAGGAAGGCCCTGGCTTCCGGATGCACGGCGAGGAATTGTTCGACCGGCGTCGGGTGCGGGGTATCGGCCCGGGTCTGGCCGACCGCGCGCAGGAACTGCGCGAACTCGTCGCTCGTGGCGACGATGAAGCCATTGTGCTGGTCGCTGGCGAAGTCATAGCTGCTGCCATCGGCGGCCTGGATCTTCAGCGCCAGGCCGGCCGGGGGCGCCGCCGAGGCGGTGTC
>NZ_JAWRWI010000550.1:0-265 GCF_046535585.1 Bacillus sp. SIMBA_005 | reverse complement strand
CCTGGCCTCTAATGCCCTGTTTTTAGTTTTTTCAACCAACATTACTACCTCGTCATCCAATTCAGAAACAGTCGGATTAAACCTTTCATTACCCGTTCTAAAGTCAACACCTTTGCCATTATACCCAATATATGCCCTGCCTGTTTTAAGATTAACTGCTGCAGTCATAACATGTGGAATATAAATATCTCCAGTATTTGGATCAATATATTTTCCTTCTAATAATTCATTCCTCTCTTGAGCAATCTTGGTTCTAGCAATGCCC
>NZ_JAWRWI010000549.1:0-265 GCF_046535585.1 Bacillus sp. SIMBA_005 | reverse complement strand
CCTGTTCGAAGACCGCGCCGTCGCGCAGCACCCGGGTGCGCCCACCGCCGCCTTCGGCGCGCTGCCACGGGTCCTCGACGAACGTCGCCCGGCCGTCGGCCTGCTCGATGGCGGTGCAGATGCGGCCCTGCAGACCGGTCAGATAGTCGCGGACGCTGTCGAAATCGTTCATGCCGCCATTGTAGGCGGAGCCTCCGGCGCGGCCTTGATCCTGGTCAATGCGCCCGCTGCATCGCCGCGGTCAGGCGTGGGCGACTCGCCAGCG
>NZ_JAWRWI010000548.1:0-265 GCF_046535585.1 Bacillus sp. SIMBA_005 | reverse complement strand
AGTTATTTATCCCGGAACTGTGTTAAAGGGACAAGCTGAAATCGGCGATGAATGTGTCATCGGCCCTCACACTGAGATAGAGGACAGTTCAATCGGCAGCCGCACTGTGATTAAACAATCCGTTGTCAACCGCAGCAAAGTTGGGAATGATGTAAATATCGGTCCTTTTGCTCACATCAGACCCGATTCCGCAATCGGCAATGAAGTGAAGATCGGAAACTTTGTTGAAATCAAGAAAACACAATTCGGCGACCGAAGCAAAGCA
>NZ_JAWRWI010000547.1:0-265 GCF_046535585.1 Bacillus sp. SIMBA_005 | reverse complement strand
ATGTGTTAAAGCAAGTGGCAACTGATCCTACGCGTGTCCTGAAAGACATCAGCGCTGTAAATGAAGAAGAGCGCGGAATGCTCCAGGATTTTAATAAGCAGTCCTCTAATTATACGGTGAATAAAACGATACAAGACCTTTTTGAAGAACGAGCGGAAAAGACACCTGGCCAAACAGCGGCTGTCTATGCAGGAAAGCATATCACTTATAAAGAGCTAAACGAAAAGGCAAATCAAGTTGCAACATTATTAATGGAAAAAGGGGC
>NZ_JAWRWI010000546.1:0-265 GCF_046535585.1 Bacillus sp. SIMBA_005 | reverse complement strand
CAGCGAGCGCGCCGACAGCTGCCACTGTTCGATCGCCCGCTCCAGCAGCAGCTCGTCGGCCTCGCCCAGCGCGCAGTGCAGCGCGGTCTGCGGCGGATCGAGGTGGGCGTTGAGGCGACCGGTGCGCGCCAGCTGGCGTTGCCAGGCGCGTTCGACGCGCGCACGCACGATGGCCGAGCCTTCTTCGGCCGGGGCCTGGCGGCGCAGGGCGCTGGGTGGCAGCCGCGGGACCTGCAGGTGCAGGTCGATGCGCTCCAGCAGCGGG
>NZ_JAWRWI010000545.1:0-265 GCF_046535585.1 Bacillus sp. SIMBA_005 | reverse complement strand
CGCGCGGGCTCGCGCGAGCGTGGCGTCGCCTAACGGGTCCATCACCAGTAAGGACACCATTTCGGCCCGGATTGGATCGGCGCCGTTCCGTTTTCGCCCCCGGCGGTGTCTCAACGTTCAGACACCCAACGGAGGATGAATCCAATGAACATGCCACCCGTCGTTTCGCCGGAGGACTGGATGGCGGCTCGCGAGGAGCTGCTGGTGAAGGAGAAGGAGTTGACCCGCGCCCGTGACGCCCTTGCGGCCGAGCGCCGCCGGATGC
>NZ_JAWRWI010000544.1:0-265 GCF_046535585.1 Bacillus sp. SIMBA_005 | reverse complement strand
AACGCAGCTGTTAGTAAATCAAAAAAATATCGACCAACAATCACGTTTAGGCGTACAACAGGTGGAAACGGATTTGCGTTTAATTAATACGTATAATGTCATTATTCAAAGCCCTGCTATTTTATCGAAAGTGATTAGCCGGCTTCATTTAGATAGTACACCAGAAAAATTAAAAGAACAGATTACTGTATCGAGTGCGAGTAATTCCCAAGTTGTGAATATTGCCGTTCAAGACAAGCAAGCTGACATGGCAGTTAATATTGCC
>NZ_JAWRWI010000543.1:0-265 GCF_046535585.1 Bacillus sp. SIMBA_005 | reverse complement strand
GAAGAGTTTGATCCGCTGTTCTTTAATATTTCTCCGTCTGAAGCGGAACTTATGGACCCGCAGCACCGGATATTTTTACAGGAAGGTTTTAAAGCCTTTGAAGATGCGGGTTACAGCTCAAAAGAATTAAACGGAAAAAATTGCGGCGTTTATTTGGGGATTATGAACAATGAATACGGAATGATGTTAAACAAACATCAGACAGGAGGAAGCGCGACGGGCAACAGTTTCAGCATCGCGGCGGCCCGCCTTCCTTATTATCTCA
>NZ_JAWRWI010000542.1:0-265 GCF_046535585.1 Bacillus sp. SIMBA_005 | reverse complement strand
CTGAAATATGGGATCATATCAGTGAAAGCACGGACGTCATCGCGGTAGATGAAGTGCAGTTTTTCGGCGAATCAATCATCGGCGATTTATCCTTGCTTGCGGATAAAGGCTATCGTGTCATCGCGGCCGGACTTGATATGGATTTCCGGGGAGAGCCGTTCGGTGTGGTGCCGAATCTGATGGCGGTTGCCGAATCGGTGACGAAGCTGCAGGCGGTCTGCTCCGTTTGCGGGTCGCCGGCAAGCCGTACGCAGCGTTTGATTGA
>NZ_JAWRWI010000541.1:0-265 GCF_046535585.1 Bacillus sp. SIMBA_005 | reverse complement strand
AGGGCGGCGTCGCGCGCGTGAAGAACCTGCCGTACGGGCAGCTCAGCCTCGCGCTCCACGGTGAGGACGCCGCCGTCGACCGGTTCGTCGCCGCGCTCTCGACCCGGACGGAGGTGACGACATGGTGAGCCTCGACGTCCTCGACCTCGACGTGGTGATCCCGAAGGTCGCCCGCGCGCTCGGCGAGACGCTCTTCATGGTCTCGGTCGCGTTCTTCCTCGCCTCGGTGATCGGCCTGATCCTCGGGATCTTCCTCTACGCCACG
>NZ_JAWRWI010000540.1:0-265 GCF_046535585.1 Bacillus sp. SIMBA_005 | reverse complement strand
GCGGAATTGGCAGACGCGCTAGACTTAGGATCTAGTGTCTTTATGACGTGGGGGTTCAAGTCCCTTCACCCGCATTGCCAAATAAAATAAAGAAATCCTGTAATGCGGAAGTAGTTCAGTGGTAGAACACCACCTTGCCAAGGTGGGGGTCGCGGGTTCGAATCCCGTCTTCCGCTTATACCATCCACGCCGGGGTGGTGGAATTGGCAGACACACAGGACTTAAAATCCTGCGGTAGGTGACTACCGTGCCGGTTCAAGTCCGG
>NZ_JAWRWI010000539.1:0-266 GCF_046535585.1 Bacillus sp. SIMBA_005 | reverse complement strand
AGCAGGACGCTCTCGCTGGAAAGGCATCCGCCCTACAGTCCGCGGTTCTGTAATGAACCCTAACGATCACCCGCACGGTGGTGGTGAAGGTCGCGCGCCAATCGGACGTAAATCACCAATGTCTCCTTGGGGCAAACCGACTCTTGGATTCAAGACACGTAAGAAAAAGAACAAATCTGATAAATTTATCGTACGTCGTCGTAAAAATAAATAACGGGGTTGTCTACGGTTCTTTTCGGACCGTAGTGCAATCACGAAGGGAGGTT
>NZ_JAWRWI010000538.1:0-266 GCF_046535585.1 Bacillus sp. SIMBA_005 | reverse complement strand
GGCAGCTGCATGCGCTGGCGTCGACGACGCCTTACGAACTGCCGCTGATGCTGAGCAATCGGAGTGATCCAATCGAGTGCCGACTGGTGGTTTACGCGAAGGCGCGCCAAGGGCGGCGCAGCCCGAACCGGCGAACGCCAAGCAGGACATCGCGCTCGACCGCGAGCAAAAAGGCGTCCGCCCGCGAACGCGAGCCGTGGCTGATCGTGGCCTCACCGGAACTCGAAGCGCCCAGCGCACGACAGCTGGTGAATCTTTACGCGCGA
>NZ_JAWRWI010000537.1:0-266 GCF_046535585.1 Bacillus sp. SIMBA_005 | reverse complement strand
CGGTTTTTTGATTTTTTGTTATAGTTGAAACTTGCTTTTCTTCCTTTTGATTACAGGAAATTTGAATTAAAACTAGAAGTAAGAAAGCTAATTTTAACTTCATGATTTCCTAATCTTGATCTGATATACAATCTCCCAAAAAATTATTGAAAAAACAGCATTAGCAAATATGGCAGTCTTAACCTGATATGGATCGTAATCTATAAGCAGATGTAAATTAGTAAACTGCAGTGCTAAGAATAAAGACAAAGCGGCAATTCCAATAG
>NZ_JAWRWI010000536.1:0-266 GCF_046535585.1 Bacillus sp. SIMBA_005 | reverse complement strand
GAAACATCTGCAGCTGGTTGTCGGCGATCGCGATCCGCAATTCGTCGTGGAGGATGTCGAGCGGCAATGCCGGCGCGACCCAGAACGCGTGGCGCTCGGGCATCGTCAGGGCATCGCCACTGGCCTCGTCGGCGCGCCGGCACAGCAGCGCCGCATCGTCGCCATCCTGGGGGCACACGGCGATCCCCACGCCGACCGCGGGCTGCACGCTGCGCCCGTCGATCGCCACCGGCTGCTGCAGCGTGCGCACGATCTTGGCCGCGCCC
>NZ_JAWRWI010000535.1:0-266 GCF_046535585.1 Bacillus sp. SIMBA_005 | reverse complement strand
CGGTGAGTTCAAGCTTGGGCTCAGCGGGCTGGCCGGCCACCAGATCGGCGATACGCAGGCGGTCGATGGCCACCCGGTCGAGCTGCAACGCCAGCGGCAGCACCAGGCTGGCCGGCAGGGTGGCGGGTTCGGTGCTGGGCTGGCTCGCCACGCGCACTTCCGAAGCGCTCAGGGTGGCCGCCTCGAAACGCCGGCCCATCAGGGCGCCGGGGCGCCAGTCGAGCTGGAGCTTGAGGACATCCAGGTGCAGGGTGGGCGTGCGCACC
>NZ_JAWRWI010000534.1:0-266 GCF_046535585.1 Bacillus sp. SIMBA_005 | reverse complement strand
ACCTCCAGCATATGTACAAATGGCTCGGCGGCATGTTGGATGATCCGGCCGCGGTAAGCCGTCTCTTAAAATGCACAACCTATCAGGAGGTTTTACGAGTATTCAGAGACAAACGATCAGAGAAAGACCGGGATACACCTTTTTTCCGTTAGCAGCGGAAAAAGCCTGAGTAGTTATGAAAGCGATTTCATAATATGATGTTACTAACATCGAGACATACAAAATATCAAACTTTCAGGAGGTCTTTTACATGAATATATTACTCG
>NZ_JAWRWI010000533.1:0-266 GCF_046535585.1 Bacillus sp. SIMBA_005 | reverse complement strand
AGGGCATGGAGTCGGCCACCGTGCACGATTCGTACGTCGTCTTCTGGTCTGTGCCCCTCCTTGAGGACTGATCACTTTCATGGGGCGGACGGCGCCACGATGGTTCGTCCCCCTATGAACTCACCGTAAAGGAGATCTGACGTATGTTCAGGGCTTTTGCGTCGCGAGTCGGTGGCCTCGTGATCGTGTTGTTTATTGTCTCAATCGTCGTCTTCCTGCTGCTCTTCCTCTCGGGCGGCGACGCTGCGCAGGTACTGCTCGGCGAC
>NZ_JAWRWI010000532.1:0-266 GCF_046535585.1 Bacillus sp. SIMBA_005 | reverse complement strand
CTTACAAAGCTCATTACATTTCATATTAAGGCAAATGAGCGCATCTGACAACTGCTCTTAAGTTGGTAGCCCAGTGCATTGTCTCAGACGGCTCATTGCTGACGCTATTTTATGGCAGCGTCCATTTATTAAATATTTAAAGTATAAACTGTTTTCAAAATCAGTTTATACTTTACATCCTAGACAGTAGACGGACAACGAAACAACATAGTTACACATTTTGATAAAAAATTTTTTTAAAATTTGTTTACCAAAATTGTGGGTAC
>NZ_JAWRWI010000531.1:0-266 GCF_046535585.1 Bacillus sp. SIMBA_005 | reverse complement strand
CGGCAAGCCAGTAATAAAACGTTTCGTCGCCTTCGAACCCGCTTTTGTAAAGAGAACGGAGCCATTTATAACCGAGATCATGTCTGCCGACAAGCGCAAGCGTCGCCCCCAGCTTATAGCGCTGTTCGAATAAAATCGGATACACGTTGGCGAGTTTTCCGCTCAATTCTCCGACTTTTTCATCTTCCCTCTCGTAATAGCAGAATACAAGGAGGTTGCACAGGGCATGGAGATTGCCTTCATTTTTCTCAAGCACTTCGAATACC
>NZ_JAWRWI010000530.1:0-266 GCF_046535585.1 Bacillus sp. SIMBA_005 | reverse complement strand
ATCGAGGCCGTCGCCGAGGCGGCGACGCGGGTCACCGACTGGCGGAGCGGACTGGCGGCGCTGCGCGCAGCCGTCGAGCCGTTCGACACCGTCGGACCGCACTACCGGGCACCGGCGAAGGATGCGCGCATCCCGAGCCGTACGAAGTCCATCGAGGAGCTGCCCATCGCGCTCGGCATGCTGATCGCCGCGGGCGGCGACTACCGGGAGGCGGTGCTCGGCGCCGTCAACTACGGCCGGGACTCCGACTCGATCGCCGTCATGGC
>NZ_JAWRWI010000529.1:0-266 GCF_046535585.1 Bacillus sp. SIMBA_005 | reverse complement strand
CGATCGTTGCGGCCATGAATGAACCACAGGAGCAGCGGCCAATAGAGCGCGAGGAACACGGCATGATGATTGCGGTTGGCGAAAAAGCCGACGGCAGCACCGACATTGGTGATGCGGTGGAAATAGGGCGCACCTTCGCCGCCGAGCAATTGCAGCACGCCGAAAACCGCCGCAACCGCCAGGAAGGCGAGCAGGCGGAGCGGCAACTGGCGCAGGTCCTGGTCCGACGTGCGGCCGACAAGCAGCACCACGGCCAGCGGCACGAG
>NZ_JAWRWI010000528.1:0-266 GCF_046535585.1 Bacillus sp. SIMBA_005 | reverse complement strand
GCACTCCTGTTGATCTTCAGTTTCAGTGATTCTTCGCGACCGGCCAACGCCTGGCGTGCCGTGAAGAAATGGGTCAATGATCGCACTCGTCGCACGCCCGCATCGTCGGGAAGTGGCCCAACGGCCGATGCCGCGACTCTCGCCGCAGAGCTTATGCAGGCCCAGAAGGAGAGGCACGGCTGGCGATGGCGCTATCGCGATCGTTGGGTTCTTGTTGCCGGTGACTATCCGCTTGTGCGGCGTCTCGCGCCTGGATTGGCGGATAC
>NZ_JAWRWI010000527.1:0-266 GCF_046535585.1 Bacillus sp. SIMBA_005 | reverse complement strand
ACCCATGAAAGAAATAAGGTCCATCTTGTACTGGTATCTCGGTTGTGAACCACACTGTCCATTTTCTTTTGTATAGTGTAGTGGTTGCCTTTTGAACAGGATAGCCTAGAATTGTTGCTTTTTCAGGCAGAATTTTCCATTCCAATTTTTTATTTAGACTAACATCATAATAAATAAGACAACTGGTATAAAAGTTCATATCGAAACTAGGATATTTTTTTATAATTACATCCAAAAATTTTATACCTTGATAAGGATATTTTCCT
>NZ_JAWRWI010000526.1:0-266 GCF_046535585.1 Bacillus sp. SIMBA_005 | reverse complement strand
CATTGGCTTGCGGCGGTTGCTCTTGCGGCCTACAGCAACGCTCAGCATCGAGGCAAAAGAGCGGCAGGAGCGCCAAGAGCGTCATATGCGTGAAAGCTGACTTTAGTCCATAAGACCGTACGCGCTTCCGCGGGACTGGCGAACGCTAACCTGCCCGAGGGGCTCAGGCTAGATTCTGAGCCCATCGCAAGTCGTTTTGGCTATGTCCAGAAACCTCAAATGACGCTTCGTGCTTTGTGCAAAGAGGTGCAGTCATCTGCCGCGAG
>NZ_JAWRWI010000525.1:0-266 GCF_046535585.1 Bacillus sp. SIMBA_005 | reverse complement strand
TGAATGTCACTGTGTTCCTTTTCGAATGCTGCTGCCAGTTTTCTGAACGTATCTCTTTCACTGTCGGTTGACATTGTAGAATAAATGGTTAACGTCTTTTTTGCGGTATCTGCTGAGCTTTTCTCTGCTGAACACCCGGGCAGAACAAGCAGAATAAGAGAGAGAAATAAAACAAAAGTGTGTTTCATCTTTTCCTCCTTATCATCGTGATGAATCTTTGCTTATGTCACCTCCTTTGCTGTACATCCGCAGCTTTGTCTTACAAT
>NZ_JAWRWI010000524.1:0-266 GCF_046535585.1 Bacillus sp. SIMBA_005 | reverse complement strand
GCGCTGAATGAAGACGTGAGATCCGGGCGGAACTGACCGAGTTCATAGCGCGCAAGCCGCAGCAGGTCTTGTTCCGGAATCGCGGCGGTCAGGCCGCATAGCTGCCAATCGATTGCAGCCCGAACGGTGGCAAACAAGTCCGGGTTGGCGTCTTCAGCGTCGCGGTATATCTGCAAAAGGGTGGGCGCGCCTGCTAGAACTTCCCCTAGACCGTTAGCGTCATCGAGATCGTCAGGATAAGCCTCTCGTGCTCGCGCTTGCTCGCC
>NZ_JAWRWI010000523.1:0-266 GCF_046535585.1 Bacillus sp. SIMBA_005 | reverse complement strand
GGATGGAAGCGCTCGCTGTTCGGCGACCATCACGTCCACGGCCGCGAGGGCGTGCGCTTCTATACGCGGTACAAGACTGCCGCGGTGCGATGGCCCGAGACGCGAGAACACGGCGCCGATTTCTCGATGCCCATCCATTCCTGACCGATCACCGATGATCCACGGACCGAAGGACTAGAACACATGACCTCTCATCCTGTTTCTCCGCTCATCGATTGGGCGATCGAGCGATTCGACGCGTCCGCGCCGGTCGGTGCACCCCGCCC
>NZ_JAWRWI010000522.1:0-267 GCF_046535585.1 Bacillus sp. SIMBA_005 | reverse complement strand
CTGTTTTTGCAGGAAGGGATTGCAACATCTTTTCATGAAGTAGTGGCATTAACAACGTGTCTATTTTAGATTCATCTAATGTAATTTCCATCGTTTTTGTTTGCTGTTCTTCCACAATGGAAACATAAGGATCGAGCCAACTTGGTAAGTCTTTCTTTTGTACATAATCAACCGCTTCTTTATGAATACCTTTCACGACTACACGCCATTGCTTTTGTTGCAAAGATTGGAGCGTTAGCTTCGTTGGTATTTTAAATGTGCATTCAA
>NZ_JAWRWI010000521.1:0-267 GCF_046535585.1 Bacillus sp. SIMBA_005 | reverse complement strand
CGAGGCAGTCTCGCGCTTCCGCGTCGAAGGCCTCGACGATCCCACTCGCCGGATGGTCGAGCACCTGGGCCGGCAGGCCGTGCTGTCGGGCTGATCCCGACACGCATCGGGCGGAACGAGGATCCGGTCACACCCGAAGCGTCGCCTCCCCTACAATTCCGGCCCGCACGGCCGATATGAAGGCAAGGCGTCAGCCGGCGTGACCGTCCGCGACCCCGCGACAGAAAGGGAACCATGCTTCCAGGCGACATCCGCGACACGCAACCC
>NZ_JAWRWI010000520.1:0-267 GCF_046535585.1 Bacillus sp. SIMBA_005 | reverse complement strand
CTGCCCGGCACCGGTACGCGCAACTACAACGTCGACGACGGCGTCTACCGGCAGGACGTGACCTGGGCGCGGTCGGTGCTGGAATGGCAGGCATCGGCGCGCGGCACGCTGCGCCAGACGCTGTACCGCTACGACGCGCAGCGCGACTACCGCAACGTCGAGAGCTACCGGCTGACGCCCGGCGCGGACGCCGTGATCCGCTCGGGCGTCCTGCAGCGGCGACACGTGCACGCCGTCGCCGGCAACCGGCTCGACTGGACCTGGGAC
>NZ_JAWRWI010000519.1:0-267 GCF_046535585.1 Bacillus sp. SIMBA_005 | reverse complement strand
CCTAAAATGAATTCCACGTTTGCTTTTTGAAGGGAATCAATAAAAATATGCAGAAAAAAAGACTCATCTTGTTTATGAGATGAGCCTGCTTATATCTTGAATTTCTTCATGGCGTTGTTCATGGCATCCTGATTGATTCCAATGTATCGAAGGGTTGTCCGCTGATCTGAGTGATTAAAAATCTCCTGCAGCATGGCAACGTCTTTTGTTTGCTTGTAAAAATGGTACCCGAAGGTTTTCCTCAGCGTGTGCGTGCCTATATCATCC
>NZ_JAWRWI010000518.1:0-267 GCF_046535585.1 Bacillus sp. SIMBA_005 | reverse complement strand
ATCCGCTTAATGCCGAGCTTGTCATATAAAGGTTTATAAGATTGACCCGGAATTAAGATCGACAAATACTGCTCACCTGTCGCAAGGTTTACGCCTATACTTGAGAAGACGGTCGCCATGACAAGACGTCCTTTCGTATGCACGCCTTTTATCAATCCTTGAAGCAGCGCCGCGATCAGGCCCGTTTTTTCCATCAGGCCGCCGAGCGCAAAGGCGATCATAATCAGAGAGACTGATCCCATCATCGATTGGAGCCCGCCTCTGTTG
>NZ_JAWRWI010000517.1:0-267 GCF_046535585.1 Bacillus sp. SIMBA_005 | reverse complement strand
GTCACCACGCGATGGAGATTCTGATGCCAAGAAACCGGGGGTAGGCGGCGAGAAGAGCGCGGCCTGGCCCTGGTTGGGCAATGCGTTTAGGCATCACATACCCACCAATGATGTTCTGAGACTAGGCGCACAGCGCGAAACCGAGCATATTATTATCCCTGAGGAGCTCATATGATTCCCCCGGCCGACGCGACAACTCCTTCAGGTGACCTATTAGGTATGTGGGAAGTTGCAATCACCGGCGGTGCCGGTACTATCGCTTCCTCA
>NZ_JAWRWI010000516.1:0-267 GCF_046535585.1 Bacillus sp. SIMBA_005 | reverse complement strand
CCGACGAGCAGAGCGAACGCCACGGTGCCGATGCCCACGTTCCCGCCGAGGGCCCATCCGACCGCGACCACGGTCACCTCCAGCCCGGTGCGGACGACCCAGATGGGCCAGCCCGTGCGCCGGTGCAACCCCGTCATCAGCCCGTCTCGCGGGCCCGGCCCGAACGCGGCGCCGATGTAGAGACCGGTCGCCCCCGACAGGACGAGCAGTCCGACGACGAAGAACGCGACGCGGATCCAGAGCTCATCCGTCTCGGGGATCAGGAGG
>NZ_JAWRWI010000515.1:0-267 GCF_046535585.1 Bacillus sp. SIMBA_005 | reverse complement strand
AGACAATCGCCTATCGGCCGAATGAACGATTTGCTTACGCATCAACCTATAAAGTTCTAGCCGCAGCTGCTGTCCTGAAGAAAAACTCAATTGAAAAACTTAATGAAGTCATCCACTACAGCAAGGACGATCTTGTTACATATTCTCCAATCACAGAGAAACACCTAGATACAGGCATGAGCCTAAAAGAAATCTCGGAAGCGGCTATCCGTTACAGCGATAATACCGCTGGGAACATCTTGTTGCAACAGCTTGGCGGCCCTAAAG
>NZ_JAWRWI010000514.1:0-267 GCF_046535585.1 Bacillus sp. SIMBA_005 | reverse complement strand
ATTTAAACAATGTGTGCCGTTATATCTTACCTCTAATCCTGCTAAACAAGAACTTACTAATATCATTAATATCCCCCCCAATTTAGTATCACCCAGTAACATTATACATTCAAGGTATTTCTCGACAATCTGGCCAGATTGTTGAATAACGTTTAAACAAAACGATTTAACTAACCTGCGCCACTAGTTTAAATAATATTTTTCACTTGATAGAAAGTAATATTACATAAATATCCAAATAAGCGCAAGTACTTAGCAAATCCATAC
>NZ_JAWRWI010000513.1:0-267 GCF_046535585.1 Bacillus sp. SIMBA_005 | reverse complement strand
AAGCTCCAGGCGACCTACGCGCTCACTCGGGCGCTCGACGCACGCGCCTACGAGGAGATCGTCGTCGTCGGCACCGCCGGCGCGATCGCCCCCGGTCTGGAGGCGACGGTGCACGAGATCGGCACCGCGTTCCAGCACGACGTCACCGACCTCGACGGCATTGCCGGCCAGCATGTCTCACTGCCCGCCCGGGTGTCGACCGGACGCGAAGGCGTTCTGATCGCCACCGGTGATCACTTCGTGGAAGACGCGGAGGTCACTGCGGTG
>NZ_JAWRWI010000512.1:0-267 GCF_046535585.1 Bacillus sp. SIMBA_005 | reverse complement strand
CCCACTGTGACGGGTGCCATCTGCAAGTGTCGTATTGGCCTGCGTGATATCGAAAGAAAAGGCACCAAAAAGTCCTAAATCTTTCCCAATACCAAGGTTGAAGGCCTGATAATCTTCTGCAATTTGCATTCCGCCATAAGGTGTCCAGTTTCCTTCCAGACCATGCATCAAGCTACCTTGTATGAACTTGGGAGAGCTTTGCAGGTTATTTCCACTACGATATTCCCCCATGGCAAGCGCATAACGCGTATATCCAGCACGTTGGAG
>NZ_JAWRWI010000511.1:0-267 GCF_046535585.1 Bacillus sp. SIMBA_005 | reverse complement strand
ATTCTCTTTCTTCTCATCTGTAGCCTGTACGGTGTTCTCTTTAGAAAGTAGTTCTTCTAGACGTGTACGAAGGTGATGATTTTCTGTTTCGAGTGCCTTATGTTCTTCCATCATTAACGCTACAAATTGCTTCAATGCACCAAATTGCGCCTGCATTGCTTCGAGCTGTTGTTCGAACTCCATAACGGTATCTAAGAAATTACGGTCCTTCACCCAAGCCACCTCGTTAAATTCTCTATCTTATATAAGATTTTTTTCGCATGCTAG
>NZ_JAWRWI010000510.1:0-267 GCF_046535585.1 Bacillus sp. SIMBA_005 | reverse complement strand
CTCGACTTCGTTGCTGACGAAGTTGCGCAGTTCGGTCAACAGCTGCTCCTGCTCGCGCAGCACGCGGGCCTGGTCGGGATGGCGGCGGGCCTGGCTCCAGCTGGTCCAGTAGGCGAAACCGAGCCAGCTCAGCACCTGCGTGACCAGGATGGCCCAGCGGACGGGCGCGGCCCAGTCCAGCGCCATGGCCAGCGGGAACAGCAGGGTCAGCGCCAGCGGCGCGGCGAGATGGAAGAGGGGGCGTGAAGACATGGGCGTTCTCGACAG
>NZ_JAWRWI010000509.1:0-267 GCF_046535585.1 Bacillus sp. SIMBA_005 | reverse complement strand
CAGGACAATATCGGGCGTGATGCGTGCAAGACATTTAAGCGCAGCTTCGCCGTTCAGGGCCACGAGCACGGTGTAGCCGGTCGAATGCAGCGCATCGGAGAGTAGCGCGAGATTGTCCGGCGTGTCGTCGACAATCAGCACGACGGTGCGGTCCGCCGGAACACCGACCGGGATGGAGTCAATACGGTCAACGGATTCTTCAACCATGCGAGTCGCTTGAGAAAAGTTCAAGTTGATGCGCGAACTCGGTCAGCTGGAAGCGCTGGG
>NZ_JAWRWI010000508.1:0-267 GCF_046535585.1 Bacillus sp. SIMBA_005 | reverse complement strand
ATCGTAATAAAGGCGGGCTTCGCGAGCGGTGCCATGATGCGGAAGAAGATCCCGATCTCGCTCACCCCGTCCACGCGCGCCGCGTCGGCGAGCTCCGTCGGCAGGCCCACGAAGAACTGCCGTGCGAGGAACACGTACAGGGGCGCGGACACGAAAGGTACGATCAGCGCCCACCAGCTGTCGATCCATCCGGTCCCGCCCTGACCGAAGATGTCGTTGCCGCCCGCCAGCGGTATACTGCGAACGACGATAAACAGGGGCACGATC
>NZ_JAWRWI010000507.1:0-267 GCF_046535585.1 Bacillus sp. SIMBA_005 | reverse complement strand
ACGGCCGCTACCGGCTGACCCCGATGTCGGCGGGGTCGCGCGTCACGGCCCGCGTTCGCCGGAGCGCTGCAAGGCCGCATCCGGCGGCACCGGCAGTTCGATGGTGCAGGCGTAGCGGCCGTCGCTCCACCCGTAGCGCATGCGCGCGCGCGGGCCGAACGCGAAGCCGAGCCGCTGCGCGATGCTGCGCTGCGCGTGGCCGGCGCCCTGCGCCGGGGCGGTGTCGGGAGCCAGCGACGGATTGGACACGCCGATGGCGAGCACGCC
>NZ_JAWRWI010000506.1:0-267 GCF_046535585.1 Bacillus sp. SIMBA_005 | reverse complement strand
AGTTTCCCGAACCCGGCAAGATTTGAAATACTTGTGTTCGGATAGAATTTTTCTGTATACCAGATACGTTTTTGAGCATTTGTTAAAGGATAAAAAGTTATTTCCATATGTGTGCGCCTCCCCTTTTTAAGATAAAATTGTCAATTCTCCCTTAGAAACAGCCTCCCTCAATGTCCCTAACTCATTATCAAGCCAAAAGAACCACTTACCTCCAAAACGATCCCGATTCAATCACCGCCGAAATCCGCAATCCACTCACCCGCACAG
>NZ_JAWRWI010000505.1:0-267 GCF_046535585.1 Bacillus sp. SIMBA_005 | reverse complement strand
ATGTATCATAGAGCTCCTGAAGCTGCTTGAGCTGGGATGTGAACCCGCATTTGCTTGCTGTATTCACAATGATGATCACCTTGCCTCTGTAAGCCGATAGCGTCATGTCTTCGCCTGTTATGGTCCGTACGTTTATATCGTAAATTGTCATCTGCGGCCCTCCTTTTTACATTCTTCATTTATTTTACCTGTTTTACACTGCAAAACAAACGGTAACCGCTTTTTCCTTCCACTTAACGGAAAACGTTTTTTTCGAGGAACCAAACG
>NZ_JAWRWI010000504.1:0-246 GCF_046535585.1 Bacillus sp. SIMBA_005 | reverse complement strand
GGCGCCGCCGCGCTGCATGAGCGCCACCTGCCGCCGCAGATCACCGGAGAACATGCCGCCAAGAACCGGAACGCAGGCCTCGACGAGAACGTGCGTGTACTCCTGGGCGATCGTCTCGACCATCGCGCGCTGCCACGCGCGGGAGTGCTCCGAGGTGCGCCACGGCACGACGTAGTCCGCGGGGTACTGCAGGACGTTGTTCTCGGCATGGACGAAGTTCTTCGCCGAGACGTCCCCGGTTTTTTC
>NZ_JAWRWI010000503.1:0-267 GCF_046535585.1 Bacillus sp. SIMBA_005 | reverse complement strand
CGAGGAATGCCTTCAGCGCCGGGGCCGTCGGCAGGACGCCCGCCATCGAGACCAGGTAGCCCGGCGCCGTCGACACGATGCTGACGGCGACCGCGAGGGCACCGGCGATCGCCGCGATCCAGCGGCCGACGCCGCCGAGCACCGCGGCGAGGGCCTGGTGGATCGCCGCGAACGCGATGCCCACAAGAGCCGCGATGCCCATGAGAGCCAGCGAGGATCCGGTCGAGTACGCGCCGATCCACACGAGGATCCCGCCGACGAGCAGCC
>NZ_JAWRWI010000502.1:0-267 GCF_046535585.1 Bacillus sp. SIMBA_005 | reverse complement strand
CAAATAGTAATGATAGAAACTTTCATGATGTTTTTTTTAAGTTAATTTGAATCTTAGAAGCAGCAATAGCTTTTGTAAAAATGGGTTGAGAATAGCGCGGGGAAATCTTCATCATCTAAAAAAAATGATGCTTTTTTGACTATTAAAAATAAAATGATTATTTAAAAATCTCCCGGAACCAGAAAGAGCACACTAAAAATAAATTACCAGCGTTCTTTCACCAATTGAAGAGGGTTGCCGCTAAAAACACCATTTTCAGGTAATGAC
>NZ_JAWRWI010000501.1:0-267 GCF_046535585.1 Bacillus sp. SIMBA_005 | reverse complement strand
GCCATGATCGGACTTACAGCTTTTCTGCTTCTGCTTGGAGGGATTAAAAATGAATATTCGTCCTTTTCAATACTTCTGTTAAACGGATTCTCTCAAAAAATAAATGAAATTTCAAAACCAGCACCATGGGGAAGAAAAATAGACTGGAAAGAGCAGATAGAAAAATACTTTTTACTGACAGTCCATATACTAGTTTTTACTCTGGCAGTTCTTCAGCTTTATTATTATGAGCTTACTGATTATCTTGTTTGCCTTTACATTATTTAC
>NZ_JAWRWI010000500.1:0-267 GCF_046535585.1 Bacillus sp. SIMBA_005 | reverse complement strand
AGCCTTACATGCTATAAGAGTGAAAGAGAGTGCAATGCCAGTCAACACAGGCCATAACTTCATAATAAATCCTGTACTTTTGATAGTTGAGAGTAAGTATGAAAGATAGATGAGTACGACCGATCACTTAAAGAACTTTCCTACTATATTAGGAATAGTCAATAACAGAAAAATTGTCAGTGATGAAGCCAGAAAGGCAATTTAGTCCGTGCACTACAAAGTTTATGTGTTAATGAATTAGTCAAGGGGGAGGAAATGATAAAAAAA
>NZ_JAWRWI010000499.1:0-267 GCF_046535585.1 Bacillus sp. SIMBA_005 | reverse complement strand
ATTGCCGTTCCTCAATAAGCAAATTCATAGTCTTTTGTTTTACATATTGCGACGGAATTGTCCTCCGACTTCATATAAGGCCTTTGTAATTTGTCCTAGACTCGCTACTTTTACAGTTTCCATTAGCTCTTCGAAAATATTGCCATTGTTTACAGCTACCTCTTGTAAGCGGGCTATCGCTGCTTCTGTTGCCCCCTCATGCTGTTGCCAGAATAACTGTAAATTGCGAATTTGTGTTTCTTTTTCTTCTGATGACGCACGAGCAAT
>NZ_JAWRWI010000498.1:0-267 GCF_046535585.1 Bacillus sp. SIMBA_005 | reverse complement strand
CCAGGACCCGCCGGGTGCCGGGCTGGTGGCGCAGCAGGGCCTCGCCCACGGTGGCCACGGTCAGCGCCAGCAGCGTGGCCTGGATGTCGGCCGCCGCGGCGCCGGCGGCTGCGGGCGCCGACAACGCCCAGTCCAGGTGGAACTGCTCGCGGCCGGTGCTCTTGGGCGGCGGCAGCGCGAACCAGGGATCGGCGCGCAGGCGCGCGAGCAGCGCCGCGTCGACCCGGCCGCGCGCGGCCAGTGCGCCATCGCGGTCGAAGGCCGCGC
>NZ_JAWRWI010000497.1:0-267 GCF_046535585.1 Bacillus sp. SIMBA_005 | reverse complement strand
CATCGGTTCCAGCCCGTGCAGATAGCCGACGACCATGCGCGCCGGAATGCGCAGGCTGCGGCACAGCATGATGCCGACGTGGGCGTAGTCGCGGCAGACGCCGGCGCCGTGCGCCATCGTGTCGAGGCCGTCGGTCATGGCATTGCTTTCGCCGTAGCGATAGGCGATGTGCCTGCGGATCCACGCGACGATCGCACCGACCTGGCCGCTCTGCGGGCCGGCCGCATCGACGATCTCCTGGGCCTGGTCGAAGGTCTTGTCCGACGG
>NZ_JAWRWI010000496.1:0-268 GCF_046535585.1 Bacillus sp. SIMBA_005 | reverse complement strand
GAGGCGCCCGACCGCGTCTGGTCGTCGTTCCGCGAGCGGCTCGGCTCCCTCGCCCCGCTGTGGAAGGCTGAGGGGGTCGATTTCCACCCCGCCGACGAGATCCCCTGGAGCGAACGTTGAGCATCCACTCCTCCGCGACCGGCTCGCTGGTCATCCATTCCGCCCGCATCATCGACCGCGGCGAGGTCGTCGACGAAGCGCTCGGGGTCCGTCGGAGTCCCCGTGCCGTCCTGCAGCTGCTGGATGGGCACCAGCCGCCCGGTCACGC
>NZ_JAWRWI010000495.1:0-268 GCF_046535585.1 Bacillus sp. SIMBA_005 | reverse complement strand
ATGTGAGGCTGTCCTTTTTTACAGCTGAAAGGAGTGAAAGGAAATGATGTACCTGCTGGCAGTTTTATGCCCGCCGCTTGCTGTTTTGTTTTCGGGAAAACCGTTTCAGGCCTTGCTGAATCTCATATTGACCTGTATCTTTTGGCTGCCGGGCGCGATTCACGCCTGCTTTATCGTCGCCGACCGCCGTGCCGAAAAACGGGCAAGAAGATAATTTGGAACAATGAGGACGCAGTCATGGTATAATGGTCATAAAAACAGCAGGGAG
>NZ_JAWRWI010000494.1:0-268 GCF_046535585.1 Bacillus sp. SIMBA_005 | reverse complement strand
AGCGAAGAACAAAATCGCCCTGTCCAGACGGGTCGCGACGCACCGACTTGTTTCGGTGCTACTGGTTTGGGCTGACGGCCAGATCGGCACGAGCAGCGAGTGGCATGCAGAAGGCACGAGCAGGCTGCAGAATGACAAGACCCGCAGGATTTCCCACGTCCCAGCCTCCGCCGGCCACGACTGGGACTTCTGAGAGTCACCCGTCGGCGAGGGAGTCGCTGACGAATCACAGGCCCCTGGGGGCCGCTCCCCGGAGCGGCTCACCAGG
>NZ_JAWRWI010000493.1:0-268 GCF_046535585.1 Bacillus sp. SIMBA_005 | reverse complement strand
CTGAGTAGCTTTCAATTCCTTTGATCAGCCCGATTGTACCGATGGAGATCAGATCTTCTGCGTCCTCTCCCGTATTTTCGAATTTTTTCACAATATGGGCGACTAAACGGAGATTGTGTTCGATCAGCATGTTGCGGGCGTGTTCATCGCCTTCAGCCATAAGGTCTAAGTATTTTTTCTCCTCACTATTTGAGAGCGGTTGTGGAAAGGCATTCTTTTTCACGTATGATACTAAAAACACGAGTTCTTTCACAATAAACCCGAGCGC
>NZ_JAWRWI010000492.1:0-268 GCF_046535585.1 Bacillus sp. SIMBA_005 | reverse complement strand
CAATAAGTTACAACAACCATCGCCTTTGTATTGTAAATGGTTGCTGGTAACCATGGGGCATTCCAAAACATAATTAAGCCGACAACAAAGACGATACCAGGAATAATATTCGGCATTAGACTAAAGAAATCTAATAGTTGTTGTTTTTTCGTTTCTCCTTTTTTAATATAAAGGGCAATAAATAAACCAATTATCGCTGTAATAACTGCTGTAAATATTGAAAAAACAACGCTATTTAAAAATGCCGTTAAGCCAGCGCTACCACTAG
>NZ_JAWRWI010000491.1:0-268 GCF_046535585.1 Bacillus sp. SIMBA_005 | reverse complement strand
GGCTACGGCTCAACCGGAGACGCTTATCATATCACAGCGCCGGCCCAAGACGGTGAAGGCGGAGCGAGAGCGATGCAAGAAGCCATTAAAGATGCAGGCATTGCACCTGAAGAAATTGATTACATCAATGCTCACGGGACAAGCACGTATTACAACGACAAATACGAAACAATGGCGATTAAGACCGTTTTTGGCGAGCATGCGCATAAACTTGCGGTAAGCTCTACAAAATCGATGACAGGCCACCTCTTAGGAGCAGCCGGCGGTA
>NZ_JAWRWI010000490.1:0-268 GCF_046535585.1 Bacillus sp. SIMBA_005 | reverse complement strand
ACATGGTCGACGGCCTCAACCGCCTGATGCGGACCGCGGACGGCAACCTCGCCAGCGTGTCCGGCGTGCTGCAGGCCATCGCCCGCGGCGACCTGACCGCGCGCATGGACGGGGACTTCCACGGTGTGTTCGCCGCGATGCGCGACGACGCCAACGCGACCGTCGCCCAGCTGACCGGCATCGTCTCGCGCATCCAGGACGCCTCGGGCGCGATCGGCACGGCATCGTCGGAAATCGCCGCCGGCAACCACGATCTGTCGCAGCGCAC
>NZ_JAWRWI010000489.1:0-268 GCF_046535585.1 Bacillus sp. SIMBA_005 | reverse complement strand
CGCCGTTCTTTCTTCAGCGGATGAAGAAATAAGCTGCTGTAAAAAAAGGCCGAGAACACTGAAAACCAATATGATACATACAACGAGTAAAGCGAACAGACGCACACGGACTTTATTCATTCATTTTTGGCTCCTCCAGTTTATACCCCAATCCCCTAATCGTTTTAATGTAGATCGGTTTTTTGGTATTGTTTTCACTTTTGTCGCGAAGATGGCTGATGTGCACATCAACAATTCTCGTATCTCCGGCAAAATCATAATTCCAGAC
>NZ_JAWRWI010000488.1:0-268 GCF_046535585.1 Bacillus sp. SIMBA_005 | reverse complement strand
CTGCTCACTGGAATGCTGACGCGACAGCGCCTTTTGTCGCCGCGCATTAACCGCAGGATCATTCATAAAATCCGTGCGTCGCCCTGGCTTACCACCGCGTTGCTTGTAACCATTTTTGGCGCTGTTGGTCTTCACGTTCGCTGCCACCGGTTGGTCCTGCTGTGCTTTGATATAAGCCAAAACATCACTCAGCCGCTTGTTCCCGGTAATTGCTGCATGGGTCACACGCTGATCTTTGTTGAACACGCGGTAGGGCAGAGAATGCCCC
>NZ_JAWRWI010000487.1:0-268 GCF_046535585.1 Bacillus sp. SIMBA_005 | reverse complement strand
AAATCTTGGCTTCAGCTTAGGAAGCTCAGAGTCGAAACATAAAGATATGAAGGGCACAATGCTTGAAGAATTGAAAAAAGCATTCCGTCCTGAATTCCTAAACCGTATCGACGAAATGATTGTGTTCCATTCATTAGAAAAAGAACACTTAAAAGAAATCATTTCAATGATGGCCAATACGCTAACAAAACGTCTGCAAGAACAAGATATTACGTTAGAGTTAACAGATGCAGCACTCAATAAAATTGCAGAGGAAGGCTACGACCCT
>NZ_JAWRWI010000486.1:0-268 GCF_046535585.1 Bacillus sp. SIMBA_005 | reverse complement strand
CAGTTGTAATACCGGAACGAGACAAGTCGGAACTCCGCACCATCGGACCGGATTGCCATGCCCTTCGCGCCGTCGGGCGCGTCGTAGGTCAATCCCGAGTACGTCGGATCGGCACTGACATAGAAGGAATTGTCGAAAAAACTGATATTCCCGATTGGGGTCCCGGCCACATCCGAGATGTTTACGATCTGGATGTTCTTTCCCGGAATATCCACGGATCCACCGTCACCATCCGATGCGATGCCATCGCCAAGGCCGGTGTTATTGG
>NZ_JAWRWI010000485.1:0-268 GCF_046535585.1 Bacillus sp. SIMBA_005 | reverse complement strand
ATAACACAATGAAATCTTATGAAATGATTGGTAATTTCCTCTTCATTTCTTTTTATTCCTAAAATAATTTAATTTCAATAATGATAATGATCTGTAAGATATACTTGCAGATCATTTACTTTTAAAATAAAAAAAGACTGCCCGTTTCCGGACAGCCTTTATCTCAAGGGTTAAATTGAGCAAAGTAATTAGTTTTTGATGAATCTCTTAGTGATTTCCCCTATCTGAATCATATAAGCTCCTTTAATAAGTCCGCTTACATTTACAG
>NZ_JAWRWI010000484.1:0-268 GCF_046535585.1 Bacillus sp. SIMBA_005 | reverse complement strand
AAATTGGCTGTATCCTCCCGCTGTTTGCGAGCATTTGCTTTTAACAGCGGGGACAGCCAGCTTATTTTTTTTCGCTTTTCATTTCTCCGTACGCGGTTTGAATCAGTGCCTCTCCTCTGACTTTAATGGCAGAAGTATGCTCTGTAAACTGAGCGATGATCACTTCTCCCTTGTCGAGTTTTTCGGAATGGTGAAACTTTGTGTCTGTTCCTCTTGTCAGGCCGATCACATTCACTCCGTCCTCAACGGCTTTAATGACGACAAAATC
>NZ_JAWRWI010000483.1:0-268 GCF_046535585.1 Bacillus sp. SIMBA_005 | reverse complement strand
CGTGTCGAACGCCGGGTTGTCCTTGATCAGCTGGAAGGTGAAGGCGATGTCGTCGGCGGTGAAGCTCTCGCCATCGCTCCAGGTCACGCCATCGCGGGCGGTGATAGCGACCGAGGTGTAGTCCTCGGACCATTCGAACTCCGACGCGAGCCAGGGAACCGGGTCAGCGGTGGGATCGACCGAGTTCGTGATCGCGAGGGGCTCGAAGAGCGCGTTGGCGTACCCCAGGCGCTGGGCCGACGAGTCGCCCACCCACGGGTTGTTGTTC
>NZ_JAWRWI010000482.1:0-268 GCF_046535585.1 Bacillus sp. SIMBA_005 | reverse complement strand
CGTCTTCGTAAGGAGCTAAGGCTACGCTGTAAGCAGAAACGCAAGTTCAGAGCGACTACGAACTCGAACCACAATCTGCCAGTTGCGCCAAATCTGCTGAACCAGACGTTCGCTCCTACAGCACCAAATCAGGTCTGGGTGGCGGACCTGACGTATGTTGCCACACAGGAGGGATGGTTGTACCTCGCTGGCATCAAAGATGTTTATACGTGCGAAATTGTCGGCTACGCCATGGGAGAGCGCATGACAAAAGAGCTGACAGGTAAAG
>NZ_JAWRWI010000481.1:0-268 GCF_046535585.1 Bacillus sp. SIMBA_005 | reverse complement strand
CATATTTTCTCCTCCTTCTGTTGCAGCTGGAAATAAAGGGCTTAAAACGGCTTTAATTAAATCCTTTTTTAACTGTGCATTTTCAGAGCTCATTACACACACCTCCTATTCGATAGTGAACTCACGTTATTCATATTCTTCCGGCTGTTATTTGGTATGAGTCGAACGCCGTACCTGATCTATTTTTCATCTATTTAAGGAAAATGCTGATTTTTTAATGGAGTGGACATAGCCTATACCATAAATCGAAGTCGCACATATTGTGAAA
>NZ_JAWRWI010000480.1:0-268 GCF_046535585.1 Bacillus sp. SIMBA_005 | reverse complement strand
GCTTATACTTTGCGAAGCCTCGCGCTTAATGTGTATGGATACATCCTGATTTTCGTTTTTATCGTAATGATTTTGGATTTATTTCACTACAATCCGAGCGCTCTCATTGCCGGCGCCGGCGTGGTCGGTCTCGCCGTCGGCTTCGGGGCTCAAGGGCTTGTCAGTGACATCGTCACCGGATTTTTTATCCTTTTGGAAAAACAGATCGACGTCGGTGATTATATTACGGTTGCCGGCTACAGCGGCATTGTCGAGCAGGTCGGTCTCC
>NZ_JAWRWI010000479.1:0-268 GCF_046535585.1 Bacillus sp. SIMBA_005 | reverse complement strand
CGATGCCGCGCTCACAGCAGGCCCGACCGCGGATGTCGCCGGCATCACGCCGATATTCGATGCGGACGCGGAGCAGATCCGCATCGAGGGCTCGCTTCCCGCCGGCACCGTCGTCACGGTGACCTACCAGGTGACGGTGCTGCCGGACGGCGACCGCGGCGACAACATCCTCGCCAATGTCCTCACCCCGGACGCCCCGCCGTACGTGTGCGCCGACGGCGACCCCGACTGCGACCCGTTCGTGCCGCCCGGCACCGACCACTTCATC
>NZ_JAWRWI010000478.1:0-268 GCF_046535585.1 Bacillus sp. SIMBA_005 | reverse complement strand
CGGGGACGTTCGGGCTCGTGCGCCGCAGCTCCGCGAGCAGCTCCAGACCGCTCAGCCCCGGCATCTCGATGTCGGTGACGACGACGTCGGGGCGCACCTCCGCCATCCGCTCGATCGCGACGCGGCCGTCCTGCGCGATGTCGACGATGCAGCCCGCGCGCCGCTCGAGCACCGTCTTCACGAGCAGAGCGACGTCGGGGTCGTCATCGACGACGAGGACGCGCGGAGCTTCGTCAACCATAGAGCGGCTCTCCTTGGGGAGGATCCC
>NZ_JAWRWI010000477.1:0-268 GCF_046535585.1 Bacillus sp. SIMBA_005 | reverse complement strand
GATGTGCGGCGAAGTGGGTTCTGCGAAGGTGTAAGGATTTACTGTTGCGTAATCCAGCTGCAGGCTGCTGTTGCGCTGTAACGCCAGCGCGTCGCTATTGCGTAAACCTTCCGGGGTCTTTTCGCTGCCAGAGGCGACCGGTTTATAACCTGCCGTCCGGTAGCCTGCTGCCTTTGCGGCTTGTAAAAGTGCACAACTGGCGACAGTTTTCCCCACTTCGGTATCCGTTCCGGTGACAAAATAACGTTTACTCACGAGCAATCACTCC
>NZ_JAWRWI010000476.1:0-268 GCF_046535585.1 Bacillus sp. SIMBA_005 | reverse complement strand
CTATTCATTCATTTTGAAAATTAGAGATACATACGCTAATCATTTTATTTTCATTAAAATCCTTTTCGTGTTTGTTGATAATATGGAGAGGTGATGAAAACAAAAAGAAAACAGTTAGACCAAAATTGACTGAACTTAATGCCACAAGAACACCGTACAATAATAAAAGTGATAAATAATTATCTCTTCCGTTCATTACATGCTCTCTGAATCCCAAATAATTGTGTAGTTATACACATGCCACTAATGCCATGTCAACTCCTTACTA
>NZ_JAWRWI010000475.1:0-268 GCF_046535585.1 Bacillus sp. SIMBA_005 | reverse complement strand
CATTGGTTTATATCTATTTTCTGCATAATAATTTAGTTCATCAGCATTCCGTTGGTTGAATAGTGTTGGATTTATTTTAGATTCCATATATATATAATTCGTAGAAACAAATAGTATTAAGACAACTAACAGTAAATTGATCAATATCTTTAATGACTTCTGAATATGACTTTTCAGTACAACAACGATTAAAATTATTGTGAGTAACAACACAATCCAACTTAATTTATTTATCAAGTCTTCTTTCGTGAAAACAAATCCACTAAAA
>NZ_JAWRWI010000474.1:0-268 GCF_046535585.1 Bacillus sp. SIMBA_005 | reverse complement strand
GGCAACCTGCGCCTTGTCTTAAGCGTCATTCAGAGGTTTAACAACAGAGGAGAGTATGTTGATGACTTATTTCAGGTCGGCTGCATCGGACTAATGAAATCCATTGATAATTTTGACCTAAGCCATAATGTTAAGTTTTCAACATACGCTGTACCGATGATCATCGGAGAAATCCGCAGATATTTGCGGGATAACAATCCGATCCGCGTCTCGAGGTCGCTTCGCGATATCGCATATAAAGCGCTTCAAGTAAGAGAGCGGTTAATCA
>NZ_JAWRWI010000473.1:0-269 GCF_046535585.1 Bacillus sp. SIMBA_005 | reverse complement strand
ATGACAACTTTATCGTAGGCTGAATCTTCTACTGAGAAATCCGCTCCAACTCCTGCACCAATAGCATGAATAATCGTGGAAATCTCCTCGTTTTTCATAATATCTTGGAGCTTCGCTTTTTCGGTATTAATGACTTTACCGCGCAACGGTAAAATCGCCTGAAACGTACGATCTCGCCCTTGTTTCGCTGAACCGCCAGCAGAATCACCTTCGACTAAATATAATTCGTTTCTCGCAGCATTGCGAGATTGTGCAGGGGTTAACTTCCC
>NZ_JAWRWI010000472.1:0-269 GCF_046535585.1 Bacillus sp. SIMBA_005 | reverse complement strand
GTAGCGGCCGTTCTTCCTTTCTTCTGTATATTCATTCCTCTGCCAGTGAAATAGCTCCCGTTTAGCAGCTCGATACGCAGGTTAAGCAGGTCCTTCTGCATGATCGACTTTATGTCCCTGCTGTTGCCAATGTTGTCGAGCGTGACGCGAACCCGTCGCTCTGTTGTCACATACGAACTGTTTGCCCAGTCAGGCTTTTTGAGTTTTAGCCATAAATCCGCGACATCACGTATGGCAACTGGTTTTGAAGATTCCGGTTCATTTTTAAA
>NZ_JAWRWI010000471.1:0-269 GCF_046535585.1 Bacillus sp. SIMBA_005 | reverse complement strand
ATCCCTTCATCAATAGACATTTTCAACAATTCAAACAAACTTTCTTTTTCTAAATCTAATGCATTTTTAATATATCTTAATACACCATTTTCATTTATTTTATACCAAGCGAAACGAACTTCAATTCTTTTAAGGGCTTTTACATAAATTTCTTCAATTGCATACACATTTTCTCCATCCTGAACTTTAACTTGTTTCAAGATATCACAGTACTCAGTTGACTTCACGATATTTACCACAAACTTCACTCCTTTCTCTATCAATGTAAT
>NZ_JAWRWI010000470.1:0-269 GCF_046535585.1 Bacillus sp. SIMBA_005 | reverse complement strand
GTCCTCCAGGTCGCCACCGATGAGCATCGGCTCGTGATCACCGAGGATGTGAATACCTTCGCGCTCGCCATGCATCGCATCCCTGAGCACGGCGGAGTCGTCTTCAGCCACCACAGGCGCTTCCCTCGGAACCGGCATGGGCTCGAAGGTCTGAGGCTGGCCCTGATCGCCTTTGCGGCGGCGCCGCCTTCGTCGAGCGGTGAGCCGTCCTTCGTGTGGTGGTTGTGAAAGCGAATCGTCGGATCAGGAGCGGACCCCGCCGCTCACAC
>NZ_JAWRWI010000469.1:0-269 GCF_046535585.1 Bacillus sp. SIMBA_005 | reverse complement strand
CTCACTTGAATCCGGCTTTAACGATAGGCCTTGCGCTTGAAGGCAGCTTTCCTTGGAAAGACGTCCCTGTTTATATTGCGGGACAGATGATCGGAGCAATGATCGGTGCGGTTGTTGTGTACCTTCATTATCTGCCGCATTGGAAGGCGACGGATGATCCGGCCGCTAAACTGGGCGTTTTCTCGACCGGCCCGAGTATTCCTCATACATTTGGGAATATGATAAGTGAAGTCATTGGTACGTTTGTGCTTGTGCTCGGCATTTTGGCA
>NZ_JAWRWI010000468.1:0-269 GCF_046535585.1 Bacillus sp. SIMBA_005 | reverse complement strand
CCTAAAGCAATTAATTTATCTTCAAAATTAGAATCCGGAATAGTGGTAAAAGGCCCGCAATATACATTATAAGTTGTTGCAGCATCTTTTTTAGAAGACCAGTTTGCCAAAGAATAAGATGCATTATCTACTTCAATACAAGGCATATTAGGATTATTTCTAAAATCATAAGTAGTGAAATTAGTATTATTCCCATTCTTAAGATTTAAAGTTGAAAGCAAATTATTCTCACATGATATTTCAGTTAAAACCGAATTTGAACTAATATC
>NZ_JAWRWI010000467.1:0-269 GCF_046535585.1 Bacillus sp. SIMBA_005 | reverse complement strand
CCGTATGACGCTGACTTCAGGGATGACGAGGACACACGTTTTGAACGGGTGAGAGACTTGCTGCGCGGAATTCCGGGAGTGAAGTTTGTGACAGAGAATATGTCAAATGAATATCCCGTTTTGTTTCATAAGATTGAGCAGATGGCGGTCAAAGAACCGTGGCACAGAGGCCGCGTCGTTCTGGGCGGGGATGCCGTCCATGCGGGAGCGCCGACATTGGCGCAGGGAGCGGCGATGGCGATTGAAGACGCGATTGTGCTTAGTGAAGA
>NZ_JAWRWI010000466.1:0-269 GCF_046535585.1 Bacillus sp. SIMBA_005 | reverse complement strand
AGTAACATTTACTAGTTCTTTAACAGGAGCCACACCAGAAGTGTTAACAGCTGCTGTAGTTGGAAGGTTATTTGCTAGAGCTACTGCCATTGTTAAATCATCTGCAGCTGGAGTTTTAGCAGTTAAAATTACAATATCCTTAGTACCACCTTGAGTTACATTAAAGAATTCAGTAACTTTAGTGTTAGCAATTAATGCATTGTATGTTTTTTCTCCAACTTGAATAGCTAAATCAGTAGCAATAACTGGAACATCTATATTTAATGGAG
>NZ_JAWRWI010000465.1:0-269 GCF_046535585.1 Bacillus sp. SIMBA_005 | reverse complement strand
CGCTTGACCGTCCACTGCCCCAGCAGGCCCAGCGTGGCCGTCGAGGTCCGGATCGTCTGCGACTGGTAGCCCAGCGCGTAGACCGCATCGCCGGTCTCGGCGTACCCGTCCAGCGAGGCGCGCGCCATGTCCAGCCGGCCGTACGGCGTCAGCTGCGTGGCGTCGGCCTGGAACCGGTAACCGGTGGAGAGCGAGGCGAACCACTGGTTGCCGTCGCGGCTGCCGTGCACGAGGCTGCCGTTGTCGGTGACGTAGCGACGCGCATCGAA
>NZ_JAWRWI010000464.1:0-269 GCF_046535585.1 Bacillus sp. SIMBA_005 | reverse complement strand
CATCCCGTCGTCACTCTCGCTCGCCGAGTGCGTCACGCAGACACCGGCGACCATGCCCGACGACGAGATGCGCGAGCTCGCCCTGCGGATCAGAGCCGAGGGAGGCGGCGTCGACGACACCGCCTTCGAGATCTGCCGGACGGTCGGCGGAGCCATGGACTACCAGAGCGGCGTGACCGGCGTGAACTCCACGGCGCGCGAGGCGTGGGCCGCGCGATCCGGGGTGTGCCAGGACATCGCGCACGTCGCGCTGGGCGTGCTGCGGGCGG
>NZ_JAWRWI010000463.1:0-269 GCF_046535585.1 Bacillus sp. SIMBA_005 | reverse complement strand
CGCGCATGAACTACGCCTTCGCGCTCGCCAACGGCGGCGAGTTCGACCGGGCGATCAACCTCGCCCGGATCGTCGCGTTCGATCCGCATGACGGCGGCGGCGGCGAAGCGCTGCTCGACCAGCTCGAGGCGATGCGCGACCGCGACGCGGAAAAAAACATCAGCGCAGAGAAGAGCGACGACGCGGCGGCCGACTGACCCCGATCAATAATCGGGTTCGGCGCCGCCCAGCACCTGCGCCGCCTGTCCCGTGAGCCACGCCATCGCCGC
>NZ_JAWRWI010000462.1:0-269 GCF_046535585.1 Bacillus sp. SIMBA_005 | reverse complement strand
CATAAGCATTGAGGCTAAGAGGTAACGATTGACTATTTCTGATAATCTCCTAGTGGATGAGTGTTTTTGAGTTTATATAGTTGGTGAGCAATCATATTGATATTCGGGTTTAGTTATCAACATTAAGATTGAATTCAAGATGAGTTTCATAATCCAAAAGAATGGAAACATGATGGCGATGATGTTAGTATCGATACTAGTAGGCTTGACATAGAGTAGGTGATGAATTGATATGTTGCTGCAATAAGTATGAGTAGTAGAAGTCATAG
>NZ_JAWRWI010000461.1:0-269 GCF_046535585.1 Bacillus sp. SIMBA_005 | reverse complement strand
AGCAAAGTGTTAAACGATTGGGATGATGAGCATGTGGTTGCTATTCTTGAAAATATAGCCGGTGCCATGTCTGATCATTCCAAGCTGATTATAGTTGAAAATGTGCCTGAAGCAGACAGGCTGTCCCCTGAAGAAGCTTTTCGTGATTTATTATTTTTAGTATGCTCTGCAGGCGGCAGAGTCAGAAAGAAAACCGAGTTTGAACAATTGATTGAAAAAGCCGGATTAACACTATTAAATGTAATTCAGACCCCGAGTAAATACACAAT
>NZ_JAWRWI010000460.1:0-269 GCF_046535585.1 Bacillus sp. SIMBA_005 | reverse complement strand
CGTGCTGCTGCTCGACCATCTCCAGCGCCATGCCGAGGCTGCGCTGCAGGCGCTCGCGCGCGGGATCGTCCTGCTTGCTGCGGGCGACCAGGGTCTGCGCCGCGTGCACCCAGTTGAACAGGGCGCGGGTGTCGTCGCCGAGCACCTCGATCGCCGGCAACCACGCGTCGGGCAGACGGCCGTTGGCGGCGCGCCACATCGGATCGCGGTCGTCGGGTTCCGGCCGCCACACGGCGTCGATCTCGGTCCGGAACGCCTTGAGCGCCTTC
>NZ_JAWRWI010000459.1:0-269 GCF_046535585.1 Bacillus sp. SIMBA_005 | reverse complement strand
ATCTCGCGAAGATCCTGCATCAGGAAGGTCGCACCGCCGAAGCGCAGGCTGCAGCGCGCCAGGCCATCGACAAGGGCCTGCGTTCGAACGTCGATGCGGAGCGCATCCTCTCAGCGCGTTAAGAAAAAGTTGTACGTGCCACGGATGGCGTTTCGCAACTTGCTTGGTATAAGCTTTAGGGTTCCTGCCGCCCGCAAGGGTTGTAGTTCGACTTTTCCACCGGCGCATCTTTCGCTCCGGCCCCACTAGAGTTCTCCGCATGACGCAAC
>NZ_JAWRWI010000458.1:0-269 GCF_046535585.1 Bacillus sp. SIMBA_005 | reverse complement strand
CGATCTGCGTCGAGCACGAGAACGAGGGCTGATCTTCTCGGTGTGCCGGGGGTGGGTCGCGTTGCGCGGAGCCGATGGGATGCTGGTGGCCGCGGCACGACGGGGGGTCGTGCTCAGCTGCGTGACGCTCGCCGCTCGCAAGGGGCTGTGGGTGCTCGACGATTCGCGGCCCCATCTCGCGGCGCCACCGCGGTCAGGCCACGCGTCGGCTGCGCGCGGAGTCATCCATTGGAACGCGCCGACCTTCCCTCGCGATCCGGATTCCTGCG
>NZ_JAWRWI010000457.1:0-269 GCF_046535585.1 Bacillus sp. SIMBA_005 | reverse complement strand
CTTCGTCTCCTTCTTGCCGACCTCGACCGCGAAGCCCCACGACGCCGTCCGGACCGTTCGCACCGCCTCGGAAGGGCCCTCCGACGTGGCGAGGGCGGTGTGCGCCTCCTCGACGATGTCGGCCACCGTGGACTCCCCCTCGAAGTCCAGCGGAGCGGGCGTGCCCGCGACCGCGGCCACTTGCGGCGTGATCATCGCGAAGGCGACGACCGCGGCCGTCGCGACAGCGACGACCCCCGACGCCCAGCCCAGAGCGCGCGCACGACGGC
>NZ_JAWRWI010000456.1:0-269 GCF_046535585.1 Bacillus sp. SIMBA_005 | reverse complement strand
CGAACATGCCTTCTCCATCTTGATCGAACGAGAGACCGGCTCGGCGTGTGGCTGGACGGGCTTCAGGCCAGGATGCACAATAACAAGGCGGCGGTCGCTCTTGCTGCCAAAATTGCACGCGTCGCATGGGTGATTATGACCCGACCGGGCGCGATCTACAATCGTCACGATCCGGCAAAAACCTGATCCAGCGACAGACTGCGAGGAGCGGGATAGTGATGACGAGACAGTTGATCAGCGCAGCGTAAGCTCTGGGCAAAAAAGCGGGC
>NZ_JAWRWI010000455.1:0-269 GCF_046535585.1 Bacillus sp. SIMBA_005 | reverse complement strand
CTCGACGGGCTCACCGAGCGCCGAGAACGCGGTGTGGAACGCGAGCTGCGCGACGATCGTCGTGAGAGCGATGCGGCCGATGCCGCGCGCCTGAAGGCGTCTCGGCAGGGGCGCACGGAGTAAAAGCGCAGACGGCGCGATGAGCAGCACGATCATGCCGAGCACGATCGAGGGTGCGGGTGCCGGTCCGCCCGCGACGGTGTGCGAGACCGCGGCGAGCATGGTCGTCACGGTCGATGCCGCGGTGCCCCGTCGCACGAACGCAGCGC
>NZ_JAWRWI010000454.1:0-269 GCF_046535585.1 Bacillus sp. SIMBA_005 | reverse complement strand
CTATCAAAGCGCAGGCGGGATGCGGATGGCCGTCGCGATGCGTCGCGCCCACGGCCAGGGCTACTGGTGGTACTTCGGGTTGTCCGCGTCGGACCTGGGACGCCGAATCGCCGCCCACGACGCGCTGCCAGTCGACATCTGCGCCTACGAAGAAGGCGGACAGCTCTGGTTCGCGGCCGTCATGGTGCCGGCCCGAGGCAAACGGCATGCGTGGTACTTCGGACAGCATCCGCACGATGTCACCCGGCTGCTGCGGGAGACCGGCGGCC
>NZ_JAWRWI010000453.1:0-269 GCF_046535585.1 Bacillus sp. SIMBA_005 | reverse complement strand
AGTACGTCCCGTCGACGATCGCGCGGCGGATGCCGTCGCGTACCCATTCGTGCGTTGTCTGTACCGGTCGCGCTCCCTGCGTCGACATACGCCCTCCTCTGTCTGCGCGGTCTGCGCATGCCGACCGAAACAACTGTAATGCGACGGTAACGCAGCTAGAGGCGGTAGGAAACATGACTCGCCTAAAAAGATCTATAGATTATGGATTCCCCCACGGAGGCACAATGACCACGTCACTGACCCGGGACGTCGCCGGCTCGGATTCGCTG
>NZ_JAWRWI010000452.1:0-269 GCF_046535585.1 Bacillus sp. SIMBA_005 | reverse complement strand
GCAGGCCGGCGCCGCGCCGGACGATGCGCATGAGGCATTCGTACCGGACCAGATCGGCCGTGTGGATTTCCTGAGCGGTGAAGCGATTCGCCGCGTGCTGGCGCGCATTCATCGTCGCAGCCCGCATTCGATCGTCGCGTCGTTCGAATTCATCGACGCGCACGGCAGAGTCGTCGCGCGCCTCGGCGCGTGCCGCTTCCGTCGCGTCGATCTCGCCGGGCGCCGTCATGGCGCGCCGGCGCGCTTTGCCTATGTGCTCGAAGCGCGGC
>NZ_JAWRWI010000451.1:0-269 GCF_046535585.1 Bacillus sp. SIMBA_005 | reverse complement strand
CGACCGCGCCATCGTCGCCGCGGCCGCGGGCGGTCCGCGCGCACGGCTGGGGCTGACGCTGGGTGACGTGACCAACGACGATCCGGCGCTGTACGCCGCGATCAACGCGGCGACTGCGCGGCTCGACACGCCGTGGCTGCACGCGCCCGGCAACCACGACCTCGATTTCGATGCATCCGGCGACCCCGCGTCGACCGCCTCCTATCGCCATGTCTTCGGCCCCGAGACCTACGCGTGGGAAGAGCCGCAGGCTTCGTTCCTCGTGCTCG
>NZ_JAWRWI010000450.1:0-269 GCF_046535585.1 Bacillus sp. SIMBA_005 | reverse complement strand
CCGAGGTCGCTTACTTTTCCCACTGTTGCGCTTGTAATCTTGATATCAGAAGGGTTTTGGCTGATGATGACCGCCCCGCCCCCCGTGACCGTTGAAGTGGCGGTATCCGGTTTTTGCCCGCCATACTCCGTCGGATTGCGGAATTGTCGTTCTGCCGTCGCGTTATGGCTGCTCGTGGCTGCGATCGCCCGGTTCGCAAAACCGCCGTCAATGAGCGCGGATGCGACGGCAATCGTTTCCATTGATGTCGAACAGGCGCCGAACAGACA
>NZ_JAWRWI010000449.1:0-269 GCF_046535585.1 Bacillus sp. SIMBA_005 | reverse complement strand
AGGTCGGTGACGCTCTTCGCGACGCAGGAGAGGCCGGCGCGCTGGTAGATCTCGTTGATGGCGGAGTAGTCGGTGGCCGAGGCGACCGATCCATCCGCCAGGGTGCACTCCGGCGTCGACATCATGAGGTCGCGGGGGAAGGACACGACGGTGACGTTCCGCGGCTCGGCGGAGACATGCACGAGCAGGTTGACGTCGTTGAGCACGCCCCCGTCCGCTTCCGAGCAGCGCTCGCCGAGCAGGCCGGTCGAGACCTCGCCGCACTCGTC
>NZ_JAWRWI010000448.1:0-270 GCF_046535585.1 Bacillus sp. SIMBA_005 | reverse complement strand
GGTGTCGATGTCGAGCGCACCGGTGGGCTCGTCGGCGAGGATCAGCACGGGCCTGCGCACCAGAGCGCGGGCGATCGCGACGCGCTGCTGCTGGCCGCCGGAGAGCTCGGACGGACGGCGGAGCCGCCGATCGCGGAGCCCGACCGCGTCGAGCAGGAAGTCGAGCCACCCCGGGTCGAGCCGCTTGCCGGAGAGCCGCAGGGGCAGCGTGATGTTCTCCTCGACGTTCAGGGCGGGGAGCAGGTTGTACGCCTGGAAGACGAAGCCGAC
>NZ_JAWRWI010000447.1:0-270 GCF_046535585.1 Bacillus sp. SIMBA_005 | reverse complement strand
ACGTTTATCTTCGTTTTGCAGAATGTAGGCTTGCTTCTGGGTATGCACGCGCGGCACCACAATATGGCTGCCTTTGATCAGGCGAATGCCATAAGGCGAAGGCAGATGCATCCCGTCGTCGAAGAACTGTTTCACCCACGGGCCGGTGGCGTTAACCAGGCCGCGCGCTTGCCAGCTATATTTTTTGCCGGTATCGATATCTTCCGCTTCCACAATCCACAGGCCGTTTTCGCGACGAGCAGAAGTAGCACGAGTACGAGTAAGCACTTC
>NZ_JAWRWI010000446.1:0-270 GCF_046535585.1 Bacillus sp. SIMBA_005 | reverse complement strand
CGACTGAATTCAGCAGGCGGCAGCACACCGTCTCTCAGCATACCTCTTACCTTAGTGCCTGATAAAATGACGTGATGCTCTCTGCCATGAGGGCATGTTTTCGCTGTTCCCATATTTCCGCATTTTTTACAGAAGAAGCTGTGCTCAAATTTCAGCGGCGTAATCCCGAGTTCTTCAGGTTTAAATGTGTCAAACAGCTCCTGTGCTTCGTATGTTCCGTAATAGTCACCTACACCTGCATGATCACGGCCGACGATGAAATGTGTGCAG
>NZ_JAWRWI010000445.1:0-270 GCF_046535585.1 Bacillus sp. SIMBA_005 | reverse complement strand
CTCGCGGCGAAGTGCCCGCGCAGCGCGGGCCGGGAGGCGACGCGCGTGAAGAAGCCGTCGACCTCCGCCGGGTGGGAGGACGCCCAGGCGTCGTCGAAGAACAGCGGGAGCATCCGCTCCCTGTCGCCGCTCAGCAGGTCGGCGACCGCCGACGGGTCGAGACGTGCGGCGCTCCGGTCGCCGGAGGTGGTGGCGATCAGGGTGAGCCGGCGCACCCGCTCGGGATGGTCGGCGGCCAGCCACTGCGCCACCCGGCCGCCCATGGAGTGC
>NZ_JAWRWI010000444.1:0-270 GCF_046535585.1 Bacillus sp. SIMBA_005 | reverse complement strand
AGGCTGAGGCGTCGTCACGTATGCAGCTGAATGACATCCTTAAGCTGAACGTGCGCAATAAAAATGGCGGTATGGTGCAGCTTTCGGAGTTTGTTCGTCCCCTCTGGCAACAGTCGCCGGTTCAGCTTATCCGTTATCAGGGCTATCCGGCATTCCGCGTTACCGGCTGGCCAAACTGGGGTTATTCAAGCGGGGATGCGATGGCTGAAATGGAAAAAATCGCCTCCACGCTGCCTGCCGGATTTGCTATTGAATGGACCGGTCAGTCAC
>NZ_JAWRWI010000443.1:0-270 GCF_046535585.1 Bacillus sp. SIMBA_005 | reverse complement strand
CGGATATAGAGCGAGAAGTCCCCCTCCGGCGCCGGCAGCCAGTTGGCCTCCTTGTCCTGACCGGGTGACTTGACGCCAATGTAGAGGGTCAGCGAGCCATCCTCGTTACGCTTGAGATCCTTGTTCTTGGTGCCCAGCGAGTAGCGATTGAGCGGGTTGGGGTGGAACAGGTGCTTGTCGTTGTAAAGGGTGAGCGACCAGAAGCCGTTGACAGGCGGCTCCTGACCCGCGGCAAAAGTGACCGAATAGCTGTTGGCGCCGCTGAGCGGC
>NZ_JAWRWI010000442.1:0-270 GCF_046535585.1 Bacillus sp. SIMBA_005 | reverse complement strand
GCTTTCAATCTGATCCTGCCGCCCGCAGCTGTGACATGTCAGCATGCCGGATGAACTGTCAAAGACCATATCATCGCCGCAGTTCGGGCATTTATAAGAAATGATCATTCTGTTTCTCTCACTTTCTCTTTATATCGGACAAAGCTGCAGCCCGCTGTCTATTGATCTTTACTGAAAAGCATTTTCTGCTTAAGCGCCGCCAACTCATCGTCGACACTGCTTTGATTGCTGTCATATTTAGCCGTCAGCTCGTCAATATCGTCTTTCGGA
>NZ_JAWRWI010000441.1:0-270 GCF_046535585.1 Bacillus sp. SIMBA_005 | reverse complement strand
CATGAGGCGGAAGTAAAATTTTTTTCGTGATTATTTTAGAATTTAATTGGTTAAATTGCAGTCAATCGAAGACGCGTTCTCGCTCGCAATTTAACCAAATACAGAATGGCTACAACAAGGCAAGGTTTATGTACTTTCCGGTTGCCGCATTTTCTGGATTTTCTGCAAGCCAGGGGATCTCTCCCAGCAGCGGCGCGGGAATCATGCGGGTGAGCGTGGTCATATATTCAGCGTGACGTTTTCCCGGAGGCGTAACATCGTTCGCCACCC
>NZ_JAWRWI010000440.1:0-270 GCF_046535585.1 Bacillus sp. SIMBA_005 | reverse complement strand
CCCATCGCCCACTAACGTTACATCAAAACCACTGATTGTTGCTGTTCTAACAGCACTATCTATACAGTGCTGTGTTTCACAGCCCATCATTACAATATGTTCAATATGCTGTGTTGTTAAATGTTCAAGCAGTCCTGTCCCATAAAAGGAATTTGTTGCAGATTTATCAAAGATCTTTGCTTCAGTAGGTACAGTAATTTCATTGTGAATTTGAAATCCATCTCCCTGTCCTTCAGCTACATCAAGATCCCTCACAAAAATAACTGGAAC
>NZ_JAWRWI010000439.1:0-270 GCF_046535585.1 Bacillus sp. SIMBA_005 | reverse complement strand
CTGTTGAATACCATAATATTAATAAAGACAAAGATGAGACCAATACCAATTAGCTCAAGCAAATCAATATACATGCCGCTAAGGCCAATATTCTGTTTGACTTTTAAATAAGAGTTTATTGCCTTACCGTTCGGTATGATCTCTTGGACAACCCTCAAGCTATCAGGCAGTCCGTTCTTAGGAATAAAACTGCCTCCCAAAAAACTAAAAATATAAAGAACCGGAGAAGCCATACTGGACACCGCCACGTGGTCCTTAGCGGTAAAACCC
>NZ_JAWRWI010000438.1:0-270 GCF_046535585.1 Bacillus sp. SIMBA_005 | reverse complement strand
CTTCCATTGAGGGATGAAAGCGGCTTTTTTATGTTATAGGGGAAATTGAAAGGAAAATGAGGCAGGAGTCTCATTAGGCTCCTTGTTCATGGAGACGGTCAGAATATGGTTGGTGAAATCAGTGAAAATATGTTTGTCATTCAGATAAAAAGGAAGCACCATTTGTTTGTTTAATGTCCGTTCAAGCGTTTTAACAGAGAGCATAAACTCATTTCCCGAAAGAGTGACGGTGATCGCCTGCACCTGCTTCAGGGCCGTCAGGTCGGCTTC
>NZ_JAWRWI010000437.1:0-270 GCF_046535585.1 Bacillus sp. SIMBA_005 | reverse complement strand
TCGGTCGTCTCGATGCCCGTGCGGATGTTGAGGATGCCGTGGTGCGCGAACACCGGCTCCTCGCCGAGGCGCAGGATGCCGAGCGTGGCGCCGGGGACGTGGTGCGCCTCGGCCAGGGTGCTGAGCCGCTGCTGCCAGCGGGTCGCGTCCAGCCGCGGACGGATGCGCGTTCCGGCGGGCGGGGCGTACTGCTCCACCCAGTCGACGATCCGCTTCGAGAAGTCGGCGCGGTGCGACGGCGGACCCGACAGCGGGAACAGGTGCGCACCA
>NZ_JAWRWI010000436.1:0-270 GCF_046535585.1 Bacillus sp. SIMBA_005 | reverse complement strand
CGATAAATGAAATAGGGTTTACTTCATTCGCAACTCCTTTAAAGTTTGGAAGTTATGTTACATGGTATGACCTTTTTAAAGTAACCGGTCAGTTATTCATTCTTACTAGCATGATTGTAATATTAATATGTTCTCTCATTTTCTCCAGTGATACTTCGAGAAATACCAACCAATTATTATTATCTACAAAATTCGGAAGAAATAAATTGACGATTTCAAAAATTATCGCTGCAACAATGATTTCAATTTTTGTATTTTTATTTATTCAAG
>NZ_JAWRWI010000435.1:0-270 GCF_046535585.1 Bacillus sp. SIMBA_005 | reverse complement strand
ATTGCGTATTCAAAAGCGATGAAGGAGGCGCAGCAATGAACGATGTAGATTACGTAATCTATTACGGAGAGGATATTTGCCTTAGAACTTACATTTATTACGAAGATTTCGAAGAGTCGGAGGAGGAGGGGCGCCCATGAAGCTCGCCCTGACCGCGCCGTTACGCGCAGGCAAGTCGCAGGCCGCCGGCTATCTATCGATGTATTACGATTTCCAAACGTTCGCCTTCAGTGACGAATTAAAAGCGGCTTTCCATCGCGCATTCCCTTC
>NZ_JAWRWI010000434.1:0-270 GCF_046535585.1 Bacillus sp. SIMBA_005 | reverse complement strand
CTAGCAAGGTCGTCAAGTTCTCGCTTCTCTCGCTTAGTCGGGTATTCGTCTAAGAAGCGTTCTGTAAGCGAGATTAAATCCTTTCATGTTATATCCGCCACTGCAAGGGCCTCCCTCCCGTTAATTTATTACGCGAACCTGCACCGACTGCCGCCCGAACTGTACTGCATCGGATTCATTCGCAACTAATACGTCAATCTTGGCGCCCTTAATTGCGCCGCCAGTATCCTGCACCACCGCTTCGAACGTCGTGCCGTCTGCCTGCCGCAC
>NZ_JAWRWI010000433.1:0-270 GCF_046535585.1 Bacillus sp. SIMBA_005 | reverse complement strand
ATGGGCAATAGCAATAAGAGTCATGTGCTGTCGGGAAGTCAACATTTCTAAGTATTCGTCCCCCCGAGTCTGCACCTTATTGACAACCGAAAATAATGATGCGTAACTTTGTTGCATAAAATGCAGTTCCTTCATTAGTAATTTAATATCCATAAGTTATCTCCCATCTAAATTGTCACCATGTTGACAATTATAATATACATCACAAAGGGAAATAAGTCAACATGGTGACTAATAAGGACGGGTACGGCTTTTTCAAAAATGCCACAG
>NZ_JAWRWI010000432.1:0-270 GCF_046535585.1 Bacillus sp. SIMBA_005 | reverse complement strand
CCGCGCCCTTCAGGAAAAGAAAATCAGGCGCATCGGATCAGCTCAGGACAAACCGATTGACGTCCGTATCATCGCCACGATGAATGAAGACCCGATCACCGCCATTTCAGAAGAGCGGCTGCGCAAAGATTTATACTACCGCTTAAGCGTTGTCACGCTGATCATTCCCCCGCTCCGGGAGCGCAAGGAAGACATTCTGCCTCTGGCCGAAGTGTTTATTCAGAAAAACAACCACCTGTTTCAAATGCATGTTGATTCGATCAGTGACGA
>NZ_JAWRWI010000431.1:0-270 GCF_046535585.1 Bacillus sp. SIMBA_005 | reverse complement strand
ATAAGAAACCTCTGGTCCTTGTAATCTGTCAGAAAAAATCCGTCCAGCTTCTTCTTTTGTTGTTTGGGCAAATACCATTGAATCTATCGCATGATCAGAAACTCGGCCGCCGGCTGAGTGGAAGAATCGCACTCGTTTTTCCAACGCATTTAAAAACTCATCATAGGTTGTAATCGATATGGCGGCGGCATCTTCAAGCGCCTGCACCCACTCAGGAAAGCCTTCACGATTGATCTCAAGTCCTTTATCCGGCCGAAATCCAGGAAGCAC
>NZ_JAWRWI010000430.1:0-270 GCF_046535585.1 Bacillus sp. SIMBA_005 | reverse complement strand
CGAGGGGCATGGGCGCGCACCGGGAGGGCAACCGGCGCAGGCTAGGGAGGGGAGCGGTTCAGCCGGCGTGAAGCCGCCCCGGCCGCGTTGCGGCGGCATAAGCGGAAAGCCTTGCACGGCAGGCCGTGCAGCGGATCTGAAGCAAAATCTTCACGAAGGCTTGCCCAAATCCGTGCCGGTCGTTATGATGCGCGTCCTCGCAACGCGGCACTGCCTTGCGATTGTTGGCCGAGTAGCTCAGTTGGTAGAGCAGGGGATTGAAAATCCCCG
>NZ_JAWRWI010000429.1:0-270 GCF_046535585.1 Bacillus sp. SIMBA_005 | reverse complement strand
AAATGAGTTTCAGCGGCTTCGGGAAGCTGAATGATTCGCTCAATTTCTCCGTAATACCGTTCACGCAGCACTTCCATTTCGGCTGGAAAAACAGGCGTGATCGTTCCTTTGATCAGCAGCTGGGTTTTAGACAGTAAACGGATCGTTAATTCTTCCTCATACACACCGGGCATTTCCACAATGATAAAATTATATTCCTCATCTTGATAAAAGTCGTAAACAAACGTAGAAGCTTCGGAATCAAAAAAATGTTCCGGGGCTTTATATTTG
>NZ_JAWRWI010000428.1:0-270 GCF_046535585.1 Bacillus sp. SIMBA_005 | reverse complement strand
ATCACCGAATTCTTGATTTTAGCCAAGCCCCAGGCCATTATGTATGAGGAAAAACATGTTACCCAAATTATGAGGGACACGATAGACCTACTAAATGCGCAAGCCAATCTCAGCAATGTACAAATGCAACTTGATTTAATTGACGACATTCCCCCGATTTACTGTGAACCGAATCAGCTGAAACAGGTTTTTATCAATATATTAAAAAACGCCATCGAAGTGATGCCTGACGGCGGAAATATTTTTGTAACGATAAAGGCATTGGATCAA
>NZ_JAWRWI010000427.1:0-270 GCF_046535585.1 Bacillus sp. SIMBA_005 | reverse complement strand
AAACTCCTGCACCCATTCGGTAAGAAATAAAAAATTGGGGATGAATTTTCATCCCCGTTATCTCCAGCGTCAGGGAGGCTTTATGCACAACGGTTATTTTCTCGGTGTCGATGTCGGATCGGCCAGTGTCAGGGCAGGCGTTTACAGTGCCAGTGGCCACAGGCTGGCATTCGCTACTGCGCCCGTCTCCCAGTTTCGCCCTGGCGGCGAGCGTGTCGAACAGTCTTCGGCAGAGATCTGGCAACAAGTTTGTAAAACGGTGAAAGAGGC
>NZ_JAWRWI010000426.1:0-271 GCF_046535585.1 Bacillus sp. SIMBA_005 | reverse complement strand
GCTCTGGACGATCGCCGAAGAGTCGGATGAGAGGGCTGTCCTCGCCGAGGCGGTCGCGCTGCGTCTCGCCTCGCAGAAGGCGGCAGCCACGACCATGCGCGCGGCGCACCAACTGCACGGCGCCATGGGCTTCACGAACGAGGTCGACGTCTCCTGGCTCTCGCTCGCGAGTCAGTCCACACGAAGGCTGCCGGAGGGGGAGCACCGCACTGCATCCATCCTCGCCGGACTGATGTCAGCCGGGGGATGGCGCCGGTTCGGCGCGCTGTCC
>NZ_JAWRWI010000425.1:0-271 GCF_046535585.1 Bacillus sp. SIMBA_005 | reverse complement strand
GGCGCAGGGTCACCAGGTTTGGCTCATCTACCCGGACGGTTTCGAGTGCGGCGGCACCGAGGGGTGCCCGAACGACTATCGCGCGTTCTTCGGCGAGCCTGGTCCCGTCCTGCCCGATGGCGTCGAGTACTACGACCCGGCCAAGCATGACTGCGTGGCGGTGGCGCCCCTGGGCGTGGACTGCTTCGGGTGAACCGCAGACTCGCCTCACCTGCTCTGCACTCTCAGCGCGTCTCTGAGAGTCGTCCACAATCGCTCGAATCTGTTCCCA
>NZ_JAWRWI010000424.1:0-271 GCF_046535585.1 Bacillus sp. SIMBA_005 | reverse complement strand
CAATTAGAGCAACTTACAGGAGGCTATTACTTGAAAGCAAGGGTTATAACGTTACTAAACAATTAATAATATAAGCAACGGACTAGAAATCGACCATTTTATCGAATGGAATCGCAAAAGTCGGTTGCTTTTTCTTTTTGCATCGTTCGGTAATTTTAAAATTACCATTTTACTAACCATCAATGATGCGTTCGTGTGTTTTAGTCCATGAACTGAAAGCATTGATAAATTAAAAAGGGAAAAATAATCATTCACTGAATCCAACTATTAC
>NZ_JAWRWI010000423.1:0-271 GCF_046535585.1 Bacillus sp. SIMBA_005 | reverse complement strand
ATAATAGTCGTTATCTAAACCTGTCTTTTCTTCGTAAGCTTCACACGCTACAGAAAGTATTTCTTCTAATTGAGGAGCATAGCCTTCTGCTTCTAATGGTTTAAGCACAGAAATCATCGTCTCAGGAGATTCAATCGCTTTATAATATATGTCTTTTCCTTGATATAAAAGCCAAGCTCTAAAATAATCAATCCTATACTTCTTCATTGTGGGCAGCAGCTTATATTGTAATGGGCGGTTGTTCAGATGATTGTTTTGATTATTTTAGAGC
>NZ_JAWRWI010000422.1:0-271 GCF_046535585.1 Bacillus sp. SIMBA_005 | reverse complement strand
AACTGTTTCCACCCCGTTGCGCCATCGACAGAGGCAGCCTCATACATGTCGCGAGGGATCGCTTGAAGAGCCGCAAGGTAGAGAAGCGTATTGTACCCAAACCATCGCCAGATGACCATCACTGAAACAACGACCCATGAACCGTAGTTTGTCGCAAGCCAATTAATATCGGGAATACCGACGAGCGAGAGCAACCAGTTCAGTAGCCCGTAGTTCTTATCAAAGATCTGTGCGAAAACGATCGTCGTTGCCGCTACAGAGGTGATGTATG
>NZ_JAWRWI010000421.1:0-271 GCF_046535585.1 Bacillus sp. SIMBA_005 | reverse complement strand
GCAGATCGTCCAGCCGTGCGTGCAGCGCCCGCTGGATATTGTCGAAGGCGATGCTGCCGAGCGCGATCCGGCGCCGCGGCCGGTCCGCGTCGGCCACCTGGATCATCGCCGCGGCGGTGCGGGCGGCATCGCCCTTGAGTTCGAACGCGCCGCTGGCGACCGCGCGGCGCACCTCGCCGGCCGGCGTGTCGTCGTAGGCCGGCAGCGGTGTCGCGTGCTCCAGCCCGTTGCCGAACTCCGTCGCGGTCGGTCCCGGCTCGGCGATGACGAC
>NZ_JAWRWI010000420.1:0-271 GCF_046535585.1 Bacillus sp. SIMBA_005 | reverse complement strand
CATGAAGACCGCGGACGGCACGATCGACGGCGTGGGCACTCCGATCGGCAATGTGAGCGCCGACCACCGCAACAGCAGTGGATACGTGCTGCAGGGACCGGAGTTCCTGACGGTGTTCAACGGGGAGACGGGCGCGGCGATCGACACGATCGACTACACCCCGCCGCGCGGCGATGTGGGTGCGTGGGGCGACACGTACGGCAACCGCGTCGACCGTTTCCTGGCCGGAACGGCCTATCTCGACGGCGAGCACCCGAGCGCGATCTTCAGC
>NZ_JAWRWI010000419.1:0-271 GCF_046535585.1 Bacillus sp. SIMBA_005 | reverse complement strand
CGGGGCGATAATTTTCTCACTCTCGCCGTGTCCTCCGCTGAACGGGATTGTCATTTCGATATCAATATTGCCCTGCTCCAAGCTGTATATCTCGACATGCTGAATCTCGATTCCGAAATGCTGAAGCGCCTCTATCATTTGTTCTTCCTGAATAAAATGCTGCTCCCTCTCCCGTTTTATTTCCCGAGAGAAGTCCGCCATGACCTCAGAAACCCCCAACAGCTGCTCGGCAACAAGCCTCCTGCTGTCCTGAACTTTTCTCTTCAGTGTC
>NZ_JAWRWI010000418.1:0-271 GCF_046535585.1 Bacillus sp. SIMBA_005 | reverse complement strand
AAAAACGAAGCAGTAGCCTCCGGCTTGCTCGTGTAACGTGACAAGTTTAGAAAAAAAGAGGGAACGATCCTTAAATGGACGTTCAAGAGATACAGTAAACCCTGCCGTAAAGATGCCGACTAACGGCCCGATATGCACTGTATGATCATGAATCAGTATATCAGCCCTGCTTCGGTGGGGGAGCAAAAGCTCATGAAACAGATTTTCAGAGAGTAGCACGGTTTGTTCCAGATGCCGTCTGTAAGCAACGTGGCATCTGACAACCTTCGTT
>NZ_JAWRWI010000417.1:0-271 GCF_046535585.1 Bacillus sp. SIMBA_005 | reverse complement strand
ACGGCGTGGCGGGCGGCCTGGTCGCGTCGGGCAGCAACCAGGCGGTCAACGGCGCGCAGCTGTTCTCCGCCAACGCGGCGATCGCCAGCCATCTGGGCGGCGGCGCGGTCGCCAACGCCGACGGCGCGGTCAGTGCGCCCTCCTATTCGATCGCGGGAACCAGCTACGACTCGGCCGGCACCGCGTTCGCAGCGATCGATGGCGCGTTGGCGGACGCCGCGGAGAACGCATTGTTCGCCGTCGAATACGACACCGATGCCGGCGGCGCCCC
>NZ_JAWRWI010000416.1:0-271 GCF_046535585.1 Bacillus sp. SIMBA_005 | reverse complement strand
CAATGAAGCCCATATTCAGCATCTCATCCGCTTCATCAATGACCAAATAAGAGAGACGATCCAACGGCAGCGTGCCTTTTTCGATATGATCCAGAACACGTCCCGGCGTGCCGACAACAATGTGGCTTTTTTGCTTAAGCTCAGCTTTTTGTTTATCAAAGGAGGATTTTCCAAATACGGCTGTCGCTTTGATCCGTTTAAATCGTCCGATGTTCGTGATATCTTCCTTTACTTGCACCGCAAGCTCACGGGTTGGAGTTAAAATAAGCGC
>NZ_JAWRWI010000415.1:0-271 GCF_046535585.1 Bacillus sp. SIMBA_005 | reverse complement strand
ATGGTGCCGTCCGGGGCGAGTGATCCCCACTGCGACGACATCACTTTCAGGCGCAGGCGCGCGGGCGCGCGCGGCAGGCCGGGCAGGTACTTCGGCAGCCAGCGGCCGAAGTTCCAACAATTATTATAATGCTTGAAAATGCCTCTCCATTGTCAGTAAAAGCTGCAGGAGGTGTTCGTTCGTTTGAAGAAGCTGCAGAAATGATTCGTTTAGGAGTTAAACGAATTGGTACTTCGGCAGCAAAAGCAATTGCTAACGGAGAAAAATCCTC
>NZ_JAWRWI010000414.1:0-271 GCF_046535585.1 Bacillus sp. SIMBA_005 | reverse complement strand
AGGACAGCCGCTCAGTTTTCACGTCGTACAGCCACGCTTTCTCTAAAGTCGCATTGCGAAATTCATTCTCATGGCCCAGCATCGCGATATAAGAACCGTCCGGTGAAAACACGCAGGAACCGAAAGAACCGCGGTGCGGCGTAATCTGCTTCAGGCTTCCGTCCGCCAGATTCATCAGATAGACATCGCTCGGCTTTCCGGCGTCACCCGGCTCGCATAAATTGGCGGTAAACGCAAGCTGCCTGCCATCCGGTGAAAAGGCCACGCCATA
>NZ_JAWRWI010000413.1:0-271 GCF_046535585.1 Bacillus sp. SIMBA_005 | reverse complement strand
CTATCACTCGGAGCAGTTCCGGGTGCAGGGACTCGTCTGAGGGCAGCGGTCAGAGCTCGACTGACCCCGAGATGACCACGTCGGCACGGCTGCCCACCCACACCTGATCGGCCTCCTGGCTGATCCGGATCCGTCCCCGGCGTCCGATGGCCGTGCCCTGTGCGGCGAGATACGGGGCGTGGGCGCGACCGCTCGCGAGCAGCCACTCCGCCGCCGCGGCCTTCAGGCTGCCGGTCACCGGGTCCTCCCGCAGCGGGCCCTCGCCGTCGGT
>NZ_JAWRWI010000412.1:0-271 GCF_046535585.1 Bacillus sp. SIMBA_005 | reverse complement strand
CTCCGTTGCATCGTCTGTTTTATCTCCCTGTATCCCAGTTCGATTTCCCAGCGATGACTGTACAGATCCCCCATTTCTCCTCCGGGGAAGCGCATGGCGTCCGTCATCGACGTCAGCAGATGGCAGACTTTTCCTTTGCGCGTCACGGTCAGCAGGCGGGCAGTCACTTCATTTCCCAGTCCCGGCCACTTTTTTCGTGCCTGCGGGCTGGTTTTCAGCTTCACCAGATGATCGCCTTTACCCAGTTTTCTGATCTCTTCATATTGCGCTC
>NZ_JAWRWI010000411.1:0-271 GCF_046535585.1 Bacillus sp. SIMBA_005 | reverse complement strand
CACCACGCCGCGCACCTCTCGCGCGGCTCGCGCCACTCTCTGGAGAACGACGATGACCCCCACCTCGACCGATGCGGTAAAGACCAACCTCAACGAAGCCGGCTCGCACCTCGCGCAGGCCGCGCGTGACGCGACCAGCGCGGTCAAGAGCGCGTCCGCCGTCGCCGCCGACGAGCTCAAGCTCGGCAAAGCCAGCGTCAAGGCGGACCTCGCCGACTCCGCGATCTCCGGCATCGCCGCGTTCGAGGAAGGCCAGGCCGCGGTCAAGGAA
>NZ_JAWRWI010000410.1:0-271 GCF_046535585.1 Bacillus sp. SIMBA_005 | reverse complement strand
AAAAATTATATGTTTCATGTTTCATTTTTTATTGAGTATTAATTCAGTATTAAACACAAGCATAAATAAGATTTGAAGTAGCTTAGTCATCACTCCTTGTTTAATAAATTCCAAATTGAAGAATTATTTATATTAATCAAATAATTATTCTTCGATCGCTTAATTTTAAACACGCAATCATTATTCTTCAATTCAATTTCATTATTCTTACTTTTCATAATATCATATTCACCTTTACATAATGAAGTATTTCCATCAACATAAACTTTAT
>NZ_JAWRWI010000409.1:0-271 GCF_046535585.1 Bacillus sp. SIMBA_005 | reverse complement strand
CCATGAACACCTGGTACGCGAGCGCCAGACCGAACGCGGTGTCGTAGAGACCGACGTTCTGCAGCAGCGCGAACATCGGGATCGCGATCAGGAAGTCGGGCAGCAGGTAGGCCAGCAGCAACCAGACCACGAGGCCCGACTTCCTCCGCACGCGGAACCTCACCAGTGCGTAGGCCGCGGGTACTGTCACGAGCAGCGAGAGCACGACGGTGAGCGCGACGACGATCACGCTCATCACCATCGAGCCGACGAAGTCGCTGTTCTCCCACAC
>NZ_JAWRWI010000408.1:0-272 GCF_046535585.1 Bacillus sp. SIMBA_005 | reverse complement strand
ATCGTTTCGATAGTGCTCATGTTAAGCTCTTAACTACTCCAGATGGCACTGTCATTACTGTTGTCTGCGTCCCGGCGAGCGCAAGATTTCAGGCGGTTGCAAGCGCCGCCTCGCGCCGCTTATGATGGCTTAGGGTCGGTTGGCGCGGGATGGAGTGACGAATGACAGGCACGGGCAGGACGATTCGCAGCGGCGGCCCCTTATTGGCAGCAGCGCTGGCGCTGGCGGTCTCGGCGCCGGGAACGGCGCAGCAGCAGCAAGGCAATGCCGAC
>NZ_JAWRWI010000407.1:0-272 GCF_046535585.1 Bacillus sp. SIMBA_005 | reverse complement strand
ACATCGCCTGTTGCGGTGGATCGCAGGGACCGACAAGTCGCACAGCAGTTATTTCCAGATCGACTTCGGGCAACCGGTCAGATAGCTCGATAAGCGAACCTCCTTCAATTCGGTCTCGTGCCAGCGAGAAAGGGACCCAGGCGAGGGCAAACCCTGACGTGGCCATCTCGATCGCTGCAAATGTTAACGCCGTTTCAGCCTTGGGTGATAACTGAAATTCTCTCCGCAATCTGGACAGAATTGTGATTTCCAAGACCTGCCCGAGGAATACC
>NZ_JAWRWI010000406.1:0-272 GCF_046535585.1 Bacillus sp. SIMBA_005 | reverse complement strand
GCCGCGTGGCCGACTGCAACCTGGCCTTCGCGCGCTGGCTCGGGGTCAGCCGCAAGCGTCTGCTCGAACAGCCGCTGGCCGCGCTGGAAGTCGACGGCGAGGCCTTGCGCCTGGTGCTGCGCCATCTCGGCGACGCCAGCGACGCGCCGCTGCGCGTGCGCCGGATCGCGCTGGCATTCCTCGGCGGCGAGCCGCGCTTCGCCGACGCCTGGCTGTCGCGCGATGCCGACGGCCAGGTGCTGCTGGAGGCGCATCCGGTCGACGAGTTTCCC
>NZ_JAWRWI010000405.1:0-272 GCF_046535585.1 Bacillus sp. SIMBA_005 | reverse complement strand
CAGAAAATAACTTGTCCAATCGTGGCAATCCAAATGGTCAGGAGCGCAAGGAAGTACCTGTAGAAGAAATAGTGAAGTTGCGAAATCGGGGCTTTACTTTTGAAGAAATAGCCATGACACTGAGAGGTCTTGGCTTCGAAGTTAGTAAGGCAACCGTACATAGGCGCTATCAAGAACATCAAGAAAGATTAGCAGGCAAATAATTTGCACTGCTAGTCTTTTTTTTTATTCTAGCTAACAGTCTTGAAGGGGAGTAGAGAGCTCAACTTTGC
>NZ_JAWRWI010000404.1:0-272 GCF_046535585.1 Bacillus sp. SIMBA_005 | reverse complement strand
GCTCTTTCTTCGTCTGTTTCGCCGTGACGATGATAGCCGACCGTCCTTTCACAGGAAAGCTGTTTGACAGAGTGGGGCCGGGAATCGTCATCTATCCGTCGATTATCGTGTTCTCCGCGGGGCTTTGCATGCTGGCGATGACAAACAGCGCCTTCATGCTTCTCTTGTCCGGTGCCGTAATCGGTCTCGGATACGGCTCTATCGTACCGTGTATGCAGACGCTGGCGATTCAGAATTCGCCCGGACACCGTTCAGGCTTTGCGACGGCGACC
>NZ_JAWRWI010000403.1:0-272 GCF_046535585.1 Bacillus sp. SIMBA_005 | reverse complement strand
CGACACCGCCGAGACGCCCGTCGTCGAGGTCAAACGCGGCGCGGACGTCACGGTCGAGCTCGCGTGGCGCCTCACCGCCGGGTCGTGGGGAACGATCGACGACGTACGCCTCGTTCGCGTGGGCTAACGGAAAGGAGGCGGGGCGCATCCAGCCGGATGTGCACCGCCTCCCTCGGACAGGCACGCTTATAGCGACAGCCGCGAGCCGATCTCCTGCAGGGTGACGTTTGCTGGGAGCAGCGCGGCATAGAGGCGTTCGAACACGGGGAGAA
>NZ_JAWRWI010000402.1:0-272 GCF_046535585.1 Bacillus sp. SIMBA_005 | reverse complement strand
AACCTTTATTAACAGATGAAATGATTCAGCAAGCGGCTCGTGAAAAAGAACGCTTGGAGCGAGAAATTGCACAAGCGAGACAAGATGATACCCAGCTAATCAAGAAATTTGCGCCTCAAAAAGCCCAAATGGAAAAAAATCTGGTTTATAAAAGCCGTCGTATTGAAGCTCAAAAAAGAGAAGAACGCGGAAAAAAAATCACGAAATATATCGTGATTTTAGTGGTTTTATTGATTATTATCACGGTGATAGTTTTCAAATTTTAAAAAAGA
>NZ_JAWRWI010000401.1:0-272 GCF_046535585.1 Bacillus sp. SIMBA_005 | reverse complement strand
GACGATTCCCGTGCTGGTTCTCGTGGGGGGGCCGATCGTGGCGCTCGCGGTCGGCGTGATCGCGGGTCTCTACCCCGCGGTCAGCGCGGCGCGGTTGTCGCCGACGACCGCGCTGCGGACGGTCTGAGGGGAGGGGGAGGATGCAGCCGCGTCGAGCGCAGCATCCGTCAGCCCACCCGTTGCGGAGGAGATCACGCGGAACGAAGGGCGAATCCTCGCGAAAGCTCCTTCATTCCGCGAGATCTCCTCCGTTCCGCGCGGCCGCAGCGCCC
>NZ_JAWRWI010000400.1:0-272 GCF_046535585.1 Bacillus sp. SIMBA_005 | reverse complement strand
ACAGGACATCGTCCGCGTGAGAAGCCGCGGGTGAATTCCAGAGCACTGGACAGCGACGTTCTTTGGCCAGCAACTCACCGCGCGTACCCACCAGCATCAGCTCCGATTGCGCGTGGTCGATACAGTTCTGCGAATAGTCGAGAATCCGCTCATTGAAGGCGCCGACGAATCCCTGCTCCGAGCACAGCGCGATTACGATCCGCGCGCGCGGCTCCGACGGTGACTCGAGCGGCGGATGAGGCATCCCATGCCCGAGAACCGCGCCGATCGCG
>NZ_JAWRWI010000399.1:0-272 GCF_046535585.1 Bacillus sp. SIMBA_005 | reverse complement strand
CCTGAAGGGCTGGTTCGATCGCGTGCTCACGAACGGGTTCGCCTACGGCACGGTCGACCCCGAGAGCGGCGTGCCGCTGCGCTACGGCGCCGGACCCCTCGCGGGCCGGCGGGCGCTGGTGATCGTCACAGCCGGTGAGGACGAGCGATCCATCGGTCCGCGCGGCATCAGCGGAGACATCGACTCGCTGCTCTTCCCGGTGACGCACGGCACCCTCTGGTACACCGGGATCGAGCCGCTCGACCTGCATGTCGTGCACGACGCCGACGGCC
>NZ_JAWRWI010000398.1:0-272 GCF_046535585.1 Bacillus sp. SIMBA_005 | reverse complement strand
ATTCTACTATTCGCTTGCAAAGCAATTAAGCAGTAGTAATCAAGAGTTAACGTCAGTAGCAAGAGGACAAAATTTTTTTATCAATTGTGAATCGGAAGGTATTTGGTAAACGTCAGTAGTGTAGAAAGAAGGTGAGGCAGCAATGGAGATTGAACAAATAATTGCAGAGCACGGGGATTATCTACTGAAGGTAGCCTATCTATATGTGAAGAATGAAGCAACTGCAGAGGACATAGTTCAAGATGTGTTTATTGCCTTTTATCAAAAGCAAC
>NZ_JAWRWI010000397.1:0-272 GCF_046535585.1 Bacillus sp. SIMBA_005 | reverse complement strand
GAGTGCACGATCCGCACATGACGGATCCGCGCGTCAGCGCCTTTCGCTATGAGAACCTCCGGCCCCTGCACCCGGTTCGCCTTGCGCGACTTCTCGATGAGCGGATCGAGCCGGGGGAGTTCGGTACGGTGATCCGCTCCATGGGCTTCTGCCGCCTCGCGACGCGGCCCTATGCCGTCGCAGAGTGGAACCACGTCGGCGGCACGATCTCGTTCGACCCGCTCGGCCGCGACGACGCCCTCGGCGACGACGAGGAATTGCTCGCCCTCGGC
>NZ_JAWRWI010000396.1:0-272 GCF_046535585.1 Bacillus sp. SIMBA_005 | reverse complement strand
CCGCAACTCCGCGCCGCTGTTGAGTTTGTGAGGCATTCGGCTTGTGGACAGCTTAGGCGCTGGAACGGTAGCCGCTAGGCGCCGGAACGGCAGAGCGTAGGTGAAAGAACGGCATGCCGTAGGTGCTGGAACGGCACCCGAAATAGGCGTAAGAACGGCATTAGAGGCGCCGTTTCCTTTGTCCACGGGCCTTCTTGGCCAGGTGCCGGCGTTGCGAATCGCTGGGCTTCTTATCGACATGTACCAGGTCGCCTCGAATGTCGTAGCTGAAC
>NZ_JAWRWI010000395.1:0-272 GCF_046535585.1 Bacillus sp. SIMBA_005 | reverse complement strand
ATACAATCTTGAACGAAATACTTCATTTGAAGGAATCACAACATTTACATCAAGATTTTCAATTTCTCTTTCACTGTCATTATCTTTAAATACATATCGATGTATGGGAAGTATGACAATAAAAAGAATAAAAGCATAAATAAAGCAGGTATTTCTCCAACCGAAATGGTTTAACAAAAAATTCAAAGAAAGCCACGTAACAGATGGAGCTAAACTGGAAATGAGCGTGATCCATACGATTGGTTTTGAAGCTTTTTTGCCATATTTTTTTC
>NZ_JAWRWI010000394.1:0-272 GCF_046535585.1 Bacillus sp. SIMBA_005 | reverse complement strand
ATATAAAGCATATACGGAAAAAGTTATTTAAAGGAACGTTAAGTGGTACTTTACGCTTACGTTCTTTTTTTTACGCTTGTGCAGAGGGGGGATTGGAAATGAACGTTCATCTGTATTTATATCCATTTTAGGTTATTTTAAACTATTTAATTGTTGCATGCTTTATACTGGTTATCGAGGAGGTGATGACATGGAATTTACTGCAAAAGAGGAAATGCTAGTAGGTTATATCGAACAAAGAAGACTGTTAACACAGTTAGATAAAATAAAAT
>NZ_JAWRWI010000393.1:0-272 GCF_046535585.1 Bacillus sp. SIMBA_005 | reverse complement strand
GACCGGGATTGTCTGTGTGATCCGGGAGAACCAGCCGATGGCCCTGGACGAGCTGACCGGCATCCGCGACACGCCGGCCATGATCGACGCACTCCGCGAGCGGTTCCCTGATCGGCGCATGACGATCTACCCGGACGCCAGCGGCAAGAGCACGCACACCAGCAACGCCAGCGTTTCGGACCTTGCTCTCTTGCGGGCCGAGCGTAACTTCCAGATCCGAGTGCCGGCGGCCAACCCTTCGATCCGAGCGCGCGTGGTCAGCGTCAATTCCA
>NZ_JAWRWI010000392.1:0-272 GCF_046535585.1 Bacillus sp. SIMBA_005 | reverse complement strand
GGCAATGCTTTGTGAGACATAAGGCTCAATAGACTGAACAAGCAATGCCGTCAGTCCGATATTATGCAGTCCGTAAATGATAATGTACATCGTGAAGGCAAAAATAAAGATATGCCAAGGCGCTTTCCTTAATAAGTCCGCCGGTCCGATTTTTAAATAAAACCATCTCCAGCAAAGCAGGATGACTGAACTGATGACAGCCACGAGCGAAACGGATATGCCGTTGTAAGAAGCTGCAAACAGACTGATCCGGACAAACAATACAAATACCA
>NZ_JAWRWI010000391.1:0-272 GCF_046535585.1 Bacillus sp. SIMBA_005 | reverse complement strand
ATCTGCACCTTCACCTCGCGCGTGCCGTTCACGATGAGCAGCTTCAGTCCGTTCCGGGCCCACTCCCGAAGGAGCCGGGCGACATCGGGGTCGAGCGCCTCCTGGTAGATGATGAGCGCCTGGTACCCCGGGCCCTCGGGCTGCACGACCTCGCCGTCGAAGCGGACCTCCGGATGCGCGAGCAGCGAGCCGTCGAACAACTCGTAGGTCCATCCGGCATCCTGCATCCCGAGGTCCTGCCACCACTGGTTCTCGCGGTTGCGCATCCAGAG
>NZ_JAWRWI010000390.1:0-272 GCF_046535585.1 Bacillus sp. SIMBA_005 | reverse complement strand
ACTCCACACTTCTTCGATGCACGTATTGTTATTGGTTTCTTTCACTTCCTGTTCGAAATAGCCCGTGTATTGATGCTCGCCGCGCTCCACCGTGCCTTCCAGCGGCTGGATTTCACCGAGCAGGCTTTTTAACAGCGTCGTTTTCCCGATGCCGTTTGCGCCGTACAGGGCGACTTTCTGTCCGCGCTCCATTCTGAGATTGAGCGCGCGTGACAGCGGAGTATCGTAACCGATGACTAAGTCCTTCGTTTCAAAAATGAGCTTGCCTGACG
>NZ_JAWRWI010000389.1:0-272 GCF_046535585.1 Bacillus sp. SIMBA_005 | reverse complement strand
CCTCAATTTTTAACGAATTTTGCTGTATTACACATCTTTTTTCTATACACAATTACAGAGGAATCTTTTGGACAACAATAAAAAACCGTATGTCCTATTAGACATACGGTGTAGACATACGGTGTCAGGCACGCAAACAATTAAATAGTTAGTTGACGCTCGATTGGGCAATGATCCCTGCCCATTATATGCGGATGCATAGTAGCTACTTCAATTTGGTCCGTTCAACGCGCTGATACAATAAAATAGTCAATGCGCCATCCGATATTTCG
>NZ_JAWRWI010000388.1:0-273 GCF_046535585.1 Bacillus sp. SIMBA_005 | reverse complement strand
CTCGTGGCTCACCAGCAGCGGGACGCCGTTCGAGGCCCACCCGCAGCTGCTCAGCGCCTTCCTCGCCCTGGCGCGCGCCTGGGCATAACTCTCGCCACCGGGGAAGGCCCAGCCCCAGCGGTTGGCAGCGCGTTCCTCTCGCGCTCCGGGGAACTCCTGGTCGATCTCCTCCCACGTCATCCCCGCCAGCTCGCCGTGATGCAGCTCCGCCAGCTCAGGGACCTCGATGAGATCGGCGCCGATGCGCTCGGCGATGATCACGGCTGTCCGCAG
>NZ_JAWRWI010000387.1:0-273 GCF_046535585.1 Bacillus sp. SIMBA_005 | reverse complement strand
CAACGGCCTGGTCAACCAGGCTTGTGCGTTCCAGGCGAGACCCGGTACCTACATCAGCTGTCAATTGCTTCGCCTCCTTGGTAGCGCCTATGAACGTCGATTAGCCACGGCGTCATACCCTGCTGTGGTTGCCTGGGCGATGAGCGAATCAAACGGCTCAGCACTGAGTTCGGCCAGGCGCTCCCGGTTCCACTCCAGCGTATCGATGCACTGGTCGGCGAAGATACTCACAACCGTTGCCAGCTCCGTCAGAGCGGGGGAAAGGTTCGCAAC
>NZ_JAWRWI010000386.1:0-273 GCF_046535585.1 Bacillus sp. SIMBA_005 | reverse complement strand
AGATGACATTAAGCCTTTGATTCAATCCGATGAGCTAGCACCTTATGTTGATAGTTATTATAGGATGGCGTTACATAATTTCAATCCATCTGAAGATGAGCCGTTATTAAATTATCAGTTTGCATGGACGGGCTTAATAGAAACAGTATCGAGTCAAGACGATTCAGAGCCAAAAGAGATTTTATTAAACAACTTATCGATGCAGGATACGCCATATTTTATTGCATTATCGAGCTATAATGCGATGCTTGAGGCAGCTAAAAAGAAGCCGAT
>NZ_JAWRWI010000385.1:0-273 GCF_046535585.1 Bacillus sp. SIMBA_005 | reverse complement strand
ATCACATAATAATAGGAAGGACATTCCGAGTAATGCTGTATGTGGTAATGTCTTTGCAAGGTTATCCCCTTTGAATAGCGATATGATATTTGGAATAATTAATCCAAGGAAAGGAATCACACCAACAGTTAATACCACCGTAGTTGTTACGAGCGCTACTAACACTAGACCTAAATTCACAACGAATTTATAGGAAAGACCAAGATTTTTTGCAAAATCTTCACCCATTCCAGCCACTGTGAAACGATTCGCATAAATGTAAGCTAAAATTAG
>NZ_JAWRWI010000384.1:0-273 GCF_046535585.1 Bacillus sp. SIMBA_005 | reverse complement strand
CTAATTGTGATGTTGGCTCATCTAACAGTAGCAATTTGGGCTGCATCACCATAATGGAGGCTAAATTTAATAACTGTTTTTGTCCGCCCGAAAGCTCGGTTGTTTTTTGATGAAACCATTTTTCAATACCGAAGAAATTGGCCATTTCGGCTACCTTGCGGCGAATTATTGGTGAATCTACACCTAGGCTTTCTAGTCCAAAAGCAAGCTCATGCCATACTTTATCTGTAACAATTTGATTATCAGGATTTTGAAATACATAGCCAATGTCAG
>NZ_JAWRWI010000383.1:0-273 GCF_046535585.1 Bacillus sp. SIMBA_005 | reverse complement strand
GCGACACCTTCTGCGCCGGCGCCCTGCAGCGCCTGCCACTCGCCCTGGCCGCGGTGGAGCGCCCACGCGCGGTGTTCGCCGACGAATGGCACCGCGGCGCCGGGCTGGCACCGCCGTCGCCGGTGCTGCGCCCGGACTTCGACCCGGACCTGCTGCTCGGCCACCCCGCCGCCATGGCCGGACACTGGATCTTCGCCCGCGATGTGCTGGACGCCATTGCCGTGCCGACCGGCGATGATCCGCTCGCGCTGTCGCTGGCGCTGATCCTGCAAC
>NZ_JAWRWI010000382.1:0-273 GCF_046535585.1 Bacillus sp. SIMBA_005 | reverse complement strand
GCGCCCCTACTTCGATCCACGCCGTGATGAGCCCTGTCAGGTCACGGACGACGACGGCGGGTTCCTCCGTCGAGGCGATCCCCGCGGCGCCGAACGCAATGCCCTCCTCGTACTCGAGGCAGTAGGCCAACAGGCGGGTCACCATGAACGCGTCGGTTTCCGACGCGTGCCGCGCGACGCGCAGGCTGAGCTCGTCGTAGACGCCCCGGTCCACATCCGCCAGCTGAATGTCGAAGGTGTGCATGGTTGCGCCGATTGCCATGAGGGCGAGCC
>NZ_JAWRWI010000381.1:0-273 GCF_046535585.1 Bacillus sp. SIMBA_005 | reverse complement strand
CGCGAGGCTCTGGACCGGGTGGACATGCAGGTATCTGGCAACTTGCTGGTGATTCGCATGAAGCCACGCCCGTCGGGCCAGAAGGGCGGCGGCGGTCCGGTGACGCTGCGCCTGTCCACCGACGACGTGCGCCGCGCGACGCTTGCCGGGGGCGGATCGCTCCTCATCGACCGGATGAAGGGGGTGCGCGGCGAGGTGACGCTGGGCGGCGGGGGCGACCTGACGATCGGTGCGGTCGCGCTCGACCAGTTCAATATTCTGCTGTCGGGCAGC
>NZ_JAWRWI010000380.1:0-273 GCF_046535585.1 Bacillus sp. SIMBA_005 | reverse complement strand
ATGTAAATCTCTAATTACGTGGATAAAATACTCTAATGTAAAGTCCTTTGGAAAAAATCTTGTTGGGAATTGCGTTAACTCACCTTTGCCTTTAACCGAGGAGAGGAAAATCCATACTAAAGGGAATACGGCAAGAATAGTAGCTATTATTAGCAAAGCATGAGACAGAAACGAACTTACAATTGTTTTTTTATTTTTAACCATTTTATTTCGACTCCTTTTCCCATTTCCTAATAATATAGAAATAAAGTAAACAAATTGTTAAAAGGAATA
>NZ_JAWRWI010000379.1:0-273 GCF_046535585.1 Bacillus sp. SIMBA_005 | reverse complement strand
GCTGTATTCGATTTTACAGATGCAGGCATGCAACTCATCGAATTAGCAGAGGGTGTGACATTGGAAGAGGTAAAAGCGAAAACCGCTGCTTCATTTAATGTTGCTTTATCCCATTAATTAATAATAGACCAGTTTACCTTGTGAAGGTAAGCTGGTTATTTGTATTTTAAGGAGAGTGGGAGAATTGCTTTGCCTACAGCAGGTTACAACCGAAATAATGAAACGATATTGCGGTTCGGATTGGGGAGAAAGGCCATTTATTGTTGCCATTGA
>NZ_JAWRWI010000378.1:0-273 GCF_046535585.1 Bacillus sp. SIMBA_005 | reverse complement strand
ACCGCGACATGGCCGAGATCCTCGGCCTGTCGGACACCAATGTCGCCACCAAGATCAGCCGGCTGCGCCAGCGCATCCGCACCGAACTCTGACGGAGAAACGTATGGAACCGCAGGACCTCAAGATCGCCTGGCAATCGCTCGAAGCGCGGATGGCGCGCAGCGACCAGCTGCACCTGGCCGTGCTCCGCGACACGCGCGTCCAGCGCGCACGCGCCGCGCTGCGCCCGCTGAAGATCGGCCACTGGCTGCAATTCGCACTCGGCCTCGGGCT
>NZ_JAWRWI010000377.1:0-273 GCF_046535585.1 Bacillus sp. SIMBA_005 | reverse complement strand
TGATCGGCACATTCCAGATCTTCACCCAGGCGTTCGTGATGACCAAGGGCGGACCCGACTACGGGTCATACTTCATGTCGCTCTATATCTACGACGCAGCCTTCGTCGAACTGCGCATCGGCTATGCGTGTGCTCTCGCCATGATCCTGTTCGCGATCATTCTGCTCATCACCGCTCTCGTCTACGGCACCAGCCGACGCTGGGTGTTCTACGCCGGGGGGCCCGACAAGTGACTGAGACCGCCGCCATCGTTCGTCCCGCCCGTCGCCGCCC
>NZ_JAWRWI010000376.1:0-273 GCF_046535585.1 Bacillus sp. SIMBA_005 | reverse complement strand
CGTGCACCCGGTACCCGTAGAGCTGCCCCGGCTGCACCGAGGGGAGGTAGCCGTGCCAGACGAAGGCGTCGACCTCGGTGAGCGTCACACGCTGCTCGCCGCCGTCGTCGTCGAAGAGGCACAGCTCCACTTTCTCCGCGCCCTCGCTGAACAGCGCGAAGTTCGTTCCCTGTCCGTCGAAGGTCGCTCCGAGGGGGTATGCCGATCCAGGCCAGATCTCGTGACTCATGGGATCTGCTTCCGCTCGAGTGCCCGGTACTGGCGGTCCCACCA
>NZ_JAWRWI010000375.1:0-273 GCF_046535585.1 Bacillus sp. SIMBA_005 | reverse complement strand
GAAAACGGCCAAGAATTCATGAAGAAGTATTCCGTTCTGAATGGGAAACCGCCCACCGCAACAGAGCGCTGGCCTACTATTTAAAAGAAACAAACTTTTTAGAAGCTGAAGTAGAAGAAACACTTGAGGTGTACTTGAAGCAATGCGCTATGGAGAGCACTACAGAAGATATTGCGTTGATCGGCCTGATCCTTGCTCATGACGGGTATCATCCGATTCGACACGAGCAGGTGATTCCAAAAGATGTGGCAAAATTGGCCAAGGCATTAATGC
>NZ_JAWRWI010000374.1:0-273 GCF_046535585.1 Bacillus sp. SIMBA_005 | reverse complement strand
ATCCTTTTTGGATGATCAGATTCATCGCGGCGTCAATAATTCTCTTGTTCGTCGTTCTCAACATGTTTCACCTCGCGTAAATACTGGCAGGACAAGTATACACCCGCCCTGCCCGTCAATAAAGAGGGAAACCTAGCATGAAGCGCGTTTGACAATCGTAATCTTGCCGTTTGTCCCGTCTACCGTGACGATATCTCCGTCGTTGAGCCTGTCAGTCGCGGCACGTGTGCCGAGAACGGCCGGGAGCCCGTATTCTCTCGCGATGATCGCCGC
>NZ_JAWRWI010000373.1:0-273 GCF_046535585.1 Bacillus sp. SIMBA_005 | reverse complement strand
GCCAAAGACGAGAAGAGATAGACAAATCACACATTGTTTGATCATCATGCTGTCACCCTTTCTTTGTTTATTATTACCAAATAATAACGGGATATGCATTTAAATTCTCACATAACAATCCCAAAAATTTCAAAAAATTGAAAAAATGAGCAATACTGAGCAAGACTTTGTAATATGATGAAAACATTCTTTTAAACGAACGAAATGAGCGATTTCGGTGTTTTTAAATCTATAAATCGTTGATTATACTCTATTTGTGTAGTTCTTTAAAGA
>NZ_JAWRWI010000372.1:0-273 GCF_046535585.1 Bacillus sp. SIMBA_005 | reverse complement strand
CAGGCCGCGTTCGTCGGAAGCGCGCACGGAAATGCCGTCCGGAGTGACGTCGAGGACGTAGCCTTCCGCGTGCTGCGGCGAGGCGGCGGCGTCGAGTGCGAACGTGATCGCGGGGGAGGCGCCGTTGCCGGCGGTCCCCGTCTGCAGGCGCAGCCCGTTCGAGGTCGCGACGACACCGGCGAAGTGCTGCGCGACGCGGCGGGCGGCGTCGCCCTCGGCCCGCAGCGGCGTGGCCGACGTCAGTGCGAATCCGCCGTCCCCCGCGACCAGGCG
>NZ_JAWRWI010000371.1:0-274 GCF_046535585.1 Bacillus sp. SIMBA_005 | reverse complement strand
CGGAGTTGGTATTGCGATTGCCATCGCGATTGACGCGACCATTATTCGCCTTATGCTGGTACCGAGCCTTATGAAGCTATTTGGTGATTGGAACTGGTGGCTACCATTTGCTAAGAAAAAGTAATGATACACACAAAAAATCCGAGAACATATAGTTACATTGTTCTCGGATTTTACGTTTAAAAATTTTGTTGATACCACGCTCTTGCCGCTTCTACTTCCGGCATTGTGAGCTGATGTCCGTAGTTAAACCATGCTGTCGTTACATGAGCAC
>NZ_JAWRWI010000370.1:0-274 GCF_046535585.1 Bacillus sp. SIMBA_005 | reverse complement strand
CCGTAAAGGAGTTCATTTCTCACAATAAAAGCGAGGAAGCCGTACAGTCGAAAAGCAGAGTCATCCGCGGCACTGCCGTAAAAAATGACGCCGGGAAAATTGCGGGGTATGTACTCGTTTCCTCGGATATCAACGGCGGTTCAAGCGTTACCGGAGAAATGTGGGGCATGCTGGCAGCAAGTCTTTGTACCGCTTTTATCATTATCGTTTTCTTTTATACAAACATGACGTCGCGTTACAAAAAATCAATCGACGCCGCGACAAAGGTGGCGAC
>NZ_JAWRWI010000369.1:0-274 GCF_046535585.1 Bacillus sp. SIMBA_005 | reverse complement strand
ATCTGGTCAAATCCGCGTCCCGGCCGGACGCGGCCCGTTGGACGGGGCTGGCGATCACGGACGTGGTCCCCGCTGGTTCCATCCAGCGCATCGTCATGACCAGGGCGATCACCAGTGCGCCCGGCGACGTGGACCTGGGCAACATCCGCAGCCTGTTGTCGGGCACCTACGGCCCGGCGCGGCCGCAGGAGCGTCCGGACCCGCGAGGTGTGCCGCAACTGGGCGGTGCGGCATCGATCTGGGAGGGCGTGGTGGTGCTGGAGTCGGGCGCCAT
>NZ_JAWRWI010000368.1:0-274 GCF_046535585.1 Bacillus sp. SIMBA_005 | reverse complement strand
CAAACACCCCCTACCATTAGACATGCAGACACGATTAAAGGAGGACGAGTGAGAATGAGTCTATTTAAACAGGTTCGATCAAAACTTCTGCCGGCGGCAGCCGTATCCGTGCTGACAGCCGGTCTGATTGCGGGCGCGGGGTTTCAGCACTCTGAACAGGCTGCGGCAAAAAAACAGCCTGACAAAAACGAGATCAGAAACGTCATCTTCATGGTCGGCGACGGAATGGGCGCTCCCTATATGAACGCCTACCGTTCGGTCATTAACAAAGGAA
>NZ_JAWRWI010000367.1:0-274 GCF_046535585.1 Bacillus sp. SIMBA_005 | reverse complement strand
CCGAACCGTTGTACGAATACGTAAGAAATCCTGGCGCCAAGCCCGGTTTTGATAAATCCCCGGGAAATAAAAAAGGCGATGACAATCAGCCAGATTGTCTTGTTTCCAAATCCGCTTAACGTATTTTCAATAGATAGCGTTCCCGTTAACGCGGTGACTGCCAATGCAAAAATTGCAATTGCGCCCATTGGCAAGGGCTTGGAGATAAAGCCGATAATTGTTGCGACAAAAATAGCGAACAAATGCCATGCTTTAGGTTCAAGTCCGGACGGCG
>NZ_JAWRWI010000366.1:0-274 GCF_046535585.1 Bacillus sp. SIMBA_005 | reverse complement strand
GAGGTCGCCATGGCTCGTCTTCGCGAGAAGCATCTCCCTCACCGGGTGACGATCCAGGAGTTCGAGGGCGACGGCGCCGAGGGCGACATCTGGGGCGACGAGCGCACGGATCGGCCGGCGTATGTCGAACAGAAGACGCGCCTCGTCGTCGACCGGCGGTCCACCTCGCCGACGTTCGGCCAGGAGATCACCTCGACGACGTTCGTCGTCCTGCTGCTCAAGGACGACTGCCAGCCCCGCACCCGAGTCACCGTCTGGCCCGGGAAGCCCCGCC
>NZ_JAWRWI010000365.1:0-274 GCF_046535585.1 Bacillus sp. SIMBA_005 | reverse complement strand
GTTCAATTTCCCTTTCCAAGCCGGTTGCGTCGTGTTCGCTTTGTTGCATCTCGGTGTTGCGTCGCTGTTGCGGAGTAAAAACACGGAATAACTCGGCCGGATCGATGTGGTAACGTCCCAAATCGTCCTTACGGGCGGAAAGTCGCCCTTTTTCAATGGCTCGCGATATAGTCGACTTAGCGACGTTCGCCTCTTTCGCTGCCTGAGAGAGAGATAGTTCCATAGCCGTTGCGCCTCGTTCGGATCGTTGCACTGCGCACTGTTGCACGCAACA
>NZ_JAWRWI010000364.1:0-274 GCF_046535585.1 Bacillus sp. SIMBA_005 | reverse complement strand
ACCCCTTTGCAAATCTTTTTTTAAATCGTATTCATGCTCCTTGTAAACAAACACAAGGTCTAAGTCTAAATCCCCGATATAAATTGTGAAGTTTTCAATGATTTCCTTGTCAAATTGCAAAAAATATTTACCATCGCGTTGTGTTAACGTTTGATTTTCCTCAGCGTAGCCAGGCATCCCAATTGCTAAGTCCTCATACTCCATTCCAATCATTTGAATACGCTGTTCTTCTACGCAGCGATAATATTCCAGTACATCTGATTTATGGATAGAG
>NZ_JAWRWI010000363.1:0-274 GCF_046535585.1 Bacillus sp. SIMBA_005 | reverse complement strand
CAAGTTGAATGAAGCTACTTGGCGAATGGATTTAATGCAAGGTTTTGATGAATGTATGCGAGTGCTAAAACCAAATGGTACTTTGATTTTCAAATGGAATGAGGACCAAATATCATTACGAGAAGTTTTGGATTGCTTTGGCCACAAACCGTTATTCGGGGATAAGCGCAGCAAGACGCATTGGATTGTATTTATGAAGTAGTGGAAAGATATTGTGCAGAAACGGAGGTAGCAACATGAAAACAATAGCTTGGTTTAGTGGTGGTGTAAGTAG
>NZ_JAWRWI010000362.1:0-274 GCF_046535585.1 Bacillus sp. SIMBA_005 | reverse complement strand
AATCGCCAGCACAGGGGCGCCGTCCGCTTTTGCATCATATAAACCATTTAATAAGTGCACCGCTCCCGGCCCTGCGATTGACAGACAGACTCCGATCTTGCCGGTGAGTTTTGCTTCAGCTGCGGCTGCCAGTGCCGCTACCTCTTCGTGGCGGGTTTGAATGAACTTCAGTTGATTTCTTTCGTGTCTTAATTCTTCAATAAACTCATTTATACTGTCTCCGGGGATGCCGTATACATGATCAACTCCCCATTGCTCAAGCAGCTCTGTCATT
>NZ_JAWRWI010000361.1:0-274 GCF_046535585.1 Bacillus sp. SIMBA_005 | reverse complement strand
AATCCGCTCGCGCACACCGTGCACGCGGCACTGGCGCTGGCGCAGCGTGAAGAGCCCACCTGGGCGATGAACGAACTCGAAGTCGAGCTCGGAGCCGTGCGCGAGATCGAGGCCGACGACATTGCCGGACTGCGCGTACGCTCCGCCTCCGGTCCGACTGTCACCGCTGTCGGGACCACCGCAGGCGACGAAGTCATCGAAGGATCGCTGCTCCTGGAAGGAACGGCCGGGGTGATGCGTGTGCCGCTTCGCGACCTTCGCATCGAGGTGGAAG
>NZ_JAWRWI010000360.1:0-274 GCF_046535585.1 Bacillus sp. SIMBA_005 | reverse complement strand
CTTGATTGAGGTGGAGCCGGTCGGTGCGTTCCTTGTACAGAGCGAAGTCTTTGGCCCTGTTCAGACGCTTGAAGTCTTCAAGGATGAAGCCGAGGCGATCTCGCGGGCCAATGCCACAGAGTTCGGTCTCGCAGCATCGGTATTCACGGCAGATGCCAATCGTGCGCGGCGCGTTGCCGGCGCGCTTGAAGCTGGCACCGTCTGGATGAATTGCTGGGGCATCGTGACCGAACACATGGAAGAAAGCGGCCTGAAGCAGAGCGGCGTCGGCTCC
>NZ_JAWRWI010000359.1:0-274 GCF_046535585.1 Bacillus sp. SIMBA_005 | reverse complement strand
CTCCATACGGAAAAAGATGATTATTTACATCATTCAGAGTTGATTTTAGGTTCTTTTGAACTTATAATGTTATATATATACTGTTTTTTGTTTATTCAGAAAAAACGGGTTATAAAAATAAATATTTATATCGGAGGTGTACGCCTTACTAGGTAAGGCAAATCATTGACAACCATTAACCTTATAATCTTTACTATTTTAATTGTCTTAACAGCATTTTTTGTTGCGACTGAATTTGCGATAGTAAAGATCAGGTCATCAAAAATTGACCAAC
>NZ_JAWRWI010000358.1:0-274 GCF_046535585.1 Bacillus sp. SIMBA_005 | reverse complement strand
AGCTCACGTACCTGCGCGGCCCCAGCGGGATCCTCGTGATGCTCGCCCAGGAGCTGCAGAGGGGCTGAGCAACGTCAGGCGGGCTTGGTCGCAACGCCGTCGAGCCAGAGGGTCTCGGACTCATCGCTGTGGACGCCGTCCGTTCCGACGTGCTTCGTGCTGATCGTCGGACCCTTCTGGATGACGTGGACCAGCGCCATCCCGTGACCGCGCCCGAGGCCGTAGTCGTCTGAGAGCCAGGTGAGGATCGCGCCCGCCTTCACTCCGCTCGACG
>NZ_JAWRWI010000357.1:0-274 GCF_046535585.1 Bacillus sp. SIMBA_005 | reverse complement strand
ATGTGCCGGAAGCACTCCGGCCCTACATGGGCGGACTTGCGCGCATTGGTTGAGCGGAGCGGCGCTGCCTCGACGGCCCATTCGGCCAGAGCGCATCGTCCGGCATGCGCTGTTGCGTTGATGGGATAAAGCTGTTCAAATTGCCGCCATCGTTCTGATAGCGGGCCGTGCCATGCAGGATCTCAATGATCTCTATTACTTCGCGATGGTCGTGGAGCACGGCGGCTTCGCCGCTGCCGAGCGCGCGCTCGGGATTCCGAAGTCGCGGCTGAGC
>NZ_JAWRWI010000356.1:0-274 GCF_046535585.1 Bacillus sp. SIMBA_005 | reverse complement strand
AGGCACGGTATTAATGAACAGGCCGATCATTCGCTCGATGCCTTTGATTTCAGACGGCCTTCCGGAAATAACAGAACCAAAAACCGCATCTTCTGTCTGGTTATACGCCTGAAGCAAAATGCCCCAGAGCGTGTGAAAAATGGTGCTCAGCGTGACCTCTTCTTTCACGGCCAGATCTTTCAGCTTAGCTGTGTCCTCTTTTGAAAAGGAAAACGTCACTTTCTCTTGGCTGCTTTCGCCGGCTTTTTTCTGCTTCGGCAGAACAGTCTGCTGC
>NZ_JAWRWI010000355.1:0-274 GCF_046535585.1 Bacillus sp. SIMBA_005 | reverse complement strand
CTGTCATTTCAGCCCTCAACGGGCCGGCCGGGCCGGTATCACGTCGGCTCCATGCCATCGCACCAGCAGACGTGGGCGTCAGCGCCATCGTCATGCACGAGTTGTACTTCGGCGCCTTCAAGAGCCAGAGGCGCGAACACAACCTGGCCCTCGTGGATGCACTGCGCTTCGAGGTGCTGCCGCTGGACACAGAAGACGCCCGCCATGCAGGTGAAATTCGCGCCTGCCTGGCCGCACAGGGCACCCCCATCGGCGCCTACGACATCTTGATTGC
>NZ_JAWRWI010000354.1:0-274 GCF_046535585.1 Bacillus sp. SIMBA_005 | reverse complement strand
CTGAATTTTCTCTGATCGTAAGGGCGTTCCCTGCACTGGACGCCCTGACCTTCTCCCAAGGGCGAGCGCATGTCCAAGGCTGGCGAATCGGCCGCTGACATGTAACCGCAGGACAACCGTCCCCCTATCCCGGACTCCGAGATGAACGACCAACGCACTTCGCGCGACCTCGCCTTGCGGATCACACTTGCCGCCGGACTTGTTCTGGCCGGTAGTGCGGCGACAGCGCAAGAGGTCGCCGACCTCATTATTCATAATGCCAAGGTCACCACCC
>NZ_JAWRWI010000353.1:0-274 GCF_046535585.1 Bacillus sp. SIMBA_005 | reverse complement strand
GCTGGCTGACCGCATCGCGGCCTGCGATACCGTCTGCCCACTCCCCCGTCACCGGCAATGCGATCCGCTTGCCGACATGGGCACCGGCACGGCGGTCGTGCGCCACGATCGTGCCGTCGCGCGCGAGGATCGCCGCGCTGCCGTCGCGTCCCGTGTCGAGGCGATCGATCATGCGCTGGAATTCCGCGGTGCCGAGCCGGGCGACCAGCCAGCCCCGCGGCGTCGGGAGCGCGACCGGCAGCGTCCAGAGGTCGCCGCGTCGTTGCAGCGGTCC
>NZ_JAWRWI010000352.1:0-274 GCF_046535585.1 Bacillus sp. SIMBA_005 | reverse complement strand
AGATCGAAGCGAAAAAACTGATTTGGAGCGGTGAAAAATTGCCGGCTGAAAAAGCGGTGCGGCTCAAGCTTGCCGACGGGCTGTTCAGCGGCGGCCCTGCGGAGGGGGCACAACCGTATATCGACCGATTGCTGCATGCGCCGCTGTCAGCGATGATTGAAACGAAGGCTATTTATCAGAGCCTCCATATCAGCCGGTTAAAAGACGTTTTATCTCTTGAACGAAAGGCCCAGGAAAATATGAGAAAAACGGATGATCATAAAGAGGGCATCCG
>NZ_JAWRWI010000351.1:0-274 GCF_046535585.1 Bacillus sp. SIMBA_005 | reverse complement strand
GCATTTCGGGCGCGACGGCGGACACGTCGAATATTGTCCCTCTCGACGACAACGGCCTTGCGTTTAGCCGCAATTACGCAAACGTGCTGAACATCGTCTATTTGACGAGCTCGGCGGCGATGAAGGGCGGTTTCTTCCCGAACGGCGTGAACGGCACGCTCAACATGAGCGCCTGACTTTGCGTTTTGCGGAAGCTTACGCAGCGGGCGACGCGTGGCATTTCGCCCGCTGCTGTTTTGCTATCCATGTTGCGCGCACAACGATGCACAGGAGC
>NZ_JAWRWI010000350.1:0-274 GCF_046535585.1 Bacillus sp. SIMBA_005 | reverse complement strand
CGACAGGGCATTGACTCGAGCTCGGTCTGTAGGCGCGATCCGGTTTGGTCTTCCTGAAGTCCACGACAAAGGCGGCTACGTTCGTCCCCTCTGGGCATGCGCGCACGCGCTGTGTCAACCTGGAACATGTCAGCGACTGCGATGCGCCCGTAGCGTTGCCTTACCGCTCGCGCGACCGAGGCCGAAGCAGGGCGATCGACGACAATTCAGAGGAAAAGATGACTGACAGAGCCGGTAGTGCCGAACGTGAACCGTTGTACACCGAGACCACCCG
>NZ_JAWRWI010000349.1:0-274 GCF_046535585.1 Bacillus sp. SIMBA_005 | reverse complement strand
CCTCTGCGGCGCGATCCAGCGAAAGGTCATGGCGATGCATCCACTCGACCACCCGCTGGTGTGAGCAGCCACCGGCCTGTTCGATGGCAAGAGCACGCAGGTTGTCACTGGCCAACGTGAGGTTGTCATCGCCCGCGAAGACGACACCGCGCTGCCATTCGTCCAGCTCGACGGCCTTGAATACCGATCGCCTGGCCAGGCGGGCAAGCGTCGGATGCCTGGCGATCTCGTCGGTGAGATCGACCGTACATGCCAGACCATCGGCAAATCGAAG
>NZ_JAWRWI010000348.1:0-274 GCF_046535585.1 Bacillus sp. SIMBA_005 | reverse complement strand
CCGGAAATCTGATGGACGCCCAGCAGCATAAAAAAGCGCTGGAATACCTCGAATGCGCCTTGGAGCACGCGGAGCGGCTTGATGATCAATATATGATTGCTGCGGCCTATTATAATATCGGGCACTGTATGTACAGTCTGGGTGACTTTTGCAAGGCGGCGGAGGATTTTGAACGGGCGGCTGCCGGATTTGAAGCACACAGCTTCCGGCAGGTCATCCAGGCTGTTTTTTCACTCACGCATATCTACTTTAAAACGGAAAAATACAGTGAAGC
>NZ_JAWRWI010000347.1:0-274 GCF_046535585.1 Bacillus sp. SIMBA_005 | reverse complement strand
TCCCGATGACATCCCAGCCCGGAAAATTATCGGTAAAGGCGGAGACCTCCTCATCTGTTTCATGCAGTGATAAAAAGCTTCCATCCGCTAAATAAGGGAAAAACTTTTTAAAGACGAATGTTTCTCCGGTTGATGCCGCTGTTTTATCGACCGCTTCTTGAATGACATGCTGCAAAAGCCGGTCCCGTGTGCTTTCTTCCTTCAGATAATTGTGCGGAAGGTAAGTCGGCGCATAGAAAATAATGACCTTGGCTCCCTGCTCAGGATCGAGTTT
>NZ_JAWRWI010000346.1:0-274 GCF_046535585.1 Bacillus sp. SIMBA_005 | reverse complement strand
CATGGTGCTGAATAACGAAGACCTGAATCAGGTCACGTGGGAGCAGCGGGTGATGGAAGGTGATCCGAAGTTCGACGCGTCGCAGAAGGTGCCCAATGTGCCGTATCACCGGTTCGCGGAAATGCTCGGCTTGACAGGCATCTATGTTGACGAGGCCGGGCAACTGGCCGATGCATGGGAAACGGCGCTGGCCGCGAAGGCGGGCATCGTCGGTCTCACGCGGGCGCTCGCGCTCGAGGGCGCTCGGCATGGCGTCACGGCCAACGCCATCGCC
>NZ_JAWRWI010000345.1:0-274 GCF_046535585.1 Bacillus sp. SIMBA_005 | reverse complement strand
CAGCTTTCTCGGAAACCTGATCGGAGGTACGACGCTCGACCGGTGCCGCCACGTCCAGATCCAGCGCCTCCTCACGCGATGCCCAGAGGCTGGCCGCGATCGTCGCCACCAGAGTGCCCAGCAATACGCGCTGTCGCAGTTGCTGTCCGTTCATGGCGCGTCGTCCCGCAAGAACAGGGTGAAATGCAGGAGCGCGTCGACGCCGATATCCGACACGATCTGGCGGCCGAAATTGACGGAATCGAGTGCCAGCGAGGGGTTTTCCTTGAGGACC
>NZ_JAWRWI010000344.1:0-275 GCF_046535585.1 Bacillus sp. SIMBA_005 | reverse complement strand
ATATGACATTTCTTTGTATCTTTACAATATCATAGGTTAAAATGCCTTTTCAACTAGTATATGGGGCTTAAATGATCAGTTAATACTATGCATATATTATAAACTATTTAAAAATTAGTTATTTATCCCCGTTTATTTTATTTGCATTGATCTATATCAAGGTAATTCAATATTTCATTTGACCTATTTAAAAATATAGATAAATGTATATTTATAAAAAATATCCATTTTTCTATTAATATTAAGAATGGCTTAAAAAACAAAAAATTTCTCAC
>NZ_JAWRWI010000343.1:0-275 GCF_046535585.1 Bacillus sp. SIMBA_005 | reverse complement strand
CTCGTGGGAACGGAGTCGAAAGGGGACCTGCGCCGGGGGAGGCGCGTCCGGTGCGCCAGGTGTGCGCCGCCGGGATTTCGAGACTAGCACGCAGCCATGGCGGCCCGACTGTGACCGCGACAGCGGAACCGTGAACCCGGCCAATGACTTGCCGCACCCTTGCCATGTAACGCCGCAGGTCGACCGGCGGCGACCGTATGGCTACATCCGGAACACGCCGAACTTCGCCGGCGGGATCGGCGCGTTCAGCGACGCCGCGATGCCGAGACCCAGCA
>NZ_JAWRWI010000342.1:0-275 GCF_046535585.1 Bacillus sp. SIMBA_005 | reverse complement strand
ATAGCGTTATTACCGATCACTCACAATATTTAAAAGTGGCGAATGGTTTGACACCTGCACGATTAGTGAAGCAACGAGCTGAAGTTGACGCTTTTAACGAAGCGCATCCTGACTTTTATTTATATGCAGGCACAGAAATGGATATTTTACCAGATGGTTCGTTAGATTTTGATGATGAAGTACTGCGGAAATTGGATTTCGTGATTGCCTCCATTCATTCGAGTTTTACACAGTCACAGGATAAAATAATGGCACGATTACATACCGCGATGCAA
>NZ_JAWRWI010000341.1:0-275 GCF_046535585.1 Bacillus sp. SIMBA_005 | reverse complement strand
CGCGCAGGCGGTCGATGGCCGCCTGCAGGCGTTTCCCGCGTGTCTTCACCAGCAGCTGCACTTCGTCGGCGCTCTCGATCGCGCCGTTCCAGCGATAGGTCGAGTGGGCGCCGGGCAGGCGGGTGACGCAGGCCGCCAGGCCCTCGGCCACCAGGGCGCGGGCGATCCGCTCGGCGCTTTCGGCGTCGGGGCAGGTGCTCAGCAGCAGGTGGACCGGATCGGCGTCAGGCATCGAGCCAGTATAGGCGGGCCGGCCCGCTGGCCGGGCGGTCCGC
>NZ_JAWRWI010000340.1:0-275 GCF_046535585.1 Bacillus sp. SIMBA_005 | reverse complement strand
CCTTGAGACTGCTTGACGTGCCGATCTTGATGCGGTCGCCGAAGCGGATGTAGTACACCCACTCGGTGCCTCGGCGGGCTGGGACGTGCTCATCGGGGGCGGGCTGCTCCCACCATGCGTCCTCCCAGCAGTGCGGGTTCGAGCATGCGACTGGGACACCCGGGCCGGTGAGGATCGGACGCCGGCACGTCGGGCATGCGACCTCGGCGAGGAGATGTCGCTCGGTGCTGGAGGTGGTGTGGTCGGCGATGATCTGCGACCAGTGTTCGGTGCAG
>NZ_JAWRWI010000339.1:0-275 GCF_046535585.1 Bacillus sp. SIMBA_005 | reverse complement strand
CAATTTTGATTAAATAGCTTTGCTGCGCCGGCGCAAGGCTCCAGCTGAGCAATCCCCAGATCACCATCGCAGGCAGGAAAATGATTAAAGAAACCGTTGTCAGCGGAAGAATAAACAGGATCAGAGCGAAAGAAACGGTCACAAGCATGATGCTTTTAAATGCTCCTAAACGGTCATACAGCCAGCCTCCGAACGGGCCGCCGCATACCGCTGACAGACCGAACAAAAAGTAGCATACACTGACCCAAACGGAACTCAAATGAAGCGTTCTTTCC
>NZ_JAWRWI010000338.1:0-275 GCF_046535585.1 Bacillus sp. SIMBA_005 | reverse complement strand
CCAGCTCGTCGTCGCCGGCGAGCTCCCCGGGCTCGAGGCCCTCGCCACGCAGCCCGTCAAGGGAACCAGGGTGATCCCCCTGCAGGTCGCCGGTGCGTTCCACACGGAGTACATGGCGTCGGCCGTGGCCGCTCTGCGCGACGCCGTGGCGACCGTGACGCCCACCGACCCCTCCATCACCCTGTGGAGCAACCGCGACGGCTCGGTCGTCGACAACGGCGCTCAGGCGCTCTCCCACCTCGTCGACCAGGTGTCCTCCCCGGTGCGGTGGGACC
>NZ_JAWRWI010000337.1:0-275 GCF_046535585.1 Bacillus sp. SIMBA_005 | reverse complement strand
CCAGATGGTCGTGGAGGTGTAATCCTGCTCCTCAGAGAAGGACAAGACCAGTGCAGGATTCGAAGACACTTGTTGCAGCTTGAACAACACACCCGACTCGGCCGCCACTTCCTGCATCTTCACCAAGAGGTTGTCGAAACGAGCCTCCAGCGTGCGCACAGGCCCGCGTCCGGCATCGGTCATGAACTGCACCTTTGCCCGACGTTCTGTCCTTCGGGGCTTTCCAGTACCGATCTGGCTGATAACTGCATTACGGAGGATAGTCTCGACCGGGC
>NZ_JAWRWI010000336.1:0-275 GCF_046535585.1 Bacillus sp. SIMBA_005 | reverse complement strand
GGATCCGGTCGGCGTGGCCTATGCGCTCGGCGCGGCGCTGTGCTGGGCGCTATACATCGTGATCGGCCAGCACGCTGGCCGACAGGCCGGCCGGGCGACGGTGCCGCTGGGCCTGGTGGTGGCCACGCTGGTGGCTTTGCCGTTCGGCGCCGCACAGGTCGGCGCGGTGTTCTCCGCGCCGGCGCTGCTCGCCTTCGCCGCCGGCGTGGCGCTGCTGTCGAGCGCGATTCCCTATTCGCTGGAGATCTACGCGCTGCGCCACCTGCCGCGGCAGA
>NZ_JAWRWI010000335.1:0-275 GCF_046535585.1 Bacillus sp. SIMBA_005 | reverse complement strand
CGCCACGACGGTGGGGGCGAACGGCGTCGACCTCGAGGGCAACTACGACTTCGCCCTTAGCGCCGACTTCGACGACGCCGATGCGCTCTCGGTCTACGCCACGCACCCCGCACACGTCGAGGTGGCGAATTTCATCGGCACGTTCAAGACGAGCCGTGCCTGCATCGACATCGAGATGTAGCCGCGCCGAACGAACAAGGTTTTTCCGAGCGACTACGTTATTTCATATCCGTTCGGCGAAACCTTGTTCGTTCGACCTAGGAGAGGGCTTCGCG
>NZ_JAWRWI010000334.1:0-275 GCF_046535585.1 Bacillus sp. SIMBA_005 | reverse complement strand
CCACCACCTGGAAGAACTGCGACACCGCCGGCGCCGGCAGGTAGGCGACATCGCCGGTCTGCCGAGCGTTGATGGTGCAGGTACCGGGCGCCAGGAAGGCCAGCTGGCCGGTCGAGGTCACCGTGCAGACCGCGGTCGTGCTCGAATCGAACGTCACCTGCAGGCCGGAGCTCGCCGTGGCGGTGAGCGTCGGCGTGGTGCCGAAGTTCTGGACGCCGGGGTTGTTGAAGGTGATGGTCTGCGTGCCCTGCGGCGTCACGCTGTTGGAGGCGGAC
>NZ_JAWRWI010000333.1:0-275 GCF_046535585.1 Bacillus sp. SIMBA_005 | reverse complement strand
AGCCACGACGGTACGGCGACGCCGGTGGCATCGACGACCGCGAGCAGAGGCCCGCTCGAGCCTTGAAGCTCCTCCGGCGACAGCACGAGCGAACTCGCGACGCCGACGAGCACGTACATCACTCCGGCGGTCAGCATGGCGGCGAACAGCGCACGCGGGTAGATCCGTCGCGGGTCTTTGACCTCCTCGATGACGTTCGCCGAGGTTTCGAAGCCGACGAACGAATAGTAGGCGACGATGGCACCGCCGAGCACAGCGCTCGCGGCCCCCGTCCC
>NZ_JAWRWI010000332.1:0-275 GCF_046535585.1 Bacillus sp. SIMBA_005 | reverse complement strand
CCATCTGACTCAGGAAGGGCTGGTGAATGAGCTGTGGACATTAAAATCAAAGATGTAGAACACCGCTATCAAATGAAGACACCGTTTGAACGGCTTGCTCTGTATGATATCAATGCCGTGATAAAAGAGGGCGGCTACGTTGCCGTCATCGGACATACAGGGTCGGGCAAATCGACGCTCCTGCAGCATTTAAACGGTTTGCTGAAACCGACTAAAGGACAGCTTGAGCTCGGGAGCACGATTCTGGCAGCCGGTAAAAAGAATAAAGACCTTAA
>NZ_JAWRWI010000331.1:0-275 GCF_046535585.1 Bacillus sp. SIMBA_005 | reverse complement strand
CTTGATAAAGATAACAATCCAATAAACCTATTATTTGTGAAAAGTAATGGGTTTCCTTCACACCCTGATAGTATGTCTAATAGATGGAAAGAAATTGTGAAAAGATTTAACTTACCGCTTCTCACTTTTCATGGATTACGTCACACTTACGCTTCGTATATGATTAGTAAGAATGTTAATTTCAAAATCATTCAAGAACAACTCGGGCATACGGATATTAAACAAACCCTCAATACCTACAGTCATTTAACAGAACAGGACAAAATAAAAGCAAG
>NZ_JAWRWI010000330.1:0-275 GCF_046535585.1 Bacillus sp. SIMBA_005 | reverse complement strand
CGAGGCTTCGAGGCGCAGGATGCGTCCACCCGCCAGCGACACGCGCTCTCCCTGCCGGACGGTGACGGGCGCGATGTCGGCGTGCTGGTCGAAGCCGTTCTCCGCGAACAGGATCCCAACGCCGCCGGCGCGATGGCCTGGGCCGTGGCGCGCGCGGGCGACGCGGCGATCCCCCTGCTCACGGCCGCTCTCGACTCACCGGACGACGACCGGCGACATCGGGCCCTCCGCGCGCTCGAGAAGATCGGCTCCCCTGCCGCTCTGCAGGTGCTGAC
>NZ_JAWRWI010000329.1:0-275 GCF_046535585.1 Bacillus sp. SIMBA_005 | reverse complement strand
CACAAGGTTATTACAAATGAGCAAAATTCATTAACAAGGGGTATGAAACCTGGGGACAGTAAGATAGTAGATTTTCCTATTCCAGAAGGAGACATTTATCCTCCTAAAAAGGAGTAAATAATATTTAGAAGGTGGTTATTATATGTGGAGAGAGCAAGTTAGTCAGATTTCCCAAATAAGAGAAAAACGAAATCGAAAACTCAATTTACCTACCAATGAAAACGAGTTATCAGGATTTCGTAAATCTGTAGTAGAAAAATTTGGTGAGGATATAC
>NZ_JAWRWI010000328.1:0-275 GCF_046535585.1 Bacillus sp. SIMBA_005 | reverse complement strand
GCTCCAACTGGGTAATCTGCATAATTGCTGGATTTATCAACTTCTATTTGAAGACCCACTGTCGGATTTTCAGGCTTATCCTGAAAAGAAATTGTTTTGTAGAAGTTTCCGTTTTCATCAGAAGAAACTACATATCCGTCAAAGATCTGATCGGTAGTGATCAATACAGCTCCATTCGCAGGTGCCATCGCTTTAATGGCAGCCATTGTTGTATTTGCTTCAGGAAATTTATTTTCACAATTGATTGGAGGAGTGTCCCACTCATCTTTTTGTAC
>NZ_JAWRWI010000327.1:0-275 GCF_046535585.1 Bacillus sp. SIMBA_005 | reverse complement strand
AGAGGTCGCGTCGCTCAGGCAGCAGAATGCGGAAAACGTGCATCGAGCTCAGAGTTTGCAAAATCAAATCGATCTGATCTACCGCTCACGATTATGGCGATTGGGCGGTCCCTTTCGTCGTATCGCAAGAGTGGCGAGACGTTACGTAAAAAAGCTGGCATGAATACGTTTAAGATATAAGTCTCCCTCCGAGAGAAGGAATAATAACAATGAGGAATATACGTGGATAATACACTGATTTCGATTGCCGAAGACGTCCGCACCCTCTCGGATCG
>NZ_JAWRWI010000326.1:0-275 GCF_046535585.1 Bacillus sp. SIMBA_005 | reverse complement strand
AAAGCCAGCAACAGATCCAAACCATGGCAGCCAAATTGGCCTCGACAGGGCTAACACATGCCCGTATGGATGGACACACCGATAACTATGGTGAAGACAGTTACAACGAAGGCTTATCATTGAAACGGGCGAATGTCGTGGCCGATGCATGGGCTATGGGTGGACAAATTCCACGCAGCAATCTCACCACACAGGGTTTAGGAAAAAAATATCCCATAGCCAGTAACAAGACCGCCCAGGGCCGCGCCGAGAACCGCCGCGTCGCAGTGGTGATT
>NZ_JAWRWI010000325.1:0-275 GCF_046535585.1 Bacillus sp. SIMBA_005 | reverse complement strand
GCTTCTCGCCGGCTCAGTCATGTACCTCGTGCCGTTCTTCTGGATGCTCTCGACCAGCCTGAAGACCCCGGATCAGGTGTACGAGTTCCCGGTGAGGTGGCTTCCCAACCCCGTGGACTGGGCCAACTACGTCGAGATCTTCTACGAGGCGCCGCTGTGGACTTACCTCGGCAACACCGTGTTCATCACCGTGGTCGGGGTGTTCGGAAGCGTCCTCAGTGCCGCGCTGGCCGCCTACGGTTTCGCGCGCTTCCGCTTCCGATTCCGTGAGCCAC
>NZ_JAWRWI010000324.1:0-275 GCF_046535585.1 Bacillus sp. SIMBA_005 | reverse complement strand
GTCAGATTGCCGGATGACATTCGGTTAGATATTTATGAAATTCAATAATAAGATGGAGAGTGAGTCAACATGGAAAACTTTATCGGAAGCCATATGATTTACACGTATGAAAACGGCTGGGAGTATGAAATCTATATTAAAAATGATCATACGATCGACTATCGGATTCATAGCGGAATGGTAGGCGGCCGTTGGGTGCGCGACCAGGAAGTGAATATCGTCAAGCTGACAGAAGGCGTATACAAAGTGTCATGGACTGAACCGACAGGCACAGA
>NZ_JAWRWI010000323.1:0-275 GCF_046535585.1 Bacillus sp. SIMBA_005 | reverse complement strand
CCAGCTCCTGGCCGATACGGCACTGACGATATTTCTTCTTCTGATGATCGTCGTGGGGTTCACGAGGGACCCCAACGCCTTCTATTTTTGGGTGCCTTTTTGTCGTTCGTCCTCTGGGCTCGCGTCAGGCAGGCCCGGCGGCGTTGGGCATTTTGAGCGACAGACGCGCCTTTATCGCCCCGCCAATCTTTGCAGCAACGCCGCGCTTGCGGCATCGGCCGGGAAAAACGCCTCGATAGCCAGTTCGGACAGCGTGATATCGACCGGCGTGCCGA
>NZ_JAWRWI010000322.1:0-276 GCF_046535585.1 Bacillus sp. SIMBA_005 | reverse complement strand
ACCTGCGCCCAATGACTGGTAAAGTAAGAATTCAGATTGCTGCAGGTTACCATTTGCGTATCTGAAACGGAAATATCGTTTAGTTAAATGAATCCACTCAGTCTCGCCAAGCGTATTTGCTTTAACAACCAATGAAGAGATTGTGGTCCATGAATTCATATCGTTACTTTCTTCAATGAATAAGGTACCTTCACGATCAGAATAAGCGTGACCTTTTACTTTTGAAATTAAAACCTGACCTAATCGATCTTGTCCATATTGCGTGTAGACTTCAGT
>NZ_JAWRWI010000321.1:0-276 GCF_046535585.1 Bacillus sp. SIMBA_005 | reverse complement strand
CTATAACCCAGCTTAAAAAAGAACTCTTGTTTTTGAACCTCAAATATTTTTGTAATGAGTCCATTAAATATCTAACTAACTGATTAACTAAGTTGTTTTATCTGAGCATGCACAAAAGGTGAAAAAAGAAGGAATTATAGGAACAAAAATACAGTATGAAGGTCGTATAGACGAATTAAAGAATATTTTGGAAAATAGAAAGAAGAAAAGATATTTAGAAACAAAAAACTTAGTAAGAAACCGTCGGAGGTAAACACGATTTATTTTATTAGCAAC
>NZ_JAWRWI010000320.1:0-276 GCF_046535585.1 Bacillus sp. SIMBA_005 | reverse complement strand
CTTATTGTTAACAGGTAAAGATATTTTTAGCATATGGCAACAAAAATTTTGGAGTAGACAGCTATTAACCTTTGGTATTGTAGGAATGCTCGGTGTGCAATATGCTTTCGTTGGAGCGATAAATGAAAGTAATGCTGTATTAGCTACGTTACTACAATTTTTAGCGCCAATATTTGTTGTTGCTTATGTATCTCTTAGTTTAAAGAAATGGCCACCTAAATATCAAGTATTAGGTATTATAGGCACATTACTCGGTTTATTTCTACTACTAACGAA
>NZ_JAWRWI010000319.1:0-276 GCF_046535585.1 Bacillus sp. SIMBA_005 | reverse complement strand
CCTTCTGCTTCTTATATCGGTCAGAGATTAACTTTGTTTTACATTTCTTCCTGTCGGTGGTTTTGTTGTAAATTGCGAAATAAGGGGGGAATTGTTGGTTCTTTGCATTCTGGGTGGGGATGAAAGATTTTCTTTTTCTCTCTTGCGCTCATAGAAAACCCATGTTACAATGTAAAAGTTGTTCCGGATAAGTCGTCCTTGACTAAAGATCCGGTATTGTGTAGAATAGTTATTGAATTGAATATAAATCACAAGCAGAAGCACCCGCTTCTCACC
>NZ_JAWRWI010000318.1:0-276 GCF_046535585.1 Bacillus sp. SIMBA_005 | reverse complement strand
AATGCGGCATAAACTTTCTTCAAGCGCTGTCTCCGGTGCGGCCAAGGCCTTGCCTCCGGATTGTGCCGCGTTAGGCTTCGGCAGAGCGTTTCTGTCGGTTTTTCCGTTTGCCGTCAGCGGAATCGCGTCAACCTGCACAAAGAAAGCAGGAATCATATGAGACGGCAGTGTTAGGGAAAGCTGGTACCGGAGCTCTGCTTTTTCAATATCTTGATCCGACGTATAATACGCGCAAAGCTCTTGAAGACCGCCCTCGGAAACCGCTAGTACAACCGC
>NZ_JAWRWI010000317.1:0-276 GCF_046535585.1 Bacillus sp. SIMBA_005 | reverse complement strand
CCCGGAATTTGAAATGGCTGATGATTTTCACGGCATATTTAAACGCCTGATCCACAAATGGGTATCCATCAACCGCGGAGGTCCTGAAGCCGTTGAAGGTATACTTGTGGATAATTCCGACGGCCACTACACTCTTGTGAAAGATAAAGAAGTGCTGCGGATCTATCCTTTTCATATCAAGAGCATCAGCGAAGGGGCAAAAGGAGCAGCCAAAAAAGAGGAGAATAAAGACGACGAGAATAAAGGCGGGAAAGAGAGCGCCGAAGAAGAAAAGTC
>NZ_JAWRWI010000316.1:0-276 GCF_046535585.1 Bacillus sp. SIMBA_005 | reverse complement strand
CGTGGCGACGAGAGTCGCACGTCGGCGGGCCCCGACGGCACCGGCCTGGGACTCGCCATCGTGCAGAGCGTTGCGACGAGCCACGGCGGAGACCTGCGTCTGGTCGCACGGAGGGGCGGCGGGCTGGTGGCGACGCTGCGGCTTCCGGTGCGACCATCGGTGCTGGGCAGGTCGGATGCGCGCTCAGGACGAGGAGATGATCTGCGCGCCTGACTGCTGAAGGGCTTTCGCCAGCGGCTCGTCTGGCGCCTCGTCGACGACGACACCGGTGAAGTC
>NZ_JAWRWI010000315.1:0-276 GCF_046535585.1 Bacillus sp. SIMBA_005 | reverse complement strand
GCGAACGGGGCAATCGCGCGCGCGCAATGCGCGTCGAGCTGGGCGGCAATCGGATCGGTCATCCGCGGATTGTGGCATCACGTCCGCTGCGGTCGGGACGATGCAGCCAATGTGGCAACGCGGCGGCGGAAACGCGTCGAGGCATGCGGCGCGCGCAGCCGGTCTCGCGACGCGTCCGGGCGCAGCGCGGCCGGCAGACATAAAAAAAGCCCGCATCCGGCGAACCGGTTACGGGCTTGCTCCCTCCCCCACGTCGGGTGCAGGGCGATAGTGAAA
>NZ_JAWRWI010000314.1:0-276 GCF_046535585.1 Bacillus sp. SIMBA_005 | reverse complement strand
CTGTTGATCGTCGCCGAAGACAGTATCCACCCGGATCTGGTCGAGCTGCACACGACCATCGCGTCCGAGGCGACCAGTCGAGAGCATCCTGCGCACGATCACTACGCCCGCCGCTACGAGAACGTGCGTACCTTCGCCACCCGGGTGTTCGAGGCCCTGGCTGAGCAGGGGCGGCTTCGCTCACCGCTCACGCCGGCCCAACTCGGCGCGTCCTTCGTCGCCCTCATGGACGGGCTCCAGCTCCAGTGGCTCTACGACCGGTCGGCTGTGCGTCCC
>NZ_JAWRWI010000313.1:0-276 GCF_046535585.1 Bacillus sp. SIMBA_005 | reverse complement strand
AACCGATGTTGTGCAGCAGCGTCGCCGCCTGCAGGCGATGGAGCCGCAGTTCCTCCCTGGCGTGAGTGGCCACACGCTCGACGGCACGGGACGCGAGGCCACGGCGCAGACGCGAGACGTCGATCCAGTAGCCGAGGTCGGCGCTCCAGAACGCACCCCGCACGATGTTGTTGAGGTTCATCCGCCCGCGGATCTCGCCGTCGTCGGATTCGATGACGAATCGGATGCTGCGTCCAGAGGCGGCATCCGTCTCGCACTCCTGTGCGTGCCGCTCCT
>NZ_JAWRWI010000312.1:0-276 GCF_046535585.1 Bacillus sp. SIMBA_005 | reverse complement strand
TACGTTTGTTTGCATTTTCTTCAGCCTGTTCTTTCACTTCGCTGATTTTTTCTTCTTTAATGAGCCGCACGGATGTCTCAACGAGGTCTCTGACCATTGATTCGACATCTCTGCCTACATAGCCGACTTCTGTAAATTTTGTCGCTTCAATTTTTATAAATGGCGCACCGGTAAGCTTGGCGATCCGTCTGGCGATCTCTGTTTTCCCCACCCCGGTCGGGCCCATCATCAGGATGTTTTTGGGAACGATCTCGTCTCTCAGTTTTTCATCAAGAA
>NZ_JAWRWI010000311.1:0-276 GCF_046535585.1 Bacillus sp. SIMBA_005 | reverse complement strand
CATCAATGGTTAAAAGAAGTTGGAAGCAATGTAATGAAACAAGCAGTAAAGGACGCTGATAAAGCTAGAAAACGTTGGTTTGACGGTGTGTCAGGCAAGCCGAAATTCAAAAGTAAACGAAAAAGTAAAGTTAGTTTTTATGTAAATTATGAAAGTCTGAAGCGCACAAAAGAAGGTTTTCGAGGTGAAAAAATAGGGGTTGTCAAAACATACCAACCTCTACCTAAACTACCTAAAGGTGAGAACTATTCAAACCCTAGAATCTCATATGATGGG
>NZ_JAWRWI010000310.1:0-276 GCF_046535585.1 Bacillus sp. SIMBA_005 | reverse complement strand
CAGACTGGCTTTTGGAGGTTATTTGACCGACAGATTAGAGGCAGGATTTAAGGAGGAATGGATTATAGCTCTGAATTTCTTTAAAGAAACCGTTGCGTATTCAGAAAGAAATGCTCACAATATCATTAGTAAAAGCAACATCGGAATTGCTTACATTAATCTGGCGGATCTTTATTCTAAAGGACCAGAACCCATTGATGAAAAAGCAATGCTTATTAATCTAAAAAAAGCTACTGAGATTGCTCAAAAATATAATGTGAAAATCATTTACAGAAG
>NZ_JAWRWI010000309.1:0-255 GCF_046535585.1 Bacillus sp. SIMBA_005 | reverse complement strand
TCGCTGAGCGTTCCGGATACGTCTCCCGCCGTGGTCGGGAACATCGCGCCGAGGGCGGCGGCGGTGCCGGCGTTGCAGACGAGCGCGATCGTCAGCGCGACGGCGGCGAGGATCCGCCCACGCGGCACGATGAACGCCGCCGCGATGATGAGGACGACGACCACCTGCGCGAAGAGAACGCCGCGCGAGAGCACCAGCTGCGCCTCGCCGGAGAGCAGCGACAGGCCGAGCAAGAGCGCGAACAGCGCGGTTTTG
>NZ_JAWRWI010000308.1:0-276 GCF_046535585.1 Bacillus sp. SIMBA_005 | reverse complement strand
CTGTGAAGTCTTGCGCAAATACATAAACTGAGCGGCCGTCAATTGTGCCGTACCCTGTCACGACCCCATCCCCTAACATGCGCTGTTCTCTTGTTAACACTTGACTTTCCATGAAGGGGTTTAATTCGATAAAGCTGTCCTGATCTAGAAGAAATATGATCCTTTCCCGAGCAGTGAGCTTGCCCTTTTGCCGCTGCTGAGCCAGCTTTTCCTGTCCTCCGCCTTCTTCTGCCTGCTTGCGTTTCGTGTATAAATGATCCATGTGCTCATTCATGC
>NZ_JAWRWI010000307.1:0-276 GCF_046535585.1 Bacillus sp. SIMBA_005 | reverse complement strand
CGTCAGGCCCCAGGCGTCTTCGTCGCCCTCGGCCTCCACCACCGGAAGCCCGCTGTACTGCGCCTCGACCGGATCATGCGCGGGAGCCGCGGACGCGGCCGATGTCACGGGAGGCGCCGGAGCCGCGGCGGGAGCGTCTTCGCCGCGGAGCTTGGCCATCACCTGCGGTAGCTGCTCCGCAGTCGCGAGCACGTCGCGCGCCTTCGAACCCTCCGACGGGCCGACGATCTCCCGCGACTCCAGCAGATCCATCAGACGACCGGCCTTCGCGAAGCC
>NZ_JAWRWI010000306.1:0-276 GCF_046535585.1 Bacillus sp. SIMBA_005 | reverse complement strand
AACCGCGGGAGAACTCTCGTCCCTATGTTTGCGGCCGGCAAGCATAGAGACGGGAGTTTTTTGGTTGCCGCCGCACTTGTAAAAGAATGGAGAAAGTGGAGGTGCTTGAAATGAACATTCAAGATATGATTTTAACCTTGCAGAAGCACTGGTCGAATGAAGGCTGTGTGCTCATGCAGTCGTATGATGTGGAGAAAGGCGCAGGCACAATGAGCCCGTATACATTTTTACGAAGCATCGGGCCGGAGCCGTGGAGAGTGGCTTACGTTGAGCCGT
>NZ_JAWRWI010000305.1:0-276 GCF_046535585.1 Bacillus sp. SIMBA_005 | reverse complement strand
GGCAAGGCTCCCGCGCACGTCGCCCAGCTCGCACGAGAAGCGGGTGTCCCGGTTGCGCTCGTGGCCGGCGCGATCCAGGCCGACACCTCGGCCTTCGCGGCCGCGGCATCGCTCACCGAGATCGCGGGGTCCACAGAGGCGGCCCTGAAGGATCCGCTGCGCTGGCTACGCGACGCGGGCGAGATCCTCGCCCGCTGATCGCTTGTCCCCGTTGACGCGGCAATAATCCGGCTATATGGCCCGGGTCACGGATCAGAGGTCGAGCGCCGCCAGGAC
>NZ_JAWRWI010000304.1:0-276 GCF_046535585.1 Bacillus sp. SIMBA_005 | reverse complement strand
GAGAAAATCATTCTTTTATTCTCAGAATACTGTAGTCTGTGAAATAAATATATACCTGCAACCATGACAGATATGTTATATATGATTGCTTCAAACATTTCTATACCGACTCCTTCATTAACCATTAGCTATTGTAAGTGAAAACTTACAATTTGTCATCACTTAGTAGTAGAAAATCGATACAAACAATGGTATTTGATGTTAAAATAGTTTCTTAAATGGTATGATAGAAAAAATGTATACCGATAAAGAGGACTACGGAGATGACAATTTTTA
>NZ_JAWRWI010000303.1:0-277 GCF_046535585.1 Bacillus sp. SIMBA_005 | reverse complement strand
CTGCATTATTAATTAAAATATAAATATCAAAGAATTTATTCAACCAATCCGTTAATTTCAATACATTTTCGTTCACGGAAAGATCAACCTCATAATAATATGTTTTAATATGATAAAGTTCTGCGATTCTCAGACTTAATTCTTTCAAATTCTGGCCGGGAAGACTTACAAGACTAATATTGATTTTCTTTTTCGCCAGACTTTCAGCAAATGCTTTTCCCAAACCCTGACTTGCTCCGGTAACGACTGCAAATGAATCTTTTGTTTCCATAAGACA
>NZ_JAWRWI010000302.1:0-277 GCF_046535585.1 Bacillus sp. SIMBA_005 | reverse complement strand
AATCCGTATCCAAAAGGAGTAAGTCCGGCTAAAAAAAATAAAGTCATTTTAGTTTCTTATAAATTTATTATTATTTCTATTGATAAACGGAAATTATTTACCAATTAGCTTGTGGAAGCTTTTCTAAAACTGTGTTTGGATTATCCTTCGCAAATAACATTTGTCTATCTAATTTAAACTTTTTAATTTGATGTTCCCCAGGCATGCTATCATGCATTGTGTTCGTTACTTCGTGATCAACTTCTCCAGAAACGAGGTCATATTCGCTTGAAAGCAT
>NZ_JAWRWI010000301.1:0-277 GCF_046535585.1 Bacillus sp. SIMBA_005 | reverse complement strand
ACCTACGGCATGGCGGTGTTCTTCCCGGCGCTGTTCACCGACCGCCTCGACTGGTCGGTCGGTCAGTTCCTTCTGCTGACGACCGTGATCTACGCCGTCAACATCCCCTTCAATCTGTTCTTCGGCGCTCTCGGTGACAAGATCGGCTGGTCGAAGACCGTCGTCTGGTTCGGCGCCGTGCTCTGCGCCGTATCGATGGCGGCCCTGTATGTCGTGCCCGTCTGGGCCGTCGACAACGGCTACGGCTTCGCCTACCCGCTGACGCTGCTGATCGGCG
>NZ_JAWRWI010000300.1:0-277 GCF_046535585.1 Bacillus sp. SIMBA_005 | reverse complement strand
CGGGCCATCGTCGCGCTTGACTTGCGCAGCCATGCGCGCGTGGCGGAATTCTCTGCACCGCGTGCGGCGCGCGCAGACGCCGATTCGACCTGCGTCCGCTCGTCGCGTGCGTTTGCCTCGGCGCGAGCTGCGGGCACTCGACCCGATCGCCGGGATCCAACGCGGCGTTTGACCCGGCATCGCCGACGCGCTAGTCCGCGGGTTCTCCACAGGCGGTGTGGATCGTCAGTCGACAAAACTGTGGATAAGCGCCCGCAACCGCGCCACGAGCGTGCGC
>NZ_JAWRWI010000299.1:0-277 GCF_046535585.1 Bacillus sp. SIMBA_005 | reverse complement strand
ACACAATGTCCGGCAAGGTTTTGCTGAGTCCCTGGGTAACCAGCTGCTGGATGTATTCCGCCTGACCGGCGGGAACCGGTGTGATCTTGACCTCGACGCCCGTATCCATGGCGTTGAAGACCGCGGCATACTCCTCGAACTGCGGCACCAGGCCTTCGTTCATTCCGATGACGATGGATTCGGTCTGATCTCCGCCGCTGTCAGTGGAGCTCGCGCAGGCGGTGAGGGCAGCCGCCGATAGCCCCGCGGTGACCGCCGCAGCGACCCATCGTGTTGA
>NZ_JAWRWI010000298.1:0-277 GCF_046535585.1 Bacillus sp. SIMBA_005 | reverse complement strand
CCATTAATTCATTTGATTGTGCATCTCTACGTGATTGAATAGAAAATTTCATTGTGAGTCACGCTCCTTCTCTGATAGTAAACTAGGATTCGATGCCTCTTTAAATTCACTAAAATAGGCCTGTGCTTCTTGAATTTCACTACGAATCGAAGACATTTCTTCATCTAACCGGAAGGCTGCTTCTGCTGCACTTTGTAGACGATTTTTTATTTCCTCTGGAAACATGCCCTTATATTTATAATTTAGTGAATGTTCTATTGATGCCCAAAAATTCATA
>NZ_JAWRWI010000297.1:0-277 GCF_046535585.1 Bacillus sp. SIMBA_005 | reverse complement strand
ATGACGAATATGATTCAATTCCAACACGCATACAATGCAGCTGCAAGAATGGTGACTTTACAAGACGAATTACTTGATAAAGTGATCAACGGCATGGGTGTTGGAGGAAGGTAGGTAGAGTCACATGAGAGTAACACAAGGCATGATACAGCAAAACTCACTGAGATATATCGGTTCGAGCTACTCGAAGCTGGATAAACTCCAGTCGCAGATTTCTTCAGGGAAAAAAATCTCAAAAGCTTCCGACGATCCTGTAGTAGCAATGAAAAGCTTAAAG
>NZ_JAWRWI010000296.1:0-277 GCF_046535585.1 Bacillus sp. SIMBA_005 | reverse complement strand
CTAATTATGGGGCAAGCGGTTCCTTTTGACATTGGTCAAGATAAAAAAGCTTACTTCCAAACAGAATTTGATGAAGATTACTTCTTATTGAAGCCAAAAGAAGATGCCGTATATGGTTTCCAAGTTAAAAAAGGCATGAATCAAATACCAACTGGTACTATTTTTGAATATGATGAGGAAACAAATGAATTATTAGCAGTTTCTTCATTAAGTAATGATATGGGGCTACTAAGTTTACTTCTTGGTTCAACTAGTAATGCCAATGATGCAAAGGCAG
>NZ_JAWRWI010000295.1:0-277 GCF_046535585.1 Bacillus sp. SIMBA_005 | reverse complement strand
CGGCATAGCTTTCCGGCGCGCCGAGGGCGTGTTCGCCGTTGACCGGGCAGCGGCCTTCGCTGGCCTGGAGCTCGGCGACCTGGGTGCGCAGCGGAGCGACCAGCAGGTAAACGACCTGGGTCCGGGCGCGCAGCGTGTACTCCTGGTAGGCCGGGATCGCGATGGCGGCGAGGATGGCGATGATCGGCACGGCGACCACCGCGATCACCGCCAGCACGATCGCGGTGATCGCGCAGCCGGACAGGCCCTTGCGCGGGACCACCACGGCGGCGGGTGC
>NZ_JAWRWI010000294.1:0-277 GCF_046535585.1 Bacillus sp. SIMBA_005 | reverse complement strand
CGGAACGGCCGCTGCCCGAGACTGGCCTCGACCGCCGCCGCAATCGGAGCGAGCCCCTCGTCATCGGCGCCGGCGAAGACAACGGATCCGGGAAGCTTCAACGCCCGTGCCGCCCACTTCGGCAGGTGCCGACGCAGATCGAAAGATGCCTGGTCGGTGCGCTGATAGGGCATAAGACCACGGTAGCGGCGCGGCGCATACGCTGGGGGCTATGCCCGTCCTCTTCTTCATTCGCCACGCAGCACCCGAGGCGACGGCGGCGTTATCACCCGCGGAG
>NZ_JAWRWI010000293.1:0-277 GCF_046535585.1 Bacillus sp. SIMBA_005 | reverse complement strand
GGAAGTCCGCGTCAAATACGGCACTTCAGCTGAGGCGAACACAGAATACAGCCGCTCCCAATATTCAGACGAGGTGGAAGCTGAGATTGAAAAAATGCGCTCGCTTTCTCTGGAGAAAACAGAGCATCAAAAAGCGGCTCATGAATAATGTGCACAAGGGAAGATCGGCGCTTTTACGCCTCTTCCCTATACGCACGTATCAATTCTCCGGCTTTTCCTTTATAATAAAATGAATGAAAAAGGATGGAACGTAATGAAGCGTAAGATTGCCAAAGGA
>NZ_JAWRWI010000292.1:0-277 GCF_046535585.1 Bacillus sp. SIMBA_005 | reverse complement strand
CGATGGTGTGTTCTGGCGCACACCGGATACACCAGAGAACGATGCAGCCTTCCCCCGCCAGACACATGCCGGGAACCCGGCGCTCTACCCGCAGGTCAAAATGGTCTGCCAGATGGAACTGACCAGCCATCTGCTGACGGCTGCAGCCTTCGGCACGATGAAGAACAGCGAAAATGAGCTTGCTGAGCAACTTATAGAACAAACCGGCGATAACACTCTGACGTTAATGGATAAAGGTTATTACTCACTGGGACTGTTAAATGCCTGGAGCCTGGCG
>NZ_JAWRWI010000291.1:0-277 GCF_046535585.1 Bacillus sp. SIMBA_005 | reverse complement strand
GAAGCCATTGTGCGTATGGGCCAGGCGCTGGGGTTGGAGCTGATTGCCAAAGGTGTGGAAAACCAGGAGCAGGCGATCAGCCTCATGGCACTGGGTTGCTGGCTGATGCAGGGATATCACTACTGCCGCCCGGTACCGTTCCTGAAACTGCAACAGATGCTGAAGACCGGCAATCTGAGGCCAATCTAGCGCAATCGATTTTTCTCGTTCGGCCAGCCGCTGATGTGGGGTGAAATTGAAAGATCGTATTCTGAAGCTTGGATCTGTTACAGCGATG
>NZ_JAWRWI010000290.1:0-277 GCF_046535585.1 Bacillus sp. SIMBA_005 | reverse complement strand
AGTTTTATCACAAAGGCAATTGTTTCCCAAGTTTTTGTCATTTCTTTAGTAGGTATTTTAGTAGGTGTAGTGCTTACATATTTAACAGCACTAGTTTTCCCGAAAGACATGCCTTTTAATTTAGACCCTACCCTTGTTGTACTTTACGGTTTCGCACTTTTATTAATCAGTGTGTTAAGTTCGTTTGTATGTGTTCGCCAAGTATCTAAAGTAGATCCATTAACAGCATTAGGGAGAGTGGAGTAGATGAAACGTTTAGAAGTGAGAAATATGACAG
>NZ_JAWRWI010000289.1:0-278 GCF_046535585.1 Bacillus sp. SIMBA_005 | reverse complement strand
CCCAGCAATTGAAAAACAAAAGAAACGCCAAGTCATGACCGAAGAAGAGTTGATGGTAAACCGTTTTAACTTAGACAATACACATCTTGTGGAAGTTTCTAAAGATCACTGGGTTGCGATGTAACCAATAACGAACCGAAGAACAAATGGTTTTTGTGGCGATTTTGGAGGTTTTTGTGGCGATTCCAACGATTTTTGTGGCGATTTCTTTTGTTCTAGTGGCGATTCCAACGATTTTAGTGGCGATTTCATTATTTTTCTTACCCCAATGGATAAAC
>NZ_JAWRWI010000288.1:0-278 GCF_046535585.1 Bacillus sp. SIMBA_005 | reverse complement strand
GAAAATCCTTTCTCTTCGGCTACCTGCTGCGCTTTTAAGCTTGAAGCATAGTTTCCTGCGGTTTTGGCATTTCCTGTTCCGCCTTTTACCGCACGGACAAATTCACTTTCAACAGCGATTTTGACCGGCTTAATGCCTTCTTTGTAATAAGAGCCGACCGGAGAAAGAATGATCAAGAGCTTATACGTATGAGATGCCGCAACACCAAGGAAAGGCTCGGTTGCGATGATGAACGGACGGATGTAAAGGGACGTGCCCTCCGCATTTGGAATCCAGTC
>NZ_JAWRWI010000287.1:0-278 GCF_046535585.1 Bacillus sp. SIMBA_005 | reverse complement strand
GCTCATTGTGAAGATTGACAGCTGGCCGTCATTGATAGCGACGGGAGTGACAGTCAGCTTTTTCTACGCTGTTTTCGCTTTTATGCTCGTTTGTACAAAAGAGGAAAGACAGCTGGTATTAAAACGGTTTCGAAAAACGAAAGGAGCTGTGAATCTTTGATCCTAAAACGACTTTTTGATCTGACGGCCGCCATTTTTTTGTTGTGCTGTACAAGTGTGATCATTCTGTTCACCATCGCCGTTGTCAGGCTGAAAATAGGATCACCTGTCTTCTTTAA
>NZ_JAWRWI010000286.1:0-278 GCF_046535585.1 Bacillus sp. SIMBA_005 | reverse complement strand
ATCGGTTTTCATATTAGGAGGCTGCGCTGATCAAGGCGCCGTGCTGGAAAGCGATTATTACGTACAAATTCACGGGAAAGCGGAAAACAACAAAAATAATATCAACTACGTTTACAATTTAGAAGGGTATAACGAGAAAGGTAAGAAAAAGATGGTTTCTTTCTTTGTTGAAAAGCCTTATCAAGAAGGTGACATTGTACGCGTTCCGAGGAGCTATGAGGGTTATACCGGAGAATCTGAAGCTATTAAGGCCGAGAAACTGCCTGAAAAGATCAAAG
>NZ_JAWRWI010000285.1:0-278 GCF_046535585.1 Bacillus sp. SIMBA_005 | reverse complement strand
CCGGTCCATCGCACAATAGGTTGGTTTACGACAATATACCCAATTGTTCTCGATATGACGGAAAGTAATAGTTTATCAAGCTCCATTAAGTATACAAAGGAAATGCTTAGACATATCCCCCATAACGGGATTGGTTACGGAATACTCAGATATTTGTCGGACTCGGTTCATCTTCAATTAAAACCTGATATCAGTTTTAACTACTTGGGTGAATTTGGCCAAGAAGATCGCAGCAACCTATTTCAAATATCACCTTTGTCCGCCGGAACGAGCATATC
>NZ_JAWRWI010000284.1:0-278 GCF_046535585.1 Bacillus sp. SIMBA_005 | reverse complement strand
GCACCGAACGGGGCGTCGACCACGTCGATGCCGAGGTCACGGCCGCGCGCACCATCGGCGCCAGCGACCCGGTGGTCGGACTGGCGTGGTCGGCGGCGCTGGGCCGGCCGGTGGCGCTCGACCATGCCTGCCGGCTGTGGCGCGTGGATGCCGATGCGCTGGTGCCGCTGCCCGGTCCGCAGGATGCGCGCCACTGCGTCGCACTGGAGGTCGGCCCCGAAGGCATGTGGGCGGCGTCGGCCGATGGCGGCCTGCACGTGCTGACGCATGCGGGCCGC
>NZ_JAWRWI010000283.1:0-278 GCF_046535585.1 Bacillus sp. SIMBA_005 | reverse complement strand
CAATGCTCTAAACCGGTCAGCAACCGGATCGGGCAAGTCTTGGTGATTGAGATCGCGTTTGATTTTTCTTCCGTTCTGAATGACGACTTTCCCCGGTATGCCGACAACGGTCGAAAAGTCGGGAACATCACGAAGCACAACGGAGCCGGCCCCTACTTTAGACCCCTGCCCGACCGTAATAGAGCCGAGCACCTTCGCTCCGGTTGCAATTAAAGCATCATCTTTTATGGTCGGATGCCGCTTCCCCTTTTCTTTTCCCGTTCCCCCGAGAGTGACAC
>NZ_JAWRWI010000282.1:0-278 GCF_046535585.1 Bacillus sp. SIMBA_005 | reverse complement strand
AACACTGAAAGAAACGCAAATTCTCAACTACGGAAAAACGGTCAGACTTCCGCTTACCCTTGACTTATTGGGCGCGTCTGAATACAATCTCGTCCTGGTGCGTAAAAACCTTCCGCGCGCGGGCACGTATACAATTAAAGGCGATTACGTAAACGGTTTGGGGGCCGGCAGTCTCTACGCCGAAACAAAGCTGGTTATTGACGCGCGTTAATCCGGGATGAAAGAGGCTGACAACAGCCTCTTTTTTTATGCGCAAAATCCTGGCATGAATCTTGCAT
>NZ_JAWRWI010000281.1:0-278 GCF_046535585.1 Bacillus sp. SIMBA_005 | reverse complement strand
CTCGCGCTGCTCTCCCCCATCGTCGCGACGGTCCTGGGAACGCTCGTCGCCGGAGAGGCCTTCACGCCCATCCAGGCTCTCGGGTTCACCATCACCCTCGGCGCGCTGGTACTCGGCCAGGTCTTCGCCCGTCAGGCGAGGCTCGTCGCACCGCCCGCCGAGCCGGCGGCGGCGCCGGCACTGGTCGCTCCGCGCTGAGAGGGGCTCAGCCCTTGCCGAAGAGCTTCTGGATCTCGGCGAGGTCGGCCTCGCTGGGAGCGGCCTGAGCTGCTCCCCCA
>NZ_JAWRWI010000280.1:0-278 GCF_046535585.1 Bacillus sp. SIMBA_005 | reverse complement strand
AGCGATCATCATATTTGACGCATGCGCTATTTTGATTTTTCTGATGCCGTATGACATCCCCACTCCTAAATTATCAGTGCTTGAGGACACTGCCAAACCTAAAACCAATAACCAAGCCATGTTCGTTTCTCTCCATTCTTTGATGTCTTTTCAACATGTTGTGCCGTTGAATCTACACTATCCTATTCAGCAGCACAGAAAAGGTACCTTTTCTGCAAAAATTATTGATTGACGATCATCATTCCGGCGGAAACGAGGTGACACCCTTGACAGAAAAT
>NZ_JAWRWI010000279.1:0-278 GCF_046535585.1 Bacillus sp. SIMBA_005 | reverse complement strand
ATTGGTTACGGCAGAAAGGAGCTTGCGGAGGCTGCCTATGAGCAACTAAAGGAGCTGCCTTACTACCCGTTAACGCAAAGTCACGCACCCGCAATCCAACTGGCGGAAAAGCTGAATGAATGGCTTGGCGGCGATTATGTTATCTTTTTTTCCAACAGCGGATCGGAAGCAAACGAAACTGCTTTTAAAATTGCCCGCCAGTACCATCTGCAAAACGGCGACCACAGCCGTTATAAATTCATCTCAAGATATCGGGCATACCACGGCAATACATTGGG
>NZ_JAWRWI010000278.1:0-278 GCF_046535585.1 Bacillus sp. SIMBA_005 | reverse complement strand
GTTTTGGTCGCAGAGCTGGACTTGCAGGTGGTTTCCTTATAGGCGGATTAGGTGCTATAGGTGTGATAATCGCGGCTTTAATTAACAGCGTTGCCCTATTATTTGTTTCTCTTCTTATTTATGGAGCAGGTATGGCTTCTAATCTTCAAGTTCGGTATGCTGGGACAGACCTTGCAAATGAGAAACAACGGGCAACTGCTGCAAGTATGGCCTTAGTTTCTACTACTTTAGGAGCTGTAGTAGGTCCTAACTTAGTTAATACAATGGGGGAATTTGCA
>NZ_JAWRWI010000277.1:0-278 GCF_046535585.1 Bacillus sp. SIMBA_005 | reverse complement strand
CAATGGGGGGCGGACAGCTTTACTGAGGTCACACATAGCTTGACTCACCAGCACGTGCTAAAGGCACTTGAAGAAATCGACCAACAAGGTGTGCCGGCGGGAGCCGATTCGACGCGGTATGACCTGGTTTATGAGGGTCGCCGCTACCCACCAAAACTGGTCCTTGAACTTTCCGCAAAAGTTGCTACGGGCTCTGATTTGTCGAGGCGCGAATTTAAGGGCGGTGAGGAATCTCGCGCGTTCAAGACTCTCCGCAATCTTGGCTTTCAAATCGAGGC
>NZ_JAWRWI010000276.1:0-278 GCF_046535585.1 Bacillus sp. SIMBA_005 | reverse complement strand
AATCATCCTTATCCAGCTCTTCGGCTGCTGCAATCACAGCCTGATCTTCTTGCTTGAAATCGGGAACCATAAATTCCGCCGCAAAAGCTTTTAAGCCTTCTAAAACAGCTTCTGCGTCTTCTCCTCCGCTTACCCATCTGTTAACTGTTAAGAACGGGCCTTCAGCAGTCATCGTCAGCATAAGCGCAGGCACAAAGAAATCCCCTTCCGAGAAATGGTCCCATTGTGAACCTCTTTCTTCGCAAGGGTCAAAAGAAAATCCTCCGAATAACACAGGT
>NZ_JAWRWI010000275.1:0-278 GCF_046535585.1 Bacillus sp. SIMBA_005 | reverse complement strand
CCCGACTACCCCGAGCAGGCACTGTCGATGGCGCTCGGTCAGATCGCGCGTCGCGTCGCGATCATGGACTCGGACGAACTCGATCCCGACGGCGATCACCTCCATTTCTGGCAGCGTGTGAACCCGGTCGTCACCGAGGTGCTCGGTCAGCTGATCAGCGGGACGCCGCAGATCCTCTACAACGGAGGACTCCCGTTCATGGCCGTCGCCTATGAGGATGTCGATGCGGCCCGCTCCGGTCTGCCGCCGGATGTCGCGGCCCTCGTGCACCGACTCGA
>NZ_JAWRWI010000274.1:0-278 GCF_046535585.1 Bacillus sp. SIMBA_005 | reverse complement strand
CATTCCACCTCCCGTTTTTTAACAATTGTAGCATAATAGAAGAAATCGTGACAGATAAGGGTAAAAAAGAGGTTTTCGCGTACGATATTAAGGGTATACATAGTCATATAACAAGGAGGAGATACCATGTCAGAACAATTGATTCAAGCAGTGAACAAACAAGTAGCCAACTGGACAGTCATGTATGTGAAACTACATAATTATCACTGGTATGTGAAAGGAAAAGATTTCTTCACTCTTCATGAAAAGTTTGAGGAGCTGTACAATGAAACGGCAAC
>NZ_JAWRWI010000273.1:0-278 GCF_046535585.1 Bacillus sp. SIMBA_005 | reverse complement strand
GGTCTGATCCTCTGCAAAGTGTTGAACGGCGAGCGAGCGCACGGCGTTGGCGTCCGAGACGACGAAGCCATCGAAACCGAGCTGGTCTCGAAGGATGTCGGTCAGTAGCGTCCGGCTCGCCGCTGCGGGCACCCCGTTGAGGTCCATATATGCACTCATGACGTTCCCCGCGCCAGCATCTATCGCTGCGCGGAACGGCGGGATGTAGACATTCCACAGCTCGTTGTCCGATACCTCGGCGTCGTCGTAGTCGCGACCACCCCGGGATGCGCCGTAAC
>NZ_JAWRWI010000272.1:0-278 GCF_046535585.1 Bacillus sp. SIMBA_005 | reverse complement strand
ATCCCACTGTGCCGGCGGCGGCGAGCAGCGGCTCGGCGACGACCGAGATGTGGTGCCGGATCGCGTCGGCCGAATAGTGGTCGAGCACGGGCCCCTCGGCGCCGCGCGCCGCACGCTTGACGTTCTGCCCCGTGAGTCGCGAGATCGCCACGAGCACGACGCGCGGGCCGTCGCCCGCCGGGATCCGGATTCCGTCCTCGTCGCTGTCGAGCGGGCAGACGCCATCGGGGGTCTCCTGGATGGATCCGTCTCCGATGTACGCGCCCACGAACTCGTCG
>NZ_JAWRWI010000271.1:0-278 GCF_046535585.1 Bacillus sp. SIMBA_005 | reverse complement strand
GGCCCACACCGCTCGATCACCACCAGCAGGCGGAACAGCGCCTGGTCCAGCTTAAGCCCGGCCGCCTCGATCAGCCGCTCGTCATTGCGCGGGCGGTTCATCATGCTGCCGATGCTGATCAGCGACTGGTGCAGCGACTTCAGCATCGGGGAAATATGTGTATCTTGCACATTCTGTTTCGCCGGCATAGCCTGCCCTCCAATCAAGTGCATATTACACATAACTGGAGAGCTGGACATGCGCGCGACCCTTGACGTGGTGATCTGTGGTGCCGGTGA
>NZ_JAWRWI010000270.1:0-278 GCF_046535585.1 Bacillus sp. SIMBA_005 | reverse complement strand
CTTCAAGCCAGGAAATATAATTCCGTTCCCGCTCAAGCGCTTTTGTCAGCACGAGATAATGGCCGAAATCAGGAGAAGAAAATGAATCCGCCTCCGCGGACGATGTCAGCAGTTCTTGATAACTGTTTTCCAGATCGGACAATTTCTCCTGCCGCTTTACGAGCTGATCGGTGAATAGCTCATCCGCTTCTTCCTGCGTCAAAGCTGAGATGAAATAATCCTTCAGCATAAATTCATCCTTCACCGTTTCCGGAATCGGGTCTTTTTTCGTCAGCCAG
>NZ_JAWRWI010000269.1:0-278 GCF_046535585.1 Bacillus sp. SIMBA_005 | reverse complement strand
GGCGCAGGAGGCCGACGTCGGGGATGGCGCACGAACCTGGGCCCGACACGACCCCGGATCGGTTCCTTCGACAAAAAGTTAGCCTGAGGCTAAGTAAATATCGCTGGGAAGAGGATATGAAGGCGTTACGGTACAGACGTGGGAGATGAACCGAGACGAACCGCCGCGCTGGACAACATCGACGCGCTCACGCTCGCCATCTCGGTCCGCTCGCTGCCCCGCATGGTCGGTTCCCTGCTGAACACCCAGCTGACCATCCAGCAGCTCAAGGTACTCAC
>NZ_JAWRWI010000268.1:0-278 GCF_046535585.1 Bacillus sp. SIMBA_005 | reverse complement strand
ATATGATCTTTTTGTATCCGGTACATCTAGTAAAATTCAGAAGGCGCAACATCTAAGGATCAATAATAGATTGTCCGCATTGGATAGCGCTACGTCTCTGAATGATTTGAACCTTCCGGGTTTCAAAACTCATCCCCTAAAGGGATTCAACCCAACTCGCTATGCGATTTCGGTGAATGGGGCTTGGCGTATTACTTTCGAATACAACGATGGTGATGCTTACAACGTTGATCTTGAGCAGTACCACTAACGACACGTGGCAGCCAAGTTTAGCTTGG
>NZ_JAWRWI010000267.1:0-278 GCF_046535585.1 Bacillus sp. SIMBA_005 | reverse complement strand
CCAGTTACACCAGTGGCACCAGTATCTCCAGTTGCCCCAGTAACTCCAGTAGGACCAGTATCTCCGGTTACACCAGTGGTTCCAGTAGGACCAGTATCTCCAGTTGCACCAGTATCTCCGGTTACACCAGTAGCACCAGTAGGTCCCGTTGGACCTGTATCACCAGTTGCGCCAGTTACACCAGTGGTTCCAGTAGGACCGGTATCTCCAGTAGGACCAGTATCTCCAGTTACACCAGTGGTTCCAGTAGGACCGGTATCTCCGGTTACACCAGTGGC
>NZ_JAWRWI010000266.1:0-279 GCF_046535585.1 Bacillus sp. SIMBA_005 | reverse complement strand
AGGGCATGGCGAATATTGTCATTGTAGAGGATGACATTTTCCTACGCGAAGAATTACAAAATATTTTACAAAAGGAGGGGTACTCTGTAGTGAGTATCTCTTCTTTTGATACACCTATTGAAGATATCCTCGCTGCTAAGCCCGGATTAATCTTGTTAGATTTAAACTTACCTAGCATATCGGGTTTTCAAATTTGTCGTACTTTAAAAATGAAAGGAATTGGTCCGATTCTAATTTTAACTGCTCGTAATCAGATACGAGATGAGTTGCATGCATTAG
>NZ_JAWRWI010000265.1:0-279 GCF_046535585.1 Bacillus sp. SIMBA_005 | reverse complement strand
ACCTCCGCGGATCCAGTTGCACCTGCGCGGCGTCATCGTCGATCGCTGCGCCGATCGTCAGCTCCGGCATACGGGGACCTCCTCCTGCTCCTCCCCAGAGTGCACCCTCCGCCGCGCGCAGGGAAGAGGCGATCCTCGTCAGGCAGACAGGAGCGGCGGACGGTGCGGAATCGGGACCGGCCGGGTGGCGCGGCTGCGGCTCTCCATCCGTCGGACCTCTTCGAGAGCATCGATCGGGGACATGTAGCGGCTGGCGAGCGGGATCCGACGCATCCACAT
>NZ_JAWRWI010000264.1:0-279 GCF_046535585.1 Bacillus sp. SIMBA_005 | reverse complement strand
CAATCAAGCGGGCTGAGCATCACAGCTGCCCGGTTGTATTAGGGAGTGCTACGCCGACATTAGAGTCATATGCAAGAGCGCAAAAGGGCGTATACGAGCTTCTTTCACTGAAGCACCGTGTTAACCACCGGTTTGATTTTTCTTCCATAGGATTAAAGGAGTTCGGCAGGCTTGATATTTCTTCAGCAGCTGCTATTTGGTCGGTGGAGATTGCTTTAGTGATTGGCATCATCACAACGATTTTATTTGATTGGAGAAGTGTGTTTGCCCAATTGAAGG
>NZ_JAWRWI010000263.1:0-279 GCF_046535585.1 Bacillus sp. SIMBA_005 | reverse complement strand
ATTGATCGAAAGCTTGCGAGGAAGCTGAAATCAGTTGATTTTTCCAGTCGATAATTTGGTTTTGATGAACATCAAATTCAGCACTCAATTCAGCAAGTGTTTTTTCTGCTTTAATCGCAGCAAGTGCTACCTTAGCTTTAAAATCATTTGAATGATTTCTTCTTGGTCTACGTGCCATAAAATACTCCATATATTGATGTTTATAACATCATTTGGGGAGCAGAATATCACTTATAAGTGTTGTTCAAATTTCCTGATCCACCTCTATTATTCCCCAGC
>NZ_JAWRWI010000262.1:0-279 GCF_046535585.1 Bacillus sp. SIMBA_005 | reverse complement strand
CACGGCGCCTGGTTTCATAAATACGCCGGAACCGATGATGGTGCCGATAACAAGTGAGAGGGCGATGGTAAGGCCGATCTCTTTTTTAAGTCCGTTCTCTTCAATCTGCATATCCTTTCCCTCCAGATGTAAAATCGTTATGCTGAAAAAACTATTTTCCATATTGTAAACCCTAATTGCTGAAACACGAATAAAATAAATTTTCTGATTTTGGTGTTTTGCCTAAAAGATAAAGGTTTATGCTTTTGAGAAGGAAAAAATACTGTTTTAAAAGCGAAC
>NZ_JAWRWI010000261.1:0-279 GCF_046535585.1 Bacillus sp. SIMBA_005 | reverse complement strand
CTGTGGGACCGCGGCATTGGAAGGGAAGAAGAGCAAGGCCGCGTGCGGAAGAGTGGATTGAAGTCATGATTGAAGATGCTCGTGCCGGCTTGCTGAAAACGACTCCCGGAACAGCGCTGCATGAAATGGCTTTTCACACACAAGAAGATGGAAGCCAGCTGGATTCCCGCATGGCAGCCATTGAGCTGATTAATGTATTGCGGCCTATTGTCGCCATTTCTTACTTTCTGGTGTTTTCAGCTTTGGCGCTTCATGAGCATCCGAAGTATAAGGAATGGC
>NZ_JAWRWI010000260.1:0-279 GCF_046535585.1 Bacillus sp. SIMBA_005 | reverse complement strand
CAGTTTTCCTTGGCGTATAAAAAAGACTTGAACGCACATCCAGCCTTTATCGTAGGCATATGCAAACACATCGCGGTCCAGAAGGTCATTCATGGTCATTTTCTGCTTCTCCATCGTCGATTCGATGTGAGCAAGCTGGTCGCGGAATTCTTTAGCCCGTTCAAATTCAAGCTTTTCGGCCGCTTCTGCCATTTTCGCTTCAAGCTCTTTTTTGATTTCGTTATGCCCTCCCTTTAAAAAACGGGTGATGTCTTCAACAATCTCGCGGTTTGTCTCCTC
>NZ_JAWRWI010000259.1:0-279 GCF_046535585.1 Bacillus sp. SIMBA_005 | reverse complement strand
CACCTTATTTCTGCTTGTCATAAAAACAGCATTCCCATTTTTGATATGAGGGTCAGCCTGATCGGCCACCTCTATCATAAAGCCGTTGGGGAGAACAGCAGTCTCGCCTTCCGCTCCTTGCAGCTGCAGCTCAAAGGGAACCTTTTCACATTGCCATTGTTCAAATGTAAACAAACATGTCTGATATGATTTGACCACCTTCAGCCCTTTCGGAAAATCAAGCACTCCCGAGGCGCTTCCATTTTCCGCCCATTCCAGAAACTGCTGTATGTGGCGGGC
>NZ_JAWRWI010000258.1:0-279 GCF_046535585.1 Bacillus sp. SIMBA_005 | reverse complement strand
AAGGTGAGCGGTGACGTCCGCGAGAATGCGGGAACCGTCGATGTCGACGCCGAGCCGGTTCGCTCGAATCATGCGGCGACGCTCGCGCGTGCCCGGCGGATCCGGACAGGAAAGGCGGGCGGATAGGCGCGATACAGCGCCATCGCGAGCAGGGTCGCGATGACCGCCTTGATCGCGTCACCGGGCAGGAACGCGAGCGCCGAGAGCGCCGCCTCCGGCAGAGAGATGCCGGTCGCGAGCGCGACACCGGGAATGCCGAGCGCGTATCCGCAGCCGATC
>NZ_JAWRWI010000257.1:0-279 GCF_046535585.1 Bacillus sp. SIMBA_005 | reverse complement strand
ATTACGTCTATACGCAAAATCTTACCCTGGGACAGTCACCTCTCCTCACTGATTGAACAGGGTGCTAACGCTGAAACCCGGGTGATTAGTTTTACGGTTACCGAATCCGGATACTACCTCACTCCGGCTCATGAAATTGATTTAAGCGCTCCTGACATCCAGGCTGATCTGAAAGGAGAGGCCCGTACTCTCTATGGTACGCTGGCGCGTATTCTTTCGGCGCGCGTGAATCAATGTGACGCACCGGTTACGCTGCTGAATTGCGACAACTTGAGACAC
>NZ_JAWRWI010000256.1:0-279 GCF_046535585.1 Bacillus sp. SIMBA_005 | reverse complement strand
AGAGCAGCTCATCAAAAAAGTGAGCATCATTCCGCTTGAAGTCGTGGTCAGAAACATTGCCGCCGGAAGCATGTCGAAACGTCTCGGCATCCCGGAAGGAACAGAGCTCCCGCAGCCGATTATCGAATTTTACTACAAGGATGACGCACTCGGCGATCCGCTCATCACAGAAGATCATATCCGGCTCTTAAAAGCGGCGGCTCCTGAGCATGTCGAAACGATCAAATCGATTACAAACCAGGTGAATCAAGAACTTCAGCATATTTTTGAAGACTGCGG
>NZ_JAWRWI010000255.1:0-280 GCF_046535585.1 Bacillus sp. SIMBA_005 | reverse complement strand
CGGGCGTCGTCTCGGGTTCGAAGATCATCATGCCGTTCGAGGCATACGGATCGGGAGCGTCGGAGGAGACCGGCCTCGTCAACTCGTGGATCAGCGCGTACTGCGCGTGGTTGGTGTCCTGGTACTCGTCCACGAGGATGTGCGTGAAACGGCGGCGATACTTGTCGGCGACCTGCGGGAAGGCGCGGAAGAGATAGACGGTCTGCGCGAGCAGGTCATCGAAGTCGAACGCGTTCGCCGCGCGCAGCTGGCGCTGATAGTCCTGGAAGATCCCGACGAA
>NZ_JAWRWI010000254.1:0-280 GCF_046535585.1 Bacillus sp. SIMBA_005 | reverse complement strand
CGTGGTTGCTCTGGATCGCACGCACGTCGTAGCCCAGCGCACCGGCGGTCTCGGCTGTCAGACGCTCGACATTGGCGAGAGTCGCCGTGCCGTACACCTCGGGCTCACGCGTGCCGAGCAGGTTGAGGTTGGGGCCGTTCACGAGGAGCAGGCGCGGATTCGCGGTCACGATGACACACTATCCGCGGACACGAGCGGACGGCTCATCTCGAGCTCGGGTCCGATGGATCCGGTGAAGCGCAGGCCGGTCTCGACGAATCCCGCGCGGCGATACGCGCCC
>NZ_JAWRWI010000253.1:0-280 GCF_046535585.1 Bacillus sp. SIMBA_005 | reverse complement strand
CGATGCACCGCGCCCCGATGCCGAGCATCCGGCACCGCCGCGGTTCCTCCCGGAGTACGACAACGTGCTCTTCTCCCACCGGGATCGTGCGCGCATCATCGACACGCCGCAGCGCGTGCCGCTGCCTCCGGGCAAGGGAGCCAGGGAAGGCACCTTCCTCAGCGACGGGTTCCTGCGCGGGACCTGGCGGGTGGATGCCGGTGTGCTCCGGATCCGTCCGGATCAGGCTCTGCCGGCGGTGGCCGCCGACGATCTCCTCGCCGAGGCTCGGAGGCTCGCC
>NZ_JAWRWI010000252.1:0-281 GCF_046535585.1 Bacillus sp. SIMBA_005 | reverse complement strand
ATCGGCGCGCGTTCGCGGATCCGCTCGAGCAGGTCGTCGGGGAGGTACGCGGCGGGGTCGAAGTCGCTCATGACAGGGCCTCCAGGAGCTGGCGGATCGATTCCTCGGGCTTGTCGCGGTGCAGGGAGTGGCCGGCGCCCTCGACGACCGACATCGTGAACCGGGGATTGGCGGCGAGCACCTCGGCGGCCAGGTCGCCGGTGAAGATGCTGTAGACAGCAGGATCGGCGGCGATCACGTGCGTGGGGACGGTCACCCGCTCCGCCTGCTCCCGCACATCC
>NZ_JAWRWI010000251.1:0-282 GCF_046535585.1 Bacillus sp. SIMBA_005 | reverse complement strand
CGGTCATATTATGTCGGGCCGGGAGACAACGGCACAAAAGCCTATACACTTCTGCGGGAAGCGCTGAGGACGACGGGTAAAATCTGGATTGCCTCCATTACGATCCGCTCTAAACAGCAGCTTGCGATTCTTCGCGTGTATGACAACTGCATCGTGATGGAATCCATTCATTATCCGGATGAGGTCAGAAATGCCGGACATGTGCCGGGCGTTCCTGAGCAGACAGCCGTTAATGAAAAAGAGCTGCAGACGGCGATCACATTAATTAATGAGCTGACAACC
>NZ_JAWRWI010000250.1:0-283 GCF_046535585.1 Bacillus sp. SIMBA_005 | reverse complement strand
CGAGCACGCCGCCGAAGAGCAGCGTGATGGCGCGCGGCACAGTGCCGGCCGTCACGACGAGGCCGGCGATGACGGGCGAGCCGAGCGTCACCGCCGTCCAGGCGACGGCGATGTACCAGGCCGCGTCGCCGGCGTCGGAGAGCGCCTTGAGGAGGATCCAGCCGTGCAGCACGCGGTCGCGGCGGAAGGGGACGGGGGAGGTCACGATACAGTCGGGAAGCCGTGTGCGAATACTCGCACGGCCTTCCGCTCCTGACCGTCCGACTCGTCGATCGCCTCGGCC
>NZ_JAWRWI010000249.1:0-283 GCF_046535585.1 Bacillus sp. SIMBA_005 | reverse complement strand
ATATGAGCGTGATTGCTCGATTCAACGTCGCCATCAAAAGGTTGTAGAGATTGCTCCATCGAATTCAATTTCAGAAAATTTAAGAAATAGAATTTGTGATGCAGCAGTTCAAATAATGAAAAATGTCTCGTACATAAATGCAGGGACAGTTGAATTTTTAGTTGCGGGTGATGACTTTTATTTCATCGAGGTAAACCCTCGAATTCAAGTAGAGCATACAATTACGGAAATGATTACAGGCGTTGATATCGTACATGCGCAAATTAAGGTAGCGGCAGGCTAC
>NZ_JAWRWI010000248.1:0-284 GCF_046535585.1 Bacillus sp. SIMBA_005 | reverse complement strand
CCCGCCTCGTCGGCGATGTCTCGGACCGTCGTGGCGGAGTACCCGCGCTTGGCGATCAGGCGCGCGGCGATCGAGATGATCTGGTCGCGGCGTTCGGAGCTCTGCTCCTGCCGCCCTCCGCTTTTGGTCGTTGCCATTGCTGCTCCTTCACAGAGATTGTCACAAGCGCTTGTTCAAGTGTGCCGCATGTGAGCGTTTTCCCGAAACATCCACTCGGAGTGTACGCATGATATTGGAAAGGACGTCCATGACAGTCTCGGAAGCCACGACAGTGCCCGCCCTCC
>NZ_JAWRWI010000247.1:0-284 GCF_046535585.1 Bacillus sp. SIMBA_005 | reverse complement strand
CGGCCGAGGTGCTGGAGCGCCTTCGCGCGAGCGGCCAGCTGACCGAAGAGGCGGAATACCGCAACCTCTACGCCGTCTACATCAACAGCGACAACAAAGAGCGCGAGGCGATCGCGGTCATCAACGAAGGCATGGAAAAGAACATCCTGCCGGCGGATTTCCGTACCCTGTCCGCACTCGCGCAGGCCTACTACTTCTCGGACCAGATCGCCCCGGCGATCGCGACCTACCAGAAGGCGGCGCCGCTCGCGGAGAACGGCGAGACCTATCTGAATCTCGCGAAG
>NZ_JAWRWI010000246.1:0-284 GCF_046535585.1 Bacillus sp. SIMBA_005 | reverse complement strand
ACCCGGATCCGCCTTCGGCTACCACGCGATCACCATCGGCAACCTCGTCGACGCGGCCATTCAACGGCTCGACGGGCGCACGATCCACGAGTTCTACGAGCAGGAGATCCGTGAGCCGCTCGGTGCGGACTTCTACCTCGGACTTCCCCCGGAGCTCGATGATCGGCTCGTCCCTCTCCTGCCCATGGTTCCGCCGCTCGGGGAGCGCCCCGTCCGCACCGGTCACAATCCGCTCGGTGAGGCGGTTTTCGCACCGGCACCCGGTCCGCACATCGATCTCGCCC
>NZ_JAWRWI010000245.1:0-284 GCF_046535585.1 Bacillus sp. SIMBA_005 | reverse complement strand
AGACCGTATCTCCGACGACGGTCTGGGACCATGCGACCCCGTCCATCTGCACCGTGGGCAGCGCGGTCGCACCGACCGTCGGCGGCGACGCCGGGTTCGTCGGATCCGGCGGCATCGTGTCGGCCGTCGCGGGGGCCGTGGACCCGAGCGCTGCGGCGGTGAGGAGCAGCGCGCTCAGCGCTGCGGCGAACAGGCCGCGCGTGCGCGCCCGGTGGGATCTCGATGCATTCATGACAGCCTCGGGCAGACTTGATTGATCCTCAACTTTGTGACCAGGCTACCCC
>NZ_JAWRWI010000244.1:0-284 GCF_046535585.1 Bacillus sp. SIMBA_005 | reverse complement strand
CGGCGAGCGCGCGTTGCCGCGCGAGGCGCCACGCTACCTGATCGAGCTGATGCCGACTTCGCCCGATGGCCAGTTGTACCGGATCACGGCGCGCGGGGCCGGCAGCATGCCGGGGACGCACGCCGCCCTGCAAGCCTATTACCGTAAGCGGCCCGATGGTGCGCCGGGCCGGCGCATCGGCTGGCGCGAACTCGGGAACTGGAGCGAACTGGTGACCGCGTCAGATTCCCTCGTCACGGGAAAGGAAGACCATGAAACGCGGTGACGGGTTCACGCTGGTCGAG
>NZ_JAWRWI010000243.1:0-284 GCF_046535585.1 Bacillus sp. SIMBA_005 | reverse complement strand
TGGCTGATGGACGCAATCTGAGCCTCACCGCTTACCCCCGCCTTAACCAGTGCGCTGAGTGACTCGCTGGTCTGGTTAAACGTCAGCCCTGCCGCCTGCCCGGCTCTGGACAGGACCAGCATACGATCTGCCGTCAGTCCCGCCTGATTGCCGGAAAGGACCAGCGTTTTGTTGAAATCGGACAGGGTTGAGTTGCCCTGATACCAGGCATACGCCAGCGCACCGGTCGCCACCGCCAGCGAGGTGGCCCCCACCATCGGCAGGGTGATCGCACCGGCAAGCCC
>NZ_JAWRWI010000242.1:0-285 GCF_046535585.1 Bacillus sp. SIMBA_005 | reverse complement strand
ATGGTATCCGAAATGCTTTCTGAAGCAGGTCATTCTGTATCCTATCTTAAGGGCGGAATGAAAGCATGGAGCGAACATTTAGAGCCGGTAAAAGTCGGGGATTTAAAAGATGGCGGTGAGATGTATCAGTTTGTTCGAATCGGTAAAGGCTGCTTGTCATACATGGTCATTTCCAATGGTGAAGCGGCGATTATTGATGCGACGCGTATGGTAGATTTCTTTATGGATTTTGCGAAGGAGAAGAGTGCGACGATTACTCACGTATTTGATACACATCTTCACGCG
>NZ_JAWRWI010000241.1:0-285 GCF_046535585.1 Bacillus sp. SIMBA_005 | reverse complement strand
AGGGGAAGCATACGATTTTGATGAAAGTTTCTTCGTCAAACGGGTTCACTATATTGATCGCATGCAGCCGAGCGAGCGCGAGCTTCAAGGTGCGGCGGAGCTGATTAAATCCAGCAAAAAACCTGTGATTCTCGTCGGCGGAGGCGCAAAATATTCCGGTGCGCGCGATGAATTGGTTGCCATTTCTGAAGCCTATAACATTCCGTTAGTTGAAACGCAGGCAGGAAAGTCTACCGTTGAGGCAGATTTTGCAAACAACCTTGGCGGAATGGGCATCACAGGTAC
>NZ_JAWRWI010000240.1:0-286 GCF_046535585.1 Bacillus sp. SIMBA_005 | reverse complement strand
TTGAGTGATAGCTTTTTTGCATGTTGAACACCATTTAACATGTCCTTTCCTCGTATGTCTTTTGCGAAAAGCACCATACTCCTTAGTACAAAGCAGTTACCGCATTGGGTTGCGCCAAGTGGCAAATGACTTGATCATTTCGCTGGTGCGATTCCAGCAAACCCAACCATAAAGAAATCACATACTAAAAGGAGATGCACCTCATGGCTAATTCTCATAGTTCAAATGAATTGCTAGTTCCTGGAGCAGAGCAAGCAATCGATCAAATGAAATACGAAATCGCTTC
>NZ_JAWRWI010000239.1:0-286 GCF_046535585.1 Bacillus sp. SIMBA_005 | reverse complement strand
CAGGCAACCGGCATCGCGGCACTGCTCGCCGTGCTGTCAGTCGTGCTGCTCGCCTGGTACGTCGTGGTCACCCAGATGATCGACTCCGCGGGGGCGCGATTCGTTCTTCTCGCCGCCTGGTACGTCGTCGTCTTCGCCTTCGCGATGTCGACCTTCTACGTCTTCCCGTACCTGGCAACGTTCGAGGGCGGAACCCGCGAGGTTCTTCGCAACGCGCGGCGCATGTCGATGCGCCATCCCCTCGCGCCCCTCGCCGCGATCGTGCTGATCATCCTCGCGGCGCTGG
>NZ_JAWRWI010000238.1:0-287 GCF_046535585.1 Bacillus sp. SIMBA_005 | reverse complement strand
GTTGCGGCCGTCGTACCAGGGGCTCGCCGGGGAGCCGGCGAAGTAGCCGCCGCAGTGGATCCAGACGAGCACCGGCAGCCCGGCATCCGGTCCCTCACCGCTGGGCCCCTGAGCCTCACCACTGGGTCCCTGAGCTCGTCGAAGGGCCGGGTCTACGACATTTCAGATCTATGACGAGCGACACGTCTCTGATATGTTTGGGATCATGAGTACCGAGAACGAGCGCACCCTGGAGTCCGGCATCGTCACGGACCTGTCGGGAAAGATGACCTACGGGTCGTACCTCG
>NZ_JAWRWI010000237.1:0-287 GCF_046535585.1 Bacillus sp. SIMBA_005 | reverse complement strand
ATTGTCTTTTTTATCGTATTTGGGTTGTTGTGGCTATACTATCGAAATCTGAATTTATTACTACTTGGGGAAGAAGCAGCCGTCACGTTAGGGGTAAATCTTCAACAGTTTCGCATACAGCTAATAGTACTCGTATCTTTACTGACAGGTGTGCTCGTTGCAGTAAGTGGGTCCATCGGGTTTGTTGGTTTAATTATTCCGCATATCGTACGCTTGTTAGTTGGCTCTAATTATAAACATGTTATCCCCATAAGTGCATTGTTAGGGGGAATTTTTCTAGTTTGGGC
>NZ_JAWRWI010000236.1:0-287 GCF_046535585.1 Bacillus sp. SIMBA_005 | reverse complement strand
AGACCGCTGTTTCCGAGATAGCGATAGTTGACCATGTTCCCACGCTAGTCGCTGCCGAGCGGGCCGAGGGCGGGATTCCGTGACCGGTCTCAGGCGGACATCGTCATCCTAGGAAGCACGCCCGAGAGTCTCCCGATACTCGCGCCACGCCGCGCCGAGCCGGCGGATGCCCTCCGTGAGCACGTCGTCGGGTGCGGTGAACGGGATCCGGATGTGGTCGTCGGAGGAGACGGATGCCGCGAACGCGGCACTCCCGGCGATCGAGACGCCGTGGGTGGCCGCGATCC
>NZ_JAWRWI010000235.1:0-288 GCF_046535585.1 Bacillus sp. SIMBA_005 | reverse complement strand
AGTGCCCCACCCCGGAGCCGAAGAAGCGCGTCTACCCGGCATCCCGAGCGAGTAGCGCCAAGCCGCAGGACATCAGACTACGGGCTCGGGCTTAGGATGTGTCTCCTGAATAGTGGCTCCAGGCGATGACGGCGTTGAGGACTGCTGCTGATCGATAGACGGTCGCGGGTTTGTGGCAGCTGGTCAACCTCGCTTCCTCCATGCGACTACAGTTCTGGGTCTTCTGCATGAATAGGTGACAGTTTTTAGTCACGCCGCGAGGGCGATGCCATCGCGGATCCGGACACG
>NZ_JAWRWI010000234.1:0-288 GCF_046535585.1 Bacillus sp. SIMBA_005 | reverse complement strand
CCATCAAGCGCCCCGCAAATCGACGAAGAGTCAAAAAAGAAGGGCCGGCATGAGCCGGCCCTTCCAGGACTGCAGACTCCGGGCGGGCTTAGAACGCGCCGCTGAAGTTGACGAAGAAGGACATGTCGCTGGCGCCCTTCTGCGCGGTCGTGGCGGTCACGCCGAAGTTGCTCTGCAGGCCCCACACGCCGGTGCGCGCGCCCAGCACGACGCTGGCGTAATTGCGGTCGAAGTCGATGCCCGGCACGTGGAAGGTGCCCACGTCCGGCATGGTCTGCAGCCACGCGC
>NZ_JAWRWI010000233.1:0-289 GCF_046535585.1 Bacillus sp. SIMBA_005 | reverse complement strand
ACCGTCCTGACAGTTACAACGCGCTGAATGAACAAATGCTCCGGGAATTGGAAAATGCATGCGTTATGGCAGCCGACAGCGAAGCGCTTATCGTCCTCTTGCGGGGGGAAGGCCGGGGATTTTCCGCGGGCGGTGATATCCAGATGATGACGTCGGATCATGATTCGGGAGAATATGAACGGCTCATGAAAATGATTGAATCCATTACGCTGACGCTCTATGATATGAAAAAAATTGTGATAGCCGCCATCCACGGAGCCGCGGCGGGGCTCGGGCTGAGTTTCGCGCT
>NZ_JAWRWI010000232.1:0-290 GCF_046535585.1 Bacillus sp. SIMBA_005 | reverse complement strand
TTTCTATGACAGCCGCTGTCCCCCAGGGTGTACAGGCTGATATTTCAATAGTTTTGACGAATTTGTGAAACATTGAGCAAATATATCATTTTTTGTGAAATACCGAGCAATGATTTCACTATGTTTGTGAAATGTTGAGCAATTTACCAGATTGGAGGAAAAACATCATGAGTGAGTTGGTATTAGCCCGCATTCAATTTGCATCTACAACATTGTTTCACTTCTTGTTTGTGCCTATGTCTATCGGGCTTGTGTTTATGGTTGCTTTGATGGAGACGCTTTACGTTGTC
>NZ_JAWRWI010000231.1:0-290 GCF_046535585.1 Bacillus sp. SIMBA_005 | reverse complement strand
GGTCATAGCTCCCGGATGTCGACGATCTCGTGAACCCGTTCAAGGAGGTAAAAGTATGTTTTCGACCGCTGGTCAGGGATTTCATAGCGGCGCCCAACTCGGATGCCGTGGACGAAGCCAATTGTTCCCACGTTGCCGCTGTTCCTGAGATTACGCCAGGCTCGATATTCTGTTTGCGCGCCCGTCCCTAAACCTTTGCCTACGCGGGCGCGCAGGTGCGGTGGGTAAAGGGAGGGGTTGCGTTTTCATTCCATCAAACAAGAATAGGGCGCACAGCCAGAAAGTCCACC
>NZ_JAWRWI010000230.1:0-290 GCF_046535585.1 Bacillus sp. SIMBA_005 | reverse complement strand
CATATTGCCAACCATTTAAGACTGCTGACGCTGCCGGAAAGCATCCAGAACCTCATTGCAGAAGGTACGTTATCCATGGGACACGGCAGAACCTTGCTTGGCTTGAAAAATAAAAACAAGCTTGAACCGCTTGTGAAGAAAGTGGTTGAAGAACAGCTGAACGTCCGCCAGCTTGAGCAGCTGATTCAGCAGTTAAACAACAATGTTCCACGTGAAACAAAGAAAAAAGAACCTGTGAAAGATGTGGTTCTAAAAGAACGGGAATCCTATCTCCAAAATTATTTTGGAAC
>NZ_JAWRWI010000229.1:0-290 GCF_046535585.1 Bacillus sp. SIMBA_005 | reverse complement strand
CCTGCGCTTACCCAACTAATTAGAGGATACGAACCTCTTGGATCATGCCTGCTGTGATAGGCAATGTTTGAAAGACTATCCTCTCCTTTCAACAGGTAATCAGGGGAGCACTGCAAAGCCTTGGCTAAGGCCAATAGGTTTTCGCCATTGGGCTCAGTTTCAGATCGCTCCCATTGGGAAATAGCAACATTAGACACGCCAACCATCTTGCCAAGGGCAGCCTGCCTAATCTTGAGTTCTTTTCTGCGAGCGCGAATACGCTCACCCATCAGTTGTGTATTCATAGTTAA
>NZ_JAWRWI010000228.1:0-290 GCF_046535585.1 Bacillus sp. SIMBA_005 | reverse complement strand
ATTTCAAACATTCCGCTGATAAGAGGGATGTCCAGATTTGCCGGAAGATGAAAAAGGGAAAGCAGCGCGTTTGTAAATACAGAAAGCACATCCATGACTTGTACGATTGATAATAACCGGCTGAAAACCGAAAACAATATAATAAAACCGCCCACCATCAGCAAGGTTTGTACAGAAGAGGTGACGGCGTCGCCCAAAATTTTTCCGAGCGGCCGCTTTTCCGAAAGCCGCTCCTTGTGGATGGCCAGAAATGCTTCCTTCAGAGAAGGGAGAGCGATCGTCTTTTTACC
>NZ_JAWRWI010000227.1:0-291 GCF_046535585.1 Bacillus sp. SIMBA_005 | reverse complement strand
GCCAGCCCCGTAACCGAAATGGTCCAATGGCGCGAAGAGTATCCCAAGTAGCACGGGGCCCGAGAAATCCCGTGTGAATCTGTCAGGACCACCTGATAAGCCTAAATACTCCCAGATGACCGATAGCGGACAAGTACCGTGAGGGAAAGGTGAAAAGTACCCCGGGAGGGGAGTGAAATAGTACCTGAAACCGTTTGCTTACAAACCGTTGGAGCCTCCTTGTAGGGGTGACAGCGTGCCTTTTGAAGAATGAGCCTGCGAGTTAGCGATATGTGGCGAGGTTAACCCGTG
>NZ_JAWRWI010000226.1:0-291 GCF_046535585.1 Bacillus sp. SIMBA_005 | reverse complement strand
CATCTGAGCTTTATACCCGCCCCTGATTTTTCCGGCGGGCAGGCGGCTCTGTCTTTTATTAAAGGAAACGTGGAGACGGCTTATTACAACGCGATCGCGTTTGTCATTTTGTTTATCATCGCAAAGATCCTGCTCCGGATTATCGGAGCGGCGCTTAATATCATCGCCGGCATTCCGGTCATTAAACAGATCAACAAACTGCTGGGCGGGGTGCGTGGATTTCTGGAAGTCTATTTATTTGCGTTTATCCTGTTATACGTCGCATCCGTACTGCCGGTAAGCGTGCTTCAG
>NZ_JAWRWI010000225.1:0-291 GCF_046535585.1 Bacillus sp. SIMBA_005 | reverse complement strand
CTGCACTGCCGCCAGCGTACCGGCTCGCTCACGCCCGGGCGCGGATTGAGCTGGACGCGCACCGTGCTCAGCACCGGGTAGCGCTCGACCTCGCGGCAGATCAGCGGCCAGGCCACGCTGTCCTCGACTTCGCGATCGACCGCCAGGGTCATGCGGGTCAGCCAGATGCCACGGACGATGCCGGGCGTCTGCGCCAGGGCGCGCGAGACGGAGGCCTGGTAGCGGTCCAGCGTGGCCGGATCCGGGTCGCCGAGGGCAGCCGGTTCCTCGCGCGTCGCGGCCACATCGCTG
>NZ_JAWRWI010000224.1:0-291 GCF_046535585.1 Bacillus sp. SIMBA_005 | reverse complement strand
AACGATGATTTTCCGTTTCATGGATTTATCCATCAGATTCACATGCTCAGGCAGTGACTTGTAGCCTCTTCTGATGCTTCTGTCGACCGTCATTTCACAAGCTGTCACACCAGCGTAATAAGGCCCCTCTTCTTTTCTGTCAATCGTTACCCACACAAGCCAGTATGGTTTTCCGTTCGGAACTTCTTCTTTATTCGGGAGAAATTTAATTCCTTTTTCGACGGTGCTGCGGGCATGCATGGCGCCGATGTCTACGAACGCTTCTTTTTCCTCTACATCAACGAATACGGG
>NZ_JAWRWI010000223.1:0-292 GCF_046535585.1 Bacillus sp. SIMBA_005 | reverse complement strand
AAGCGGTGCGAAAAGGCGGAACGATCCAGATTACGGGTGTGTACGGCGGCAGATACAACGGGTTTCCCCTTGGCGATATCATGCAGCGGAACGTCAATATCCGATCAGGACAAGCTCCGGTTATCCATTATATGCCGTATATGTTTGAACTGGTGTCAACCGGCAAAATTGACCCGGGTGATGTTGTAAGCCATGTCATTCCGCTCAGTGAAGCGAAGAACGGCTATGAGATGTTTGACACGAAAACAGATGATTGTATTAAAGTTGTACTCAAACCTTAGAGAACGGAGGC
>NZ_JAWRWI010000222.1:0-294 GCF_046535585.1 Bacillus sp. SIMBA_005 | reverse complement strand
TTCCGTAAGGTCATGACTTTTAACAGATCTCCAGCCATAGATTTGAAGAAATTCCTCTAGTGCCGAAATGAAGTGTCTGCCTTTTTCCGATTGAGTGAGTGCAGCAAGCAGCTCTGGATTCTTTTCATAGTTCATAAATGCTTGATGAAGTTCATTATCTTGAAGGACACTCTTTGCAAAATCAGATAGCTTTTTGTCTGTTTCAAGAGATTTGTTCATCCCGCCTATCATCATCTCATGCAGCAGGATCACTTGTGATTGATCACCAGTATATGTCACAAGCATGTCTTCAAT
>NZ_JAWRWI010000221.1:0-294 GCF_046535585.1 Bacillus sp. SIMBA_005 | reverse complement strand
ATGCCTTCCGTATCGTCATCACCTTCTCCGATCCAGAAATGCTTAATGACGAGCCAAGCCAGGTACAGCGCGCCGAGCACTTTGATCCACCAGAACTTAATGAGAAGCATCCCGATTCCGATAAAGATAAAACGGAAAATATATGCCCCGAACAATCCGTATGTTAATGCTTTCTTCCGCTGTTTTTCAGGCAGATGCCTTACCATAACCGCAAGCACTAACGCATTGTCGGCCGACAGCAGCCCTTCCAGCAGAACCAAGGAACCGATCAGCCCCCATGATACAGGGTCAGTC
>NZ_JAWRWI010000220.1:0-294 GCF_046535585.1 Bacillus sp. SIMBA_005 | reverse complement strand
CGCCTTCACCTCTGCGTCACCCTCTCTCCCATCAGCCGAGTCTACGGATCGGCACCCCTGGCCTCGCTGACCCACGTCGGTTCAGGCGATCACGCGGGTTCAGGCGGATCGGTCGTGAAACGGCTTGATTCCGCGCGTCGGCCTGATTCCACGCGGTGAGGTCGCCGCGTCAGCGCCGAGAGCCGCGTCAGCGACGAGAGCTGAGTCAGCGTCGGGGGCTGCGCGTCGACCAGAGGGCCAGCGCGACGAGCACGGGCTGGAAGAACAGACGCACGAAGCGCTTCATCTCGGTGT
>NZ_JAWRWI010000219.1:0-294 GCF_046535585.1 Bacillus sp. SIMBA_005 | reverse complement strand
CTGGCAACGCTGCAGGCCGTCGCGTCGGGTCGGGTCCGGCTCGGTGAACGCACGGTTCACGTCGACGGCCAGACCATGACGGCGCCGCTTCAGCTCGCAGCCAACAATGCCTTCCCATGATGTCGTGATGCGTTCCCCCCGACTTCTTCTGATCTGCCTGCTGGCCGGGCTGCCCCTCGTCGGGCAGGCCGCCGCGCTGCAGCCGTTCGTCGCGACCTACGATGCCTGGTACGAAGGCAAGCATGCAGGCGAGGCGACCATGCAGCTGGTGCAGCGCGAGAACGCCGGCTGGCG
>NZ_JAWRWI010000218.1:0-294 GCF_046535585.1 Bacillus sp. SIMBA_005 | reverse complement strand
GTCGCGGGGCGGAGCGTGATTATATAAACGCATGTTTATTTATCAATAGCCGCTCTGGGCGTGATGCGCCCGCGCGGATGGAGAGGGCGCCATGTCTGCGGATGACGGGGTTCGAGGCGATTCCGTTTCGATGAAGGACCGCGACGTCGTGATGCCGTTGGCCTTGCCCTTGCCGTTGCCGTTGCCATTGCCGTTGGCTTTGGCTGTGCGTTTGCTTTCCACGTTTGATCCTCCGAGCCGTAAAGCGAGCCGAGCACCGGAGCCTGATCGGGCCGAAGAGCTGCCCATGTCTGA
>NZ_JAWRWI010000217.1:0-295 GCF_046535585.1 Bacillus sp. SIMBA_005 | reverse complement strand
GCTGGCGCTCGGCTCTTATGCGATTGCTCTCGTGCTCGGTGTTTATATCTGCATGAGCAGCAGCTGGTGGCTTGCGCTGATCGGCCTTGTCGGCATGGCGATCGGCTACCTGTATACAGGCGGGCCGCTCCCGATTGCGTACACGCCGTTCGGTGAATTATTCTCAGGCATTTGCATGGGTTCGGTGTTTGTGCTGATTTCGTTTTTCATTCAGACAGATAAGATCAATATGCAGAGCATTTTGATTTCCATCCCGATTGCGATTCTTGTCGGCGCGATTAACCTGTCGAACAAC
>NZ_JAWRWI010000216.1:0-295 GCF_046535585.1 Bacillus sp. SIMBA_005 | reverse complement strand
CCTCAATGGTGCGATAGACGAAGCAGCCCGCGAGGCGCGCCCCCTCGATCGCGGGGCGCGCGGCATACGATCCGGTCGCGAGGACCAGAGCGTCATAGGCATACGAGGCGCGCGACTGGGTCCAGACCATGCGCCCCGAACGATCGATGAACGTCGCACGGTCGCCCGTGACGAGTGTCACCCGCGGATCCTCGAAGGGTGCGGGATCCAGCGCCAGATCGTCGGGGGTCCGGCCGCCGAAGTACGAGGTGAGGCCGACGCGGTCGTAGGGGCCGCGGCGTTCCTCGCCGATGAC
>NZ_JAWRWI010000215.1:0-295 GCF_046535585.1 Bacillus sp. SIMBA_005 | reverse complement strand
GCCGTCGCTCGAATAGCCGAGACCGGCGAGCAGATTGCGGGGGACGGTGAGGTTGAACGCCTCGTCCTCCCAGAAGCGCCAGACCACGAGGCTGTGCCACGCGACGATCACGTGTCCGATCAGCAGAGCGGCCGCGACCGCCCAGAACAGGATCGTGCGCGTGCGGGTCATCGCGAGACGGGCTCCGGCCGACGGATGCCGCGCAGCGGAGCCGAGGGGCGCAGGGAGAGCGTCCAGGCTTCGCCCAGCGCGGTGCGCACGAAGGCACGCAGGCGCTTGGGCGGCAGGCTGACAC
>NZ_JAWRWI010000214.1:0-295 GCF_046535585.1 Bacillus sp. SIMBA_005 | reverse complement strand
CTCGAGGCGCACGCCGGCATCGCTCAGCTGCTGTACAGCGTCGAAGGTGGCGTTGTAGTTCGAGTCAAGAACGTTGCCGACGTAGAAGCGCAGCAGATCGGTCTTGGCGTTGATCTTCTTCGCCTGCTTGCTCGTCACCGATTCGGTGAGGTAACCCGAGAACGAGCCGACGGATCCGTAGACACCCGGCTCGCTGAGCGAGAGCTCGAGCGCCTGAGCGGCGCCCTCGCCGATGCCCGCGACGCCCGTCTGCTTCACCTTGCTCGATACGTTGTAGGCGTCGTGCACGGCGGGA
>NZ_JAWRWI010000213.1:0-295 GCF_046535585.1 Bacillus sp. SIMBA_005 | reverse complement strand
CAGCAGAATATGTGATACAGGATATATTCCGCTTCCTCGCTCACTGACTCGCTACGCTCGGTCGTTCGACTGCGGCGAGCGGAAATGGCTTACGAACGGGGCGGAGATTTCCTGGAAGATGCCAGGAAGATACTTAACAGGGAAGTGAGAGGGCCGCGGCAAAGCCGTTTTTCCATAGGCTCCGCCCCCCTGACAAGCATCACGAAATCTGACGCTCAAATCAGTGGTGGCGAAACCCGACAGGACTATAAAGATACCAGGCGTTTCCCCCTGGCGGCTCCCTCGTGCGCTCTCC
>NZ_JAWRWI010000212.1:0-296 GCF_046535585.1 Bacillus sp. SIMBA_005 | reverse complement strand
AAAATTGAACCTGTCATCGAAATCGTCAACACTGCCAAGCAAGCGATGGAAAACCTCGGCATCGAACCGAAGATTTCTCCCATCCGCGGCGGCACCGACGGATCGCAGCTGTCCTACATGGGGCTTCCGACGCCAAACATCTTTACAGGCGGGGAAAATTTCCACGGCAAATTTGAATACATCTCAGTTGACAACATGGTCAAAGCCGTAAATGTCATCGTTGAGATTGCAAAGCAGTTTGAAGCGCAAGCATAGTGCCAAAAAACCAGTCCAAAAAAGGACTGGCTTTTTTGTGG
>NZ_JAWRWI010000211.1:0-297 GCF_046535585.1 Bacillus sp. SIMBA_005 | reverse complement strand
AGGTGAACACCACGTCCTGGAACTCCGGGTGCGCCTCGGCGGCGGCGGCGATCGCGGCGTCGGCCTCGTCGAGCAGGACCTGTGCTTCCTCCTCCTTGTCGAGGATCGATCCGATCGTGAGGGTGAGCTCTTCGCGATCCGACGCCCACATCGATTCGGCGAATCCGACGGTCGGGGCGATCTCGGAGAGACGCTCGTAATCGGTCTCGGTGATCCCCGAGTGGTTCGCGAGGATCACATCCGGTCCGAGGGCGAGGATCTGCTCGAAGTCGTATTCCGCGGCGTCGGTGAAGGAGA
>NZ_JAWRWI010000210.1:0-297 GCF_046535585.1 Bacillus sp. SIMBA_005 | reverse complement strand
AGGATTAGCTCAGCTGGGAGAGCATCTGCCTTACAAGCAGAGGGTCGGCGGTTCGAGCCCGTCATCCTCCACCATATTTATTCTTACATAATGTTAGGATAGATAAAGCCGGTGTAGCTCAACTGGTAGAGCAACTGACTTGTAATCAGTAGGTTGGGGGTTCAAGTCCTCTTGCCGGCACCACTTTCATATGGTAAGATAGACAAGTCGCTTTTAAAGCGAGCCATTAGCTCAGTTGGTAGAGCATCTGACTTTTAATCAGAGGGTCGAAGGTTCGAGTCCTTCATGGCTCACCAT
>NZ_JAWRWI010000209.1:0-298 GCF_046535585.1 Bacillus sp. SIMBA_005 | reverse complement strand
CCAGCCGCCGCGCGCAGCCACCAGTTCCGGCGCGGCCGGCATGGCCGGCGCGAAATATGTGGTCGGCTGCGGCGGCGCCATCGCGGCACTGTTCCTGCCCACCAGTTGCACGACGGTATCCCGCCCCTCGACGCGGGCCTGCCCGGCCACCAGCAGGTCGCCGTCGAGCTGGCCGGGCCGCACCAGCACGTAGCGATGCCCGCCGTCTTCCAGCGCGATGCGATCGCGGTCGCCGAACAGCATCGGCACCAGCGCGACCGGCAGCTTCGGCGCGAGCTTGCCGTCGGCCTCGATGCCG
>NZ_JAWRWI010000208.1:0-299 GCF_046535585.1 Bacillus sp. SIMBA_005 | reverse complement strand
CGACCATCGTGGTCCACGACGCCACGGGAACGGTGGCGGGTTACACCGAGCTCGATGTACCGCCGGAGCCCGATCGATCCGTGGAACAGCGCGACACCCTGGTGCTGCGCGATCATCGCGGTCGCCGCCTCGGGATGCTGTTGAATCTCGCCAACATCCGCGAGCTCCGCGACGGGTTCCCCGATCACGGTCTCATCGAGACGATGAATGCCGAAGAGAATCGCCACATGCTCGACGTCAACGAAGCAGTCGGATTCGTGCCGCTGTCGTACGCCGCCCGATGGAAGAAGGTCCTCGGG
>NZ_JAWRWI010000207.1:0-299 GCF_046535585.1 Bacillus sp. SIMBA_005 | reverse complement strand
ACGGGTAAACCTTGTATCGCTGCTGCGGGAAACGTTAATTGATATTTTAAACGATTCGAGATATGCGGATAAGTCCATTGAGCTTCAAACGAACCTGGAAAAGCTGATGCTGAACCTTGATGCGATATTGATTCGGAGAGCGGTCACGAATCTCATTTTAAATGCCCTCGTTCACAATGATCCCGATGTGAAGATCGTTGTACAGCTTGAACAAAAAGAACGAACTCGTGTGACAATTAAGGACAACGGCAAAGGGATAGAAGAAGAGGAGCTGGAAAAAGTGTTTGATCGCTATTACA
>NZ_JAWRWI010000206.1:0-300 GCF_046535585.1 Bacillus sp. SIMBA_005 | reverse complement strand
GACGTAGGTGCCGAGCAGGTCGCGGCGGTAGTCGGCGGCACCGGCCCGCTCGAACGTCGCGTACTCCCCTTCCGCGACGACGTTGGTGAACCGCAGCGCGGTGATGCTCGTCCCCTCGACCCAGTGCACGAGCTGTGCGGCGATCGCCTCCTCGGCGACCTTGCCCAGCGCGTACGTGTTGTTCGCCTCGGCGTACCCCTCGTCCACCGGAAGCGACGTCAGATTCGCGAAGTCGGGGAAGCCCATCGCCGTGATGCTCGATGCCTGCACGATGGTGCGGATGCCGGCGCGGAGGGCGCC
>NZ_JAWRWI010000205.1:0-300 GCF_046535585.1 Bacillus sp. SIMBA_005 | reverse complement strand
GCCATACTTTTGTTACTCATGAAACTTTTGTTCGTTCGATTGCAACGCCAAAAGAGTCAAATCCGGTTCAGCCGCATCCAATGAAATCAGGACAGGTGGCGCTCTCTCTTTGACGCTGCCGCCATTTTGTCGCCATCGTTAAAAAACAGTGCTTCTAACATCATGATTTTAAAGAGCATAAATTTCAGGCAACAAAAAACCCATCAACCTTGAACCGAAATGGCGGGGTTGATGGGCTCCTCAAAATGGGGACATCAAAGAAAAGCAGTGGCACTAATTAAGACTGATGCCCTGCGGAAA
>NZ_JAWRWI010000204.1:0-300 GCF_046535585.1 Bacillus sp. SIMBA_005 | reverse complement strand
AATCTCCCCTACCGCACTCTAGTCTGCCCGTACCCACTGCAAGCTAGAAGTTGAGCCTCTAGTTTTCACAGCAGACGCGACAAACCGCCTACGAGCTCTTTACGCCCAATAATTCCGGATAACGCTTGCACCCTACGTATTACCGCGGCTGCTGGCACGTAGTTAGCCGGTGCTTTTTCTGCAGGTACCGTCACTTTCGCTTCTTCCCTACTAAAAGAGGTTTACAACCCGAAGGCCGTCATCCCTCACGCGGCGTTGCTGCATCAGGCTTGCGCCCATTGTGCAATATTCCCCACTGCT
>NZ_JAWRWI010000203.1:0-300 GCF_046535585.1 Bacillus sp. SIMBA_005 | reverse complement strand
GCCTTGTACGTATTGGAGTAGGCATCATCCCGCGCACCGCGATGGACCACTTCGACAATGACCTGTCCGTTTGGCGCATCAGGCAGCGCTTCATCGATATGCAGAATGCGCGCGGGCATCAGCGCAAGAACACTGCTCTCGCCTTCATAGATAACCTGGGATGCGATAGCCGCCTCATGCCTGAGTTGGGCTTCCCACTTCGCCGCCTGCGCTTCCGGGTGATGCGTACCCCACACGTAAGGTTGGCCGTACGTGGTCTTATCTTCGGCTGCTACGTTGGCATCGTCCCTGAACCGCTCC
>NZ_JAWRWI010000202.1:0-301 GCF_046535585.1 Bacillus sp. SIMBA_005 | reverse complement strand
AATGTTTTCCGGACACCGATAACTAAAGTTGATTTCGCATTGCGATATTGCTGAAGATGATTTTTCCCAGGAATATTACGCACCTGATTGTGGGATGTTGTTTCTCTGATTTCAATGCCCATATTCTCAAATTTTTCTTGTAATTCTTGGCCTAGCGGATATTCCAGTGCCCTCGGTTCTATATATACAAGCTGCGGAACAAATGGGTTCTGCATGATGCCACATCCTTTTCCTTTACTAACGTTACTTTTCTCACTAGGCGGAAAGGATATGAGTTGTAATGATTTCCTTGTTACTCATA
>NZ_JAWRWI010000201.1:0-301 GCF_046535585.1 Bacillus sp. SIMBA_005 | reverse complement strand
CTTTGAAGCTGCTCCTTCGTAAAGGCAATAAACGGCTTCGTTAATCATCGGCATTAATATGCGATTAGATATAAAGCCCGGGAAGTCATTGACTTCGACAGGGGTTTTATTCATCCGGACGGCAAGCTTCTTTACTGTTTCCGCCGTTTCTTCCGATGTGGCGAGTCCTCTGATGACTTCGACAAGCTCCATGACCGGACCCGGATTCATAAAATGCATGCCGATTACTTTTTCAGGCCTTTTTGTGGCCGCGGCAAGCTCCGTAATGGGAAGAGAAGACGTATTGCTTGCCAATACGGCA
>NZ_JAWRWI010000200.1:0-301 GCF_046535585.1 Bacillus sp. SIMBA_005 | reverse complement strand
ATACCCACCCGCAACCGCTATCCGTCACGCGTTCTGCGAGAGTCGGAAAATCGAATACAATTGAAGGTAAACCGACACTCCAAAGTTCCGTGAGTGTGTGGCAGTAAGTTTCATCCCAAATGGAAAAAACAGCGCCGATATGTGGTTTTATCTCGGCCGCTTTTGCTGCGAATGACTCTCTCGCATAACGACCGTGGTTGACCAGTCTTGGATGAGACCTACCCAGATGATCTTGAATTCCGCCGAGAACATGAAATTCAATCTTGCCATCTGTATCCTTGTCGAGAAGGTTGTAAATTAC
>NZ_JAWRWI010000199.1:0-301 GCF_046535585.1 Bacillus sp. SIMBA_005 | reverse complement strand
CCCGTTGCGGGATCCCACGGGTTCCGGGCGGGAACACCGATGGCGGGCTCGGTGTAACCCGTCATCCCGAACTCCGGCGTGCTCGTCTTGCCGAGGCTGACCGAGCCGAGCCGATCGAGAGCCTCGGCGAGCGGATCGGAGGCCTCGGGGACGAAGTTCTCGAAGGCCCGGGATCCGTAGCGCGTCGGGACGCCGGCGCGGGCCACGAGATCCTTGTCGGCCATCGGCACGCCCCACAGCGCGGGGGCGTCATCGGGCACCGAACCGAGACCCGCGGCCTGCGCAAGCGCGCGCTCTCGCG
>NZ_JAWRWI010000198.1:0-301 GCF_046535585.1 Bacillus sp. SIMBA_005 | reverse complement strand
AAAAATAGCGCAGCTTGTGCCGGACGGCTGCCTGCTGGTCAGCGAAAGCGGCATCGGTTCTTTGGCTGACCTGCAATTCGTCAACAAGCACGGGGCGCAGGCTGTATTGGTCGGAGAATCCTTAATGAGAGAGGATTCGCAGCAAAAGGCGATCCGCGGACTGTTCGGAGAGTGACGATATGAAAAAGCCTGAGTTAAAGTACTGCGGAATACGATCGAAGCGTGATTATGAACTTGCGGCAGCTTCAGAAGCGGATTATCTGGGATTTATTTTTGCCGCAAGCAAACGGAGAGTAACGCC
>NZ_JAWRWI010000197.1:0-301 GCF_046535585.1 Bacillus sp. SIMBA_005 | reverse complement strand
CCCGCGGACACATCGACCGACGCGAAGGGCACCATCCGCGTTCTGGTGGCGAACTTCTCCGCGGACAAGACCGGCCAGGCCGCATTCGACAAGATCGTCGACATTTTCCACAAGTCGTACCCCAATATCGACGTCGAGTCCGACTTCGTGCCCTACGACGCGCTCAACCAGAAGATCTCGACGGCGCTCGCCGCAGGCGACAACTACGACGTGATCAGCGCGGGTATCGGATGGGTCCAGCCTCTCGCCGATCTGGGTGCCATCCAGAGCCTCGCCCCGTTCGGCGTGACAGAGGACACGC
>NZ_JAWRWI010000196.1:0-301 GCF_046535585.1 Bacillus sp. SIMBA_005 | reverse complement strand
CAGCGACAGGTCGAAGTTGTCGGACTTCAGCGGCTCCAGACCCGGATTGCCCTGGGCGCCCTGGCCGCCGTCGATGCGGACCGGTTCGGCCAGCGTCTGTCCGCCCTGGATGTCGCCCCAGCCCGGCCGTCCGATCGTGCGGCTGTAGCTGCTGCGCAGGATCAGGGTGTCGGTCAGCTCGGCGCTCAGGTCGATGCTCGGCAGCCAGTGGTCGTAGCTGCCATAGAGCGTGGTGAAGTCCGAACCTTCCCGGGTGATGCCGATCTCGTTATTGGAGCCCCAGACGAGCGCGGTCGCGACC
>NZ_JAWRWI010000195.1:0-302 GCF_046535585.1 Bacillus sp. SIMBA_005 | reverse complement strand
ACTGTTGTCGAACGCAGCGCTCTGGAACGGGTAGCCCGCGTTACGTGCGTAGGAGTCACGATCCGAATACAGCAGATCCGTGTTCAGGGTGATGTTGTCGGTGACGTCGACAATGGAGTTCAGGAATGCCGACTTGCGCTCGATGCCGCTGTAGACCGTGGACTGCTGCGAGGGGAAAGTCACATCGAGCGCCGGATCCACGGGACGGTAGCTCGCAAAATCGGTCGGATCGAGACCCGCGACGTCACGGCGCAAGGTGTAGTTCACACCACCGAACGAGAACTGACCCTCCTTACGCGCAC
>NZ_JAWRWI010000194.1:0-302 GCF_046535585.1 Bacillus sp. SIMBA_005 | reverse complement strand
GGCTCCCATCCTCGACGAACGGAATCTCCAGAACGTCAGCGGGGACCTGCATGACGGCGCTAACGCTTTCTACGACAACCGGTCCCGTCGCCCGTCCTTTGATAAGCGGCCCGCCGTACTCTTCGTGATTGCCGCAGGTCAATACGGTCGCGACGCGCAGTATGCCTTTCCGGTTAATCGCCAGCGGCCATATTGCCAGCAAGGTGTCGTCGTCGTAGATCATGACAACAGCCACAACTGCGCCCGTGGCGATCGCACGTCTCGCTGCAAGTTCGCAGTACTGATAGGTAAGGCAAGGCGTA
>NZ_JAWRWI010000193.1:0-302 GCF_046535585.1 Bacillus sp. SIMBA_005 | reverse complement strand
ACAGGTGGGGTAGCTGGAGACGATATTACACAAGGTCTTCCACGTATCCAAGAGATTTTCGAAGCACGTAATCCAAAAGGTCAATCTGTTATTTCTGAGATTGCTGGTACGGTATCAGATATTACTGAAATCCGTGAAGGTTTAAAAGAAATTACAGTACAAGGTGATGTAGAAACTCGTAAATACCAAGCGCCTTATAATGCACGTCTAAAAGTCATCGAAGGTGACGCAATCGAACGTGGTCAAGTATTAACAGAGGGTTCTATCGATCCAAAACAATTATTAAAAGTAAAAGACGTTTC
>NZ_JAWRWI010000192.1:0-303 GCF_046535585.1 Bacillus sp. SIMBA_005 | reverse complement strand
GTTATAGACAATCAAGTGCTTTAAGTTTATAAATTTTCTAAGTTTATTAATATATTTGAAAGTTTTATAAGTAATTTTATATCGACAGTATGACATCTTTTATACTACTTGGCAAGTGTAACGTTTAAACCCTTTAGCATGTTTAATCTCGTGTGTTGTTACTAATACCATCCATAAGTGGCCCTTGTAAGTAAAATGTCATCTCGCCTATTCTCGCTCTTATTGCTTTATTGCTAAAATAGCACTCCTTGATGGTCTAACCTTCATGAGTTATTAATTCAAATTCAAGGATTTCTTTAACTG
>NZ_JAWRWI010000191.1:0-303 GCF_046535585.1 Bacillus sp. SIMBA_005 | reverse complement strand
CAATATAGCCCAAGTCGAATGGGTAGAGACGGAGCAGACGGAAATTCCTTTCTTAAACGTAGAGCGTCATATACCGGGCCATATCTTCTATACGCGATACAGACTTTATCAGAATGGCGTCGATGTTTCCGGCGGCGCCCCAATCAGCGTTTTCACTATAGGCGAAGAGGTGTCGACGGGTCGCGAAGAAGATCACGAAGAAACGTTCCTCCCGCACATCCCGGTCTTTCACATTCCGTACAAGTCTATCGATGACAGTTATTTCGGTATTGGCGGGTTGGAGAAGATCGAAACGGCGCTCGC
>NZ_JAWRWI010000190.1:0-304 GCF_046535585.1 Bacillus sp. SIMBA_005 | reverse complement strand
TGTTTGTAGCCGAACACGAGGACGATGCCGCCACAGATCAGTGTGCTGGCGTAGCCGAGCCAGAGCAGCCGGCCACCCCGCACCGCGTAGAAGCGGGTGACGAGCACCAGGAAGATGCCGACGGCGTTCACCGTGATCGAGATGATCACGGCGAGGATGAGGCTATGCCAGAGCGATGTGACCGCACGTTCTGAGCTGAAGAGGCGCTCGAACGATCGGAACGACGGCGCGCCCGAAGCGTCTGTGAAGACCTGCTTTAGCAGTTCGGCGTTGGGCAGAAGCAGGAATGTGGTGATCGCCCAAC
>NZ_JAWRWI010000189.1:0-304 GCF_046535585.1 Bacillus sp. SIMBA_005 | reverse complement strand
GCCATGCCGGAATCGGGATTTTCTTTCCGCCTATCAGGAGCCACTGCCTTCCGGATGTAATAACAAGCCCTCCGTCTGAAGACGCTTCTAAATGCAGTTCAGACAGTAGGATGTGAGGTTTGCCGAAGTAATCAAGAATTCTGTTTTCCCGCTCATCATATTCCATGACCGCATCAAAAAAACGCGTTTTGCCTTTAAAGAAAAAGGTACGATTCCATTCCACGCCATTTTGCCTGTTTTTGTTTTCGATAGTAAAAGGGATATCGTTTCCCCTCTCTGAGAAAAAACATCTGAAAAAAACACC
>NZ_JAWRWI010000188.1:0-304 GCF_046535585.1 Bacillus sp. SIMBA_005 | reverse complement strand
ATTTGCGGTGATTCTGGCGGCAATTTTGCTGGTGGTGTCGCGCGAATTGATGCGTGATTTCAACGAATACAGCATGTTAATGCTCGGTGGTTTGATGGTGCTGATGATGATCTGGCGTCCGCAGGGCTTGCTGCCCATGACGCGCCCGCAACTGAAGCTGAAAAACGGCGCAGCGAAAGGAGAGCAGGCATGAGTCAGCCATTATTATCTGTTAACGGTCTGATGATGCGCTTCGGCGGCCTGCTGGCGGTGAACAACGTCAATCTTGAACTGTACCCGCAGGAAATCGTCTCGTTAATCGGCC
>NZ_JAWRWI010000187.1:0-305 GCF_046535585.1 Bacillus sp. SIMBA_005 | reverse complement strand
AACTGGACGCCTGACCGTCCGTTCGTCGATCCGTTCTGCGGTTCCGGCACGATCGCCATCGAAGCCGCTTTAATCGGGCAAAACATTGCTCCGGGTTTTAACCGTGATTTTGCTTCAGAAGACTGGGAATGGATCGGAAAAGAACTGTGGGACAAGGCGCGCCTTGAAGTGGAAGAAAAGGCGAACTATGATCAGCCGCTGCAGATTTTTGCCAGTGACGTGGATCACCGGATGGTAAACATCGCCAAAGAAAACGCAGAAGAAGCGGGACTTGGGGACCTGATCGAATGCAAGCAGATGCGAGT
>NZ_JAWRWI010000186.1:0-305 GCF_046535585.1 Bacillus sp. SIMBA_005 | reverse complement strand
AAATTGTTCTAATAACGCAATATAAGGGCGCTCATCCAATACATGCGTCTGTTTTCGATAATAAGGTAAACCAACCTCTCCAACAGCAATCATCTCACTAGCATGCAGTCGTATCCAATCAAATAAAGCTTCTTTCTCCCTATCATTAGGCAACGACTGTTCAGGATGAAAACCATACGCTGCCTTGACCTTCGCATAGGCTCTCGATAACTTCAGCGTTTTCTCACAAGATTGTAAGTCCGTACTGACCGCTATAACCGTTTGCGCCTCATCAAGTAGCAAAGGTACTTCTTCTTCTTGATACT
>NZ_JAWRWI010000185.1:0-307 GCF_046535585.1 Bacillus sp. SIMBA_005 | reverse complement strand
CCCACTGGCTCCGTGGGCCGTGGTGTCGATGTACCAGGTGTGAGCCTCGACCGTAGGGGGCGGGCACTTGCTATTCGTGTCCGCGAGCCCGCGTGTACGACGCGTGGGCTCGCGGGCGTCATCGACCGACTGAGCGACTCGATCTGGCGCCGCAACACGCTACGCTCGGCACATGTCCTACACCAAGAAGCTTGCCGCGCTGGTAGCGATCAGCGCGTTCGCCCTCGCCGGATGCTCGTCGCAGGACGGCGACGACGCGTCGGAAACCACCGCCGAGGAGGTATCCGAGACTCCCGCGGCCGAGCCG
>NZ_JAWRWI010000184.1:0-307 GCF_046535585.1 Bacillus sp. SIMBA_005 | reverse complement strand
ATAGCTTATCTGAAATCGAGAAGTCCGTTGATACTGTTTCTGGGTTTGAGTTAATAATGATTGCTTCATAGCCCGCTTCTTGGATTGCCCATACAGAGTGCACTGTTGCGTAGTCGAACTCTACCCCTTGACCGATACGGATTGGACCCGAACCTAATACAATCACGGATGGTTTATCAGATTTGATGGATTCGTTTTCTTCCTCATAAGTACCGTAGAAATATGGTGTTTCAGATTCAAACTCTGCTGCACATGTATCAACCATTTTGTAGACCGGGATAATGCCGTTTTCTTTACGGTACGCATA
>NZ_JAWRWI010000183.1:0-308 GCF_046535585.1 Bacillus sp. SIMBA_005 | reverse complement strand
CGCGATGTCGATGCGCTGATCACCCGACTGCAGGAGGTCAACGCTCGCGCGATCGAGCTCACCAAGGCGCTGCTGCTGCTCAGTCGCGCCGAGCGCCGGTCGTTCACCCGCGAGGTCGTCGACCTGTCACTCCTGGCCGAGGAGGCGGTCGAAGCCCTCCTCCCGCTCGCGGATCGACGCGGTGTCGCCGTCGAGGTGGGAGGCGTCGCCGCTCCGGTGCTGGGGTCGTCGGCTCTGCTGCAGCAGCTCGTCACGAACCTCGTGCTCAACGCCGTCGTGCACAATCTGCCCTCCGGAGGCGCCGTGGC
>NZ_JAWRWI010000182.1:0-310 GCF_046535585.1 Bacillus sp. SIMBA_005 | reverse complement strand
TCAGTGACCGTTGCTTAATTCAAACGGGGCCAGAGCCTGATGAGGTCGGTGTTCAATTTGCAGTGCGCCTGCAGGGAACCGTTACGCTACTCGTCAGTGTCTCACCTGTGCGAAATCAATATGGACAAGGCAATGGGGCGGTTTCTGTGATTCATACTGAAGAGATTGATCAAGTTGTTTATTATGCAGCACAGTCTGGCCGCTGTCCTGATTTCAGTCAAATAACAGTGGAAGATCTGCTCATTGTACCGCCTTTCTACGGCAGCCCGGGCATTATCAGGAAAGGAAACAAGAAGGGTCACTTGACTTC
>NZ_JAWRWI010000181.1:0-310 GCF_046535585.1 Bacillus sp. SIMBA_005 | reverse complement strand
AAGGCAATGTTCATATCATGACCATTTGCCTCAGGCATCTTTTAAATTATTTCAATAAATTGTTTAGACCGTTCATCTAAAGCCTCTGCTGCAGAAGCGATTTCAGCAAAATCACTCGTCGTCACAGTAATTTGTCCATTCGTTTTTTCAATTTCTTCAGAAATTCGCGTGATGCTTTCTGTTACTTGCCCAATCTCGCGTACAATCCCTTCCACATTTTCTTTCACCTCTGAAATCGACTGCTCTACTCTTACAGAAAGTTTTCGCACCTCTTTGGCGACTACATCAAAACCTCTGCCATACTCTCCAG
>NZ_JAWRWI010000180.1:0-311 GCF_046535585.1 Bacillus sp. SIMBA_005 | reverse complement strand
AGGATTTGGCGCTGGACTTGGCATTGGTTTTGCATTTGGAGCAATTGCCGGTATTGCGTTGGCACCTTTATTATTTTTCTAATCTATAAATACCTAGAATATCCGCTTCTTATAGAGAAAAATAAGAGGCTGGGACAAAAGAGAAAAAGTGTTAGATTGACCACGGTCAATCTAACACTTTTCTATGCCGTTGTTGCCGCTGCGGTACTTTCCGCTTTGCACAGTAAGAACGCAACCCTCGCTAACGCCTACTAAAAGAATACCCTCTTTCACCTTGTTCGTTTAAGAAAATCGCAAGGCTGATTAAATAT
>NZ_JAWRWI010000179.1:0-311 GCF_046535585.1 Bacillus sp. SIMBA_005 | reverse complement strand
GGTGAACCTCGCGTCCGCCTCGTGACTGCGTCGATAGACGGATGCCGGGAACCGGTTCCTCATCTGCTCACCTTGCGGAAGCCCGCGTTCCCCATCGAGGAGTCCGGCGTGTTGTGCGAGCGTGCGGAGTTCCGGTACCGGTTGCAGTACGAATCGTGGCACAGGTAGCTCCCTCCGCGCAGGACGCGCTCGGTGCCGTGCGCGGGGCCGGTCGGCGACGTCGCGGCATCCGCGTAGGCGCTCGCCGAGTACCAGTCCCGGCACCACTCCCAGACGTTCCCGACCGTCTGGTGCAATCCGTAGCCGTTGGG
>NZ_JAWRWI010000178.1:0-311 GCF_046535585.1 Bacillus sp. SIMBA_005 | reverse complement strand
GCCGTATGGTATACTAGCTGTCAAATGAATGGGCTTGGAGGACAACATGAGAATTTTAAAGTACGCGATTTTAGGGCTTTTGCGAAAAGGCGAATTGAGCGGATATGATATATCGAGCTATTTTAAGGAAGAGCTCGGCCAGTTTTGGAGCGCAAAGCACAGCCAGATTTATCCGGAATTAAAAAAACTGACGGCTGAGGGATTTATTACGTTTCGCACTGCGATTCAAGGAACGAAGCTTGAGAAAAAAATGTACACGCTGACTGACAAGGGAGAGCTGGAGCTTGCTGCCTGGCTGACGAAAAAAGACC
>NZ_JAWRWI010000177.1:0-311 GCF_046535585.1 Bacillus sp. SIMBA_005 | reverse complement strand
AAGATACCAGGCGTTTCCCCCTGGCGGCTCCCTCGTGCGCTCTCCTGTTCCTGCCTTTCGGTTTACCGGTGTCATTCCGCTGTTATGGCCGCGTTTGTCTCATTCCACGCCTGACACTCAGTTCCGGGTAGGCAGTTCGCTCCAAGCTGGACTGTATGCACGAACCCCCCGTTCAGTCCGACCGCTGCGCCTTATCCGGTAACTATCGTCTTGAGTCCAACCCGGAAAGACATGCAAAAGCACCACTGGCAGCAGCCACTGGTAATTGATTTAGAGGAGTTAGTCTTGAAGTCATGCGCCGGTTAAGGCTA
>NZ_JAWRWI010000176.1:0-312 GCF_046535585.1 Bacillus sp. SIMBA_005 | reverse complement strand
CGAGTTGATGCTGGCGATGCTTTCTCCCTTTTCTACCGGGTCGCCGACTTTTTTATTCCAGACGGATACTTCACCTTTCTTCATCGCCATTCCCAGCTTCGGCATTACTACTTTTACAGCCATTCTGTATCCCTCCTTTAATTCATTGCCGGCTCGCCAAGCAATTCAAGCGTGACGCTGACAATTTGGTCTGGTGTCGGCAAATATTGATCTTCAAGCACCGGCGAAAACGGCACCGGTGTATGCGGCGCTGTAATCCGCTTAATCGGTGCATCAAGCAAATCAAAGCCCTTATCGGCGACAATCGCAGCA
>NZ_JAWRWI010000175.1:0-312 GCF_046535585.1 Bacillus sp. SIMBA_005 | reverse complement strand
ATAAAACTGCTGATCACAAGCCGCGGCTCCCTCTCGATATAATAGCGCTGGCGGACGCGGAGAAGGAGCGGAATCGAAAACAGTCCCCACCATGCCGCCGTAATTAAAAAGGCAATGCGGCCCGCAGTCTGGGCGGACAGCGGAATCACCTCCGCTTGTGCTGACAGAATCACGGCAATGCTCAGGAGAAAAGGGATTGTACTGCCGATATAGCCCAGCCCAAACCCCCTGGCGGACACCATATTCATCCGCTCCTTTGCGGCCACATCAACGAGAAACGCATCATAAAACACATTAGATCCGGCAAAGCCG
>NZ_JAWRWI010000174.1:0-314 GCF_046535585.1 Bacillus sp. SIMBA_005 | reverse complement strand
AATAATGGCTTCTTCTGAATAGTACTTTCTTTTTAAATGTTGAAGAAATTTTTTAGAGTACTTAGGTAAATCAAAGTCAGAATGGATAATCAAAGAGATATCAGCTCCTTCTCGTTAGCTAATGTTTTCTTGAATATCTTGCATTGTATTGTGCTGCTCGTAATTATGAATAAACCAGCTTAATTTCGTATCACAATAGTTTAACTCCAATGAAATTAAGCCTTTTTGCACAAGGTAGTGATGTTGTTGGCGATAGGACATATTAGGACTTAACCATAAAATAGTAACGATTTTCTGTGGTTCACAAATATGCT
>NZ_JAWRWI010000173.1:0-315 GCF_046535585.1 Bacillus sp. SIMBA_005 | reverse complement strand
AGAAAACGAAGGAGATTTCGTAGCGCTGGCTGAGCATGCCACGCCTGAAGTGGTGAATTTTATGGCGACCCATGGGAGAGGTCTGATCTGCACGCCGCTGTCTGAAGACATCGCCGGCCGGCTGGATCTTCACCCGATGGTCGATCATAATACGGACTCACATGAGACCGCCTTTACGGTCAGTATTGACCACAGGCTGACAAAAACGGGCATCAGCGCTCAAGAACGTTCTTTTACCATTCAGGCGCTGTTGAACGAGGAATCTGTGTCTGACGATTTTCAGCGTCCGGGCCACATTTTCCCCTTAATCGCAAA
>NZ_JAWRWI010000172.1:0-315 GCF_046535585.1 Bacillus sp. SIMBA_005 | reverse complement strand
ATCGGGGGTGGCGGATGCCGTGATCGCCGCCGCGGTGCGCGCGGGGATGACGAAGATCAACGTCTCCACGCATCTCAACGGATTCTTCACGCGCGCGATCCGCGAGAAGCTGGCCGCCGACGAGCGGCTGGTCGATTCGCGGAAGTACCTCGCGCCTGCGCGCGACGCCCTCGCCGCAGAGGCCGCGCGGATGCTGCGTCTCTTCGCGCTGACCGGGAGCGATACGGTGGCGGGATGAAGAGGGCGGCGCGGCTCAACGCGATCCTCGATCTGCTCGCCGAAGCCGGCGAGGTCACGATCGATGAGCTCGTGGAC
>NZ_JAWRWI010000171.1:0-316 GCF_046535585.1 Bacillus sp. SIMBA_005 | reverse complement strand
CCTGCGGAACGAGAAGCGTCACGAGGTAGACGGCGAACAGCGCTCCCCTGCCTCGGAAACGCAATCGCGCGAACGCATACGCCGCGAGCACGCTCGTGATGCAGACGAGGATCGTTCCGAGCACCGATACGACGATCCCGTTCAGCATGAACCGTCCGAACGGCACGTAGGTCCAGGCATCGAGGAAGTTCTGCCATTTGAGCGCACTGCCGAAGAGAGTCGGCGGCGAGGAGAACACCTCGCTGCCGGGTTTGAGCGCGGTCGCGATCATCCAGATGAACGGCATCAGGAAGATGAGCAACACGATCGTCAGCAG
>NZ_JAWRWI010000170.1:0-317 GCF_046535585.1 Bacillus sp. SIMBA_005 | reverse complement strand
GGAGCAGCCGGCAACGCCTGGCAGCTCGGGCTCATCGCCGGTCTCTCCGAAGCCGGCATCGAGCTCGACGATGCCGATCTGATCGTCGGAACCTCGGCCGGATCGACCGTCGCCGCGCAGATCACCAGCGGCATCCGACCGGCTGACCTCCACGCCGCCATCCTCGCCGAGCCTCCACGCCCCGCGGCAGGTGCGGCACGACGTCCGATGATCTCGGGCCCGGCCTACATGCACTGGTCGGACGAGATCATCGCGTCTTCTGCGGATGCCGCCGACATGCGCCGCCGGATCGGTGCCGCCGCTCTCGCGCGTGACAC
>NZ_JAWRWI010000169.1:0-317 GCF_046535585.1 Bacillus sp. SIMBA_005 | reverse complement strand
GCTGAAGCTCCTTTCAGCGTATCGGAGCTTCTCTCTTAAACAGGGCTTCGGCGTACTCTTATCCGTCACTCGAGATTCGTATGTATTCTACTCGAAATTATAGACAAGCAGAACCCGAATGTCAATGTTCCGTCCTGATCCGCAAAAAGTGAATGGCCGTCACTTTTAAAACGGCTGCCGCCGGAACAGCGAGAATCATGCCGGGAATGCCCGCGAGCTCTCCTCCGGCAAGAAGCGCAAGCATGATCACGACGGGGTGCATTCTGAGACTTCGCCCGACAATGAGCGGGCTCAAAATGTTTCCTTCTATAAATTGA
>NZ_JAWRWI010000168.1:0-318 GCF_046535585.1 Bacillus sp. SIMBA_005 | reverse complement strand
GCACCCGCACCGTTCTGAGCACACGAGCCGGTGTCGCGGAGACCAAACCCGGGCCGCACACTTTGCCCGCGAGGACAAGCCGGCCTCGAGTGCGCATCGGAAGAATTCGAACATGGACACCGACGCCGTCGCCCGCCTCGTCTCCCGCTACGCAGCGCCCACCGGCCCGGGACTGGCGGTGGGCGTCTACCGCGGCGGAGTGCTGGTGAGCCAGTTCACGGCAGGACTGGCCTCGGTCGCGTTCGGCGTGCCGATCGACGAGCACACCCGCTTCGACATCGCCTCGATGAGCAAGCAGTTCGCGGCCACCGCGGTCCT
>NZ_JAWRWI010000167.1:0-318 GCF_046535585.1 Bacillus sp. SIMBA_005 | reverse complement strand
ACGCCTGATCGGCAGACGGGCCGGCTATGAAGTCGACATCGACATGCTGATTGAACTCGCAGCCAAAACAAATACGGTGCTTGAACTGAATGCAAACCCCGCGCGCCTCGATTTACGGACTGAGCATCTGATCAAAGCAAATGAAAAAGGTGTGACTTTGGTCATTAATACCGATGCCCATAATATCGAGATGCTCGATGATATGAAAACGGGAGTGACCGCTGCGCGCAAAGGCTGGACGGAGACAAAACATGTGTTAAACGCCCGGCCGTTACATGAGGTCAAAGCATTTCTGACGCGCAATGATTAAGTAAGGAG
>NZ_JAWRWI010000166.1:0-318 GCF_046535585.1 Bacillus sp. SIMBA_005 | reverse complement strand
GCAGATGTATTGTATGATGTATTATCGGGAGCTGGGCATAAAATAGGGGGATACCCTTTCTTTACACAGGATGATCCTAGAGCTTATGGCGATTATAACGATTCAACAACGTTGTTATTGCAAATAGATAGTGAAGGAGATCATATACTGTGGGGAGATTGCGGTGTTGGCAATTTCTTTATTACAGAAGAAGAGCTTAAAAATAAAGATTTTAGTCAGGTTGTTTATAATTGGGATTGTCATTAAAAAGCAAGCGGGCAAATTATTTGCTCGCTTGCTTTTGCGTGTCATTATTGTTCACGAGCGTTGAATTGCTCC
>NZ_JAWRWI010000165.1:0-318 GCF_046535585.1 Bacillus sp. SIMBA_005 | reverse complement strand
CTCATATTCGGACAATTGCGGAACGGGCGTGGAAGCAATATGGCGTACGAGCCGTCATCCATCCTCATGCAGGGGGATATATTGAATTCGAGGATGAGATTCAGCAATTACTAAAAGATATACCATACGATATTGCGGGGCTTTGTCTTGATACAGGACATTTATATTATTCAAAGATGGATCCGGAACAATGGCTGCGGGACTATGCGGACCGTGTAGACTATATCCATTTTAAAGACATTGATGAACATGTTTATCAACAAGTAATGGGTGAGCATATCCGCTTTTTTGATGCTTGCGCAAAGGGAGTCATGTGTC
>NZ_JAWRWI010000164.1:0-319 GCF_046535585.1 Bacillus sp. SIMBA_005 | reverse complement strand
ATCCCTGATGGCGGCGGTCATCGATACGTCGGCCGGCAGCAAGGGGACCGGAATCGTTCCGCGACCGTTGAACGCACCGGCGAGGCGCGTTCGAAATGGCGCGGTCCGCTCCTGGGAACCGCATTCGTTAACACTGTCGTCGATGACCACTCACGAGTCGCCTACGCCGAGATCTGCGCCGATGAGAAAGCCGCCACCGCGATCGGGGTGCTCGAACGCGCAACCGCATGGTTCGCCGAACGAGGCGTCACTGTTGAACGGGTTCTCTCCGACAACGGTTCCGCTTACACGTCTCACGCCTGGCGTGATGCCTGCGCTG
>NZ_JAWRWI010000163.1:0-319 GCF_046535585.1 Bacillus sp. SIMBA_005 | reverse complement strand
AGCGCACCCGCGACTGAGGGATGAGATCCTGCGGTTCACACGAAATCTCCGCGACGGGTGGGCCGTCGGCAACACCGGCGACCTCTGACGTGGCGGCACACACGCAGACGCTGGTTAGCCATCTGGCGAAATGAGTGGCGTGCTCAACAGCACTACACCCTCGTTCGCGATAAGCGACTAAAACCACGAGTGGCCGGGATCCCTGAGGATCCCGGCCACTCGCGTGTAACGGCTTACGCGTCGGGCGTCGACACGGCCTCGTCGGCCACCCAGAGCTCGTCTTCGGCGCTGAGCGTCTTCCATGCGACGACGAAGATGC
>NZ_JAWRWI010000162.1:0-320 GCF_046535585.1 Bacillus sp. SIMBA_005 | reverse complement strand
CTGGTCGGCTACCGCTTTAAAATGATGAGCGGTATCAAACGCATGGGGAATGGAGAGCAAATGAAAGCTTGCAATCGCTAAAAATAAAATAGAAGCTTTTAAAAACAAGATTTTTTTCATTTTGAATATTTTTATCGCATTAAATAATTTCCTCTATTTCACTTCTTTTATATCATCCATTTTCCAGCTTTTGTCAAAATATGCTTTTGTAGGACCATAGAAACGCATGTAAGTAAACCAGTGTTTACCTGGTAAAGTCTGTACCCAATTTTTTTCTTTGCCTGCTGGTGCTTTTGGTCCAAAATACAAATCGATAGAAC
>NZ_JAWRWI010000161.1:0-320 GCF_046535585.1 Bacillus sp. SIMBA_005 | reverse complement strand
CGACGAGATTCAGCGCCTGCAACGCGAGTAGCCAGTTGAACGCGGCCGGGTCGAAGCTGGACAGGTTGTCCTTGGCTTGTCGTCGATACTGCAGGAGGGTCCATCCCGTCCAAACTGCATAGGCCGATGCCACCGCAGCGGGCAGATACTCGGCTGCCTGCAAGCGCATGGACTGCGGTTCCGCTCCCGAGATCCATGCTGCCATTTGCCGCGGTTCGGCCAACGACACATCGGCCGTCAATGCGAAGCAAAGCAGGAGTGGGATCACGTGCAGCAAGTCGCGCCATGCCAGGGGCGCCTTGAGCAGCACGCTACGACAG
>NZ_JAWRWI010000160.1:0-321 GCF_046535585.1 Bacillus sp. SIMBA_005 | reverse complement strand
AGCGTGCGCTTGAGCCAGTTATTCCGTCTGAAAAAGACTTCCCTTATACTGTCCGTCTTGTTTCAGAAGTGCTTGAATCAAACGGTTCTACATCTCAAGCAAGCACACGATAAATAGTATGCTGGCAGTGAAAATTCTGGGGATTGCCCTCTTTACTTTCGGTTTTTTCGGAGGGCATTCAGTTGCCAGCAGCTGGGTGGGACGGAGAGCTCTTCACAACAAAGCACAGGCTTCATCGCTGTATTTGTTCTTTTATTATGCCGGTTCAAGTGTTTTCGGAACAATCGGAGGGCTATTCTGGTCTGGTTTTCATTGGCTGGG
>NZ_JAWRWI010000159.1:0-321 GCF_046535585.1 Bacillus sp. SIMBA_005 | reverse complement strand
AAAAATACAGTTATTAGAATTTAATCTATCCATTTCTTCATGATTATGGATATGATATGATATAATGTATCTATCATCTAGAAAGGATTGAATTTTTTGACTAGCAAATCAGATGAATTTAAAATCATTTCTGTTTTTAATCATAAAGGTGGTGTAAGCAAAACTACCACAACTTATAATATTGGTTGGAAACCAGCAGACAAAGGATATAAGGTTTTATTAGTAGATGGAGATCCACAATGCAACTTAACAGGTTTACTATTAAAAGAGGATTTTGAAGATTATTATGTGGGAGAGAATAGCTATAATAATATAAAAGAT
>NZ_JAWRWI010000158.1:0-322 GCF_046535585.1 Bacillus sp. SIMBA_005 | reverse complement strand
CAATAACGTCCAAAAATTTTTCATACTTTGTTTTTGGTAATGTTAAGATTGGTCGATACATTGTCCCACATCCTTGGTTAACGTTTATGGTATGTATACGGTTGTTCCAACTTTTTAGTTTCAATTATTTATATGAAAAACATTACAGCTTAATACCATTCACTGTATTTTCATTCACTACTCACACAAAATAATACATAAATCTCCGCTTTAAGTAGTATAATCTATAACTTAATTCCCTCTTTATTTCATATTTTTTACTATGAATAAACTCATATTGCTTTTTAAAATCCATACAATCTGATATAAATGGTATATATAC
>NZ_JAWRWI010000157.1:0-322 GCF_046535585.1 Bacillus sp. SIMBA_005 | reverse complement strand
CAGCACGTTAACGAGTGTTTCTTTGCTGTCAAAATAACGATAGATCGTTCCTGTCCCTACATGAGCACGTTCAGCTATCATAGGAATAGTGGTAGCGTCAAAACCCCTTTCCGTAAAAAGTGAGACCGACGCTTTCATAATCATGTCGTATTTACTGCTGGATGCGGATAGCATATAATCTGACAACCTCCGATTCGTTTGCGGAATGAATATTCATTCCTTTTGTTCACAAAGAATGTCTGCCCTGTCTGAAATCACCTCTTTGTTCTTTCTTCTGTTATAAGTTTAAAAGAAAAAAACTTTTTTTAATATAAAGTATATG
>NZ_JAWRWI010000156.1:0-323 GCF_046535585.1 Bacillus sp. SIMBA_005 | reverse complement strand
ATTATATGCTGATGGTGCCGCTGTCATGAGCACATTACAACAAATTGCAGGGGGAACAGGAACTGCTTTTGCCATTACATTAATGGTTAGTGGACAAAACAGCATATGGAACAATTCCAAAATGCCTCGTTATTAGAGTTAATTGCAGAAGGAACAAAATATGCTTTCTTCTTTATAGCAGCTATTGCTCTTAGTGGATTAGTATTATCGTGTTATGTTAATGGAAAGCGTGTAGAAAAAAATTAAGTTTTGATGAATTAAATATGTCGTAATTCGCCTGTTTGATGTAGCGTAAAAATCCATGTAGACTTTTGTGGGACAAG
>NZ_JAWRWI010000155.1:0-325 GCF_046535585.1 Bacillus sp. SIMBA_005 | reverse complement strand
AAAGGAAAGCGGCGCAGGGAGCTTTTGGAGCGGCTTGCTCTCGGAGAGATTGATATTTTAGTAGGGACCCATGCTTTAATCCAGGATGAAGTGGAATTCAAAGCGCTGAGTCTTGTTATTACGGACGAGCAGCACCGGTTCGGGGTCGAACAGCGCAAAAAACTCAAGAATAAAGGTCAGGATCCGGATGTGCTGTTTATGACAGCCACCCCGATACCGAGAACGTTGGCCATTACCGTCTTCGGAGAAATGGATGTTTCCGTGATAGATGAAATGCCCGCGGGGCGAAAACAAATCGAAACGTATTGGGTGAAACACGACATGC
>NZ_JAWRWI010000154.1:0-325 GCF_046535585.1 Bacillus sp. SIMBA_005 | reverse complement strand
CATGCTGGCGGCGATCCCGCTGCAGGCGGCGATGACCGCCGAGGAGAGCTATGTCAACCTGCTCGCCGGCGCCGAGGCGCGGCGCACGCTGATGCGCGGCTTCACCACCGTGCGTGACGTCGGCGGCGCGGTGTGGGGTTTGAAGGCGGCCATCGACGATGGCACGGTGCCGGGCCCGCGGATCTTTCCCGCCGGCGCGATGATCAGCGTCACCAGCGGGCATGGCGACTTCCGCCAGATGACCGACCTGCCGCGGACGCTGGGCGCACCGGCATCGCGGCACGACATCATCGGCGACAGCGCCATCGCCGACAGCCCCGACGAG
>NZ_JAWRWI010000153.1:0-326 GCF_046535585.1 Bacillus sp. SIMBA_005 | reverse complement strand
AACAATATGAAGAAAAACTGCTCCTTTTTAAAAAGTTTCAGGAGCGTAAAGAAATGTTTACAAAGCTGAAAGAGCTTGCTTCCGGCTTGCAGGAAGAGGAAAAAATGACGGCTCTGATTGAAGCGCTTGAGAAATTAGATTAGGAGGCGGCAAACAATGGCATTTGAAGGATTAGCCGACCGACTGCAAAAGACGATTTCAAAAATCCGCGGAAAAGGAAAAGTCAGCGAACAAGACGTAAAAGAGATGATGCGTGAAGTCCGTCTTGCGCTTCTTGAGGCTGACGTTAACTTTAAAGTCGTAAAGGATTTTGTGAAAAAAGTAAG
>NZ_JAWRWI010000152.1:0-326 GCF_046535585.1 Bacillus sp. SIMBA_005 | reverse complement strand
AATATTATCTGACATAAACATTCCTCCTTTTGAACATTATTTTTTAACATAGAATACTTTTCACTATTAATATACCGTAAAATTATCAAAAACAAAAATCCATTTTCTGAATATTCGATTTACCGATTATTTGAAATGGAAAACAACGTGAAGAAAATTGTGTTACACTAATGCCATCTATTACACAACAAAGAAGGCGAAACAAATGACATTTGAAGAAATGAAAACACTGCTTCTAGACCAAATTTCACAACAACACCTCGTTGCGGCTACAATTAGTCAACCACGAATGAAATCCAATGAAATAAAGCGTATTAAACTAAAGC
>NZ_JAWRWI010000151.1:0-326 GCF_046535585.1 Bacillus sp. SIMBA_005 | reverse complement strand
CTAAGAATTTAACGATTATTAAAGAATCAAAGTCATTAAAAATCGGTTTAAGTGCAACCATAAATGTTGAATCTACACTTGGAATTGCTGATACAACCGATACAGGTGGTGCAATGACACCTGTCATCATACCAACAATTGCTGTAATAACCATTCCTAAGAAAATACCGACACTGCGGAATTTTAAGATAAGAATGACAGAAATAATAATACCGAACACTGCTAAAAGAGTTGAACCTGTAAATGCACCTAATGTTACTAAAGTTGCTGGACTATCTACAACGATACCCGCTCCTTGTAACCCTACGAATGTAATAAATAAACCA
>NZ_JAWRWI010000150.1:0-327 GCF_046535585.1 Bacillus sp. SIMBA_005 | reverse complement strand
ATAGCTGTGAATTTGAATGGTTTCTCCTTCCTTGGGATATCCCATATTTCTCCCCTACTTTCTGTAAAGCCCTGCAGTCAATGCAGCCGCAATTGCTTTCCGACAAGTCTTTTCACTATTATAACGTTACGAATTAAAAAATGAAAATAAAAGAACCACTCCGCTTCCGGAATGGCACATTCATTTCTGCACATAGGAAGACGGCTTTTCCGTGCTGCGATAAGACTGGATGACTTGCTCTGTCTGCCTTTGGAATAACTCCTGTATGCCGGCCAGGTCTTTTCGCTTTGTCGCAATTTCGTCCTGTACATTGTCCAGCTTTGCATC
>NZ_JAWRWI010000149.1:0-327 GCF_046535585.1 Bacillus sp. SIMBA_005 | reverse complement strand
ATGAGATCGACAGGTCCCGTGAACTTATGCAGCTACCAAAAATTCAACACGCTGAAATCGCGCGTCTCGTCAATGCTTTCGCGGAGGATGAATCCAATCTAATGCCAAGAGTGCAGCGCTTTATGCGTAATAGCTTTTTAAGTGTATCCGCACATATCCGTCCTCGCAATTCTGACGAAAGCTAACAAGTGATTAGAAGATAACCGTGCCAGGGTCAACTAAATCTGACGGAGCGTCGCGAAAGGTACCGAAATAAAGGGGTCCGAAATAAAGGGGTCCGAAATAAAGGGGTCAGGCTCACTCAATCTTTGGAGGGCTGAAGCAATG
>NZ_JAWRWI010000148.1:0-327 GCF_046535585.1 Bacillus sp. SIMBA_005 | reverse complement strand
GTGATCGCGATGGCGCTCGCTGCGGACCCGCGGCTGCTGATCCTCGATGAGCCGACGACCGGCCTCGACAGTCGCGTCGAGGCCGAGGTGATCGCGCTCGTGGGCCGGCTCCGTCGCGAGCGCGGTTTCGCGACCCTGCTCATCAGCCATGACCTCCCGCTCGTCGCGAGCCATGCGGAGCGCATCGGCGTGCTCGAGCGCGGGAAGCTCGTCGAGTACGGCGAGGCGGGCGACGTGGTCGAGCGACCGCAGCATGCCTACTCGCGGCTGCTCGTCGACGCGGTCCCGCCTCTCGATGCGCCCTCACGACCGGGGGTCTCGTCGCAC
>NZ_JAWRWI010000147.1:0-328 GCF_046535585.1 Bacillus sp. SIMBA_005 | reverse complement strand
TGCGCACCGGCCCCGACGGCGCGCTCTACCTGCTGACCGATGCAGCCGACGGCCGCGTGCTGCGGGTGGTTCCGGACTGATCGTTCGGGACGCGCGCGTGGCGCGGTCTCGGTTGCGCGCCAGCGCGCTCCTGGATGGGGCCTATGCGGATCGAGGCAGGCGCGGCAGCCCCCGCGACGTCAGGGCGCCGCCGGCGTGTCGCCCTCGCTCTCGACGGCGCGATCGGCCGCGACGCGGAACGGGAAATTCGCGTATGCCGCATGGTCGTGGCCGTCGCGGACCTCGACGAACAGGCGGTAGTGGCCCGGCGTGGCCGGCGCATCGAACG
>NZ_JAWRWI010000146.1:0-329 GCF_046535585.1 Bacillus sp. SIMBA_005 | reverse complement strand
GACCGAATGCTAGAGTATATAGAACAATAATACAAGGAGGCGTGGCTTGTGACTAAAGTAAACATTGTTATTATCGACGACCATCAGTTATTTCGTGAAGGTGTTAAACGGATATTGGATTTTGAACCTACCTTTGAAGTGGTAGCCGAAGGTGATGACGGAGACGAAGCGGCTCGTATTGTTGAGCACTATCATCCTGATGTTGTGATCATGGATATCAATATGCCAAACGTAAATGGTGTGGAAGCTACAAAACAGCTTGTAGAGCTGTATCCTGAATCTAAAGTAATTATTCTATCAATTCACGATGACGAAAATTATGTAACACA
>NZ_JAWRWI010000145.1:0-329 GCF_046535585.1 Bacillus sp. SIMBA_005 | reverse complement strand
GCATTAGCCAAGCCGGGTAGAGTTGCGCATATCAGCATTGATAGGGCGTTGCGCTGCCAGCCTGGTCGAGGCGTGATGCGATGGGACGTACGCGCGCCTGCCTCTGAGTCATTTACGGTGCAGGCTGCGGTGGACAGAGACATACGAAGAACCTATTCATTTCCCGACACGGGCTGGGCACGGGAAGACCGGACGCGACGTACGCGCAAGCTTGGGCGCTACGATTTTTAGAAGGCGATAGTGGGTTGAGCAGGTTTGGCGTTAGCGGACTGAGTGTTGTTTAGCACAGCCGAATAGGCATGTTGGGCGCCATAATCGTTGATATTCTT